>CAIOMN010000155.1 GCA_903859415.1 uncultured Methylococcaceae bacterium
AATTATTAGAGATCATTCTAATTTACGGGTGACACCTCAGGAGATAACTCATTTTTTAGCCTGCCAGACTACAACCAAATATTAATCACATCGTTTTGATGCTGATATTTTTTAAAAAACGGCTTTTTCGTTCAGGCACTACATAGTGTTAGCAGCTATGATTGATGGTCCATGGCGGATTAGTGAGCAGTTGATGGAGCCCATAATAGTTAAACTAGGGCCATCAAATAGGCCAGAGGAAACAGAACGACTTCATCAAGAGGCGGTGAGGAATACGGCGGAGATACTGGTGGGGAAAATACAATTAGAAGAAGATCAGAGGCAACAGCTACAAAAAGATCAGATCCAGCTTCAAAATCAGATCCAGCTTCATCAGCAGCTGCAACAGCAACAACAGCTAGGAAACGTTTTTAATAATGGAATAAACGATTTTTATAATGGAATACAAGAAAGCCAGCAGCTACAGGAATATCAAAGACAGCAGCTACAGGAATATCAAAGGCAACTACAAAATAATCAAAGTCAACTACAAGATTCTCAGAAACGAGAATTGGCGATGATGGAGTTATCACCTGTTGACCTTATTCTCCAAACAATGAAGTGGGGCAATATTGCCTTTAATGCACCTACTTCTATGAAATTTGATGAAACACCACGCATTAAACTTCTTCTCGGAATAAAACAAACAATCGAAGAGCTAAAACAAGATATCAAAGTGGAAATTGAGAAAAAACATTTATCTGGTGATATTGATGTAGCTCGAATTAAAGTAGCACCTCTAATAATGCAGGCACTTTTGGAAGGTAGCTCTTTTGAAATAAAACCTATAACGCCAAACGAGCAACCTATATCATCTGAAGTAACAACCGAATGGCAATGGGAAATCATACCTAAAAGTGCCGGAGAAAATATTCTAAATCTAACATTGAATGCAAAGTTACCAATTGACGGCAATTCTACATATAGAACCATTCGCACGTTTAGAAAAGAAATTAGAGTTGATGTTACTGGTTTGGAACAAACAAAAAATTTTATTAAAGATAATTGGCAGTGGCTATGGACAGCAATTTTCGTTCCTGTAGGTGCTTTTCTATGGAAGAAACGTGATCAGTCATAAGTGGCTACAAAAAAATAAATAACCAAAAGAATTTGCGACATTAGACAATTCGGCACGAAGTGTCAATGTCTCGAATTTAACATAACCCCCACTTATGCGAAGTCATTTTGTAAGAGCAACTTAGAAATATCTTGCGTGTGCATCATAGCTCCAGATTTTGTCACTATGCTAATAATTCGTATTGTTAGGATTTAATCAATACATACATGAAACTAAGAAGGACTTTCCGTTCCCTACCAGATCAAATCCAAACTACACACTCTAACTCAACCCTCCTTACCCAACATCCCTCTATCAACAATAAACCCCACAATCTCCTCCAAACCCACCCCTGTTTTAAGATTTGAAAACACAAACGGACGCTCACCTCTCATCTTTTTTGCATCCCTATCCATTACTTCCAAAGATGCACCTACATACGGGGCTAAGTCTATTTTATTTATCACCAGTAAATCAGAACGGGTAATACCCGGCCCACCTTTACGGGGAATCTTATCCCCTGCCGAGACATCAATCACATAGATAGTCAGATCGGCCAGTTCTGGGCTAAACGTGGCACTTAAATTATCACCGCCACTTTCAACCATAATAAAATCCAGATCTTTCCAGCGCTCACATAACTCGTCAACCGCCGCCAGATTCATTGAGGCATCTTCCCTGATCGCTGTATGCGGACAACCACCGGTCTCTACTCCCAAAATTCGATCTTCTGGCAACGCCTGACTACGAATCAAAAACTGCTGATCTTCACGGGTATAAATATCATTAGTAACGACGGCAATATCAAACTCATCACGCATCCGTTTACACAAGGCATCCACTAGCGCTGTTTTACCCGACCCCACTGGCCCACCAATACCCACTCGAAGTACTTGTTTATCACTCATTATCTACTCACTTTATGATCGAAATAATCTGGAATACTGCATCTCATGACGAGAACTGAATAACGCTAAACCAAAGGCACTGCCACCAATTTCTTCATCGGTAAGCGACAGTGCTTTGTTAACTTGTTCTGGTAAAAGGTCAGCCAGTTTGATTAAAAGACGTTGCCCAGCCGCCTGCCCTAACGGCACTAATTTGACGGCACATAAGACCTGATTCTCTAGCCAACTCCATAAATACCCGGTCACCACTTCCTGCTTAGGAATTTCCCACCGCACAGCCGCCAGGGCGTATAAAGTCGCCAATGTAGCATCATTTCGTCGCAACCAGAATGCCGCATCCTCAAAGTCTAGCTCAATTAACAAACGGGCTAAGGCTTGCCCCGCCTGCCTGTCTTCAGCACGCAATTCAAACGTCTCACGATAGGCCATCAACGTAGCGCTCCAACGCATGACCTTCGAGATATCGCCCATAGACCACGTATCATACAAGCGTGCCAAGATAGGTAAATCGATCTGCGTCATGCCTTGTTCTAATAAGCCTTCAATCCAGTCATACACCTGATCGGAGGTGGTAACTAAACCATCTTCAACCGCTCGCTCCAAACCTTGCGAATAGCTGTACATGCCAATGGGTAGGCCAGGACTGACTAATTGAAATAAGCGCAATAAAGCAATATCCTTAATCATGACTATGATAAGCACCCGCTTCTGGTTCAAAAGGTAAAACCTCATGAGTCACTTCTAAACCCAAACCCTGTACCATGTGATCCAAGACATGGTCAGTTAAATAGCGTAATTCACCCGGTAGTATTTGCAAGGCAACATGGCGATTACCTAAATGATAACAAGTTCGGGCGAATTGCAAGGCATCGTCACTGCGTACCACCGATACCTGTTCTGAAGCCGCTTTGATCAGTACTTTATAATGATCAGCGCCTGTCAATATAACGCCAGAATGTAAACGCTGTCCTCTGGGTAAAAAGAAGCCTACTTTTACACCGCCATCGGTTTGTGCTGGCAACCGGCTCTTTTGACGATGCTCATAAGACAAGGTCAACTCATCATCTGCCTGGGCTTCCGGGACAGCCACTTCGGTCAATTTCAACATTTCAGTCATCGTTGTTTACATAACACTGTATTAAAACAAAAAATACCGCTGCGCAAAGGGCAATACAACAGCGGGTTCACACGTAAGTAATTGACCATCAGCACGCACCTGATAGTTTTGCGGATCAACTTCAATCTTGGGTTGATAGTGATTATGGATTAAATCCTTTTTGCCTATAGTGCGGGTATTTTTAACTGTCCCTACCCGTTTGCGTAAACCCAAAGTACTCGCTACACCCTCATCAACCGCCACTTGAGGTAAAAAAATCATGGAAGAGGTCGCAGCCGTTTGACCAAACGATCCAAACATCGGACGATAATGCACCGGTTGAGGCGTTGGAATAGACGCATTTGGATCACCCATCGCAGCCGATGCAATCACACCCCCTTTAAGAATCATTGTCGGTTTTACGGCAAAGAAAGCTGGATTCCATAACACCAAATCAGCTAGCTTTCCCACTTCGATAGAGCCTACTTCATGTGCGATACCATGACTAATCGCAGGATTGATGGTGTACTTGGCAATATAGCGTTTAATACGAAAATTATCATTATTGGAAGCATCTTCTTGCAGACTACCGCGTTGCAACTTCATTTTGTGGGCAGTTTGCCAGGTACGAATAATCACCTCGCCGACGCGCCCCATGGCCTGAGAGTCTGACGAGATCATTGAAAAAGCACCCAAGTCATGCAGAATATCTTCTGCGGCGATGGTTTCTCGACGGATACGCGATTCAGCAAAAGCCACGTCTTCAGGAATACTGGGATCAAGATGATGACAGACCATGAGCATATCCAAATGCTCATCGACCGTATTAATAGTATAGGGTCGCGTGGGGTTCGTTGATGATGGCAGAACATTCGGCAGACCACAGGCTTTAATAATGTCCGGTGCATGACCACCACCCGCGCCTTCGGTATGA
>CAIOMN010000156.1 GCA_903859415.1 uncultured Methylococcaceae bacterium
GCACTGGCAGTTAAGCCAATCGCTTCAGCATATTTCAAATAAGTTTCAACAGAAGCGATAACTACGCGAGCTTCAATTGATAATAATTCGATACCAACTAATGAAACCTTAACCCAAGCATCAATAACGATGCCTTTGTCAAGAATACGGTCTACGACTTCAGCTAAGCTAGATGAGTCGGTTGATTTTTGTACTTTAGCCATGATAGCTCTCCTTAAAATTAATTATTAGTTACGCTGGTGTTGCAGCACTGGCAGTTAAGCCAATCGCTTCAGCATATTTCAAATAAGTTTCAACAGAAGCGATAACTACGCGAGCTTCAATTGATAATAATTCGATACCAACTAATGAAACCTTAACCCAAGCGTCAATAACGATGCCTTTGTCAAGAATACGGTCTACGACTTCAGCTAAGCTAGATGAGTCGGTTGATTTTTGTACTTTAGCCATGATAGCTTCTCCAAAAAATACGATAAGTGAATGCAACTAAGTTTTATGCAATACCTAAATTGCATACTTAGGGTAAAGCATACAACGTGCCAAATGATCTATGACTAACTTAAATAGTTAAAGTTAATGCTAAAATTACCTATAAATACATTTAGTTATGATATTGATTATTTGCACCCTCCAACTCATTAAATTTATGCGATGCAAAGTTGATGTTTATATAACTATCAATTCAGGTTAACGATCCTTATAGTAGGGTATAAATTACCTATATATAGGTAATTTATACCCTACTATAAGGATTTCACATGCGCGATTTTAAGAATGTCTATCACCTTACACCGGAGGCTTAAAGTGAAAGAAAACAGATTGTAGATCTTGATAAATCCCACTATAAAATAATCATCATAAAAACTCATTTACCTGAACATTTAATATTTGTAATACTTTGGAGAATATATGAATTACTGGCTCATGAAATCTGAACCGGATGTGTTTGGCATCCATGATCTTTACCAAAGACCTAACCAGACAGAACCCTGGGATGGTGTGCGTAATTATCAAGCCAGAAATATGATGAGAGACGAAATGAAACTGGATGACTTGGTGTTCTTTTATCATTCAAACTGTGATGAACCCGGCATTGTCGGGATTATGAAAATCGCTAAAGAAGGCTATCCGGATCACACTGCTTTTGACCCTGATGACAAACATTTTGATCCTAAAAGCGATCCAGAAAAGCCTCGCTGGATGTTGGTTGATGTTCAATTTGTTAGATACTTATCCCGCACTATCAGTCTTAAAGAACTCAAAGCCAAGCCAGAATTAGCTAAAATGGCTGTCGTGCGCCCCGGTAATCGTTTATCTATCATGCCAGTGAGTGCCGAGGAATGGAACTTTATATTAGGCCTGGAAGCTGAACCCACTCACATCTGAATCTAATCTAGACTTATGCAGCTCTCAAGCAATGTAATGGCCTGCGCTACCCCTTGATTTTTCTGTATCACTGAGCCTGATTGTTTAGCAGTATTTGCCATCTCTTTTGAATTAAGAACGACTCTTATACCCTTTGCTAATGCTACAGCAGTCACTTTTTTTGCGGGTAACGGTCGCCCTGCCAACCCCAATGCCTGAAGCTGCTTTGCCCAAAACAATTGCTCATTCATAAATGGAACCACCACGGATGGACAACCAGCACGCGTTGCCGCATGACTGGTTCCGGCACCGCCATGATGGACAACAGCGGCACATTTTTCAAAGACCGGCTGATGCGGATGCTGGCCCATAAAATAGATGGATTCCATCCGACTTTTAGTAGGATACTTTAATGAACTGGTCTGAATAATTGCCCGACAACCGGCTAAGGTCACAGCCTCAATGAATAACGCCATACTCCACTCAGGCACAGCTTGCTGCAAACTACCAAAGGTCAGATAAACCGGTGCCGCTCCTTCCTCAAAAAAATCAATCAAGCCCTCTGGAAAACACCAACTTTGCGTATCTTCTGTTAAATTCAAAAAGCCACAAGCCTGATGATAAGAAGGCCATGCTTCAGAGGATCGACAAAGTGAAGGATCAACAGCAACCAGATTGAGTTTTTGAGAGGTCAGCAGCTCAGATAGACAGTTTTTAGGAGGAATACGCCCTTCCTTAAGCCATAAGCGCGTCAAGGGTTTCTTCAACGCCCAATTAAATAAGCTATCCAATAATACCCAACTGAGTTTATTAAAATAACGACCTAGGTCTGGAAAACCTAAAGGGGGAGCAGAAGGGTTCGGAATTGCTGCATGACAAAAGGTCACGCTGACAAATGGTTTATTCTGCTGTAATGCCGCTAATTTTAAGGGATAAAGAAAATGATGCCCAATGACGACATCGTTTTCGGCAACCAACTGCTGCGCTGCCTTATAAAAATCAGCTTCATGAGGAAAAAATGCCTCATCTAATAACGCTCTTAACCATTGCAGGGGATGCATTTTAAACGAACGTTGCGCAAAACCTTCCATATCAAAATCAATATGCGCGGGAACCTGTCGATAAGCCAAATCCATTTGCTCACAAATTGCCTGATAACTGCGATTATCAATACTACTAACTACCAACGTCACCCGATGCCCTGCTTTTTGCAGTCCATCGGCCAATGCCAGCAATGGCCTAATGTCGCCATTAGAGCCCCACGTTTGTATGCCAATATCCATTTCTGTTTAACCTATTGCCGCCAAAAATATCAACCCAACACCCATAACCCCCCCCAAACAACTCCGATTTTCCTATCTGTTTAATTATAGAGATCAATAGAAACTAATGTATATAGGTCTAAGCGGTGAAATCGAACAAATCGCTGAATAAAAAAAGTTTTTACCTAAATAGTAATATAATATAAACAACATGCAGCTACTTAGACTCTAAATAGGTAGCTTGTTCTATATTCCCTGAGTTAATAATGAGGCTACGCTAATGTTTGATCCTAAAGCTATTGATGATATTGCCAATCGTTTGGCAGGGGCTATCCCGCCCGGCCTAAACAACATAAAAGATGATCTGGAAAAAACCTTCCAGGCTATTTTACAAGGTGTTCTAGGTAAACTGGATTTGGTTACCCGTGAAGAGTTTGAAGTACAAAAACTGGTTCTGGCCAAAACCCGCTCTAAACTTGAAGATCTTGAAAAGCGTGTTGCTGAAATAGAAAGTAAAGTCGTCAGCGATACGGAAGCTTAAAAATTAAGTACTACGGGTTGGCGTGATTAAATCCACGCCAGCCTTTGTTTAGCTGTAAAACATGCATTACCCATCTGATTGACTTGCCCGATAGGATATCTAAGCTTGAGCCCCGAGGAGTAAACAGTGATCAGATCCAAACACCCAAAAAACGCCGCCCACTCATGGGTTTAGCCGTTATCTTTAGCCGGGGCAGAGCCGGAATTGAAGCTCCTCTGGTTATGGTTGAAGTTCATGTTGCTAATGGCCTGCCAGCACTCAATATTGTCGGCTTACCCGAGACCGCCGTTAAAGAAAGTAAAGACAGAGTCCGTGGCGCTTTATTAAACTCGAAGTTTGAATTTCCCGCCCAGCGTATCACCGTTAATTTAGCGCCAGCCGATTTACCCAAAGAAGGAGGACGCTTTGATTTAGCCATTGCCTTAGGTATTCTCGCTGCTTCCGGTCAGATTCCCATGACCCATCTAAAAGAATACGAATGTATAGGTGAGTTATCCTTAGGCGGTGAATTACGCCCCATCAAAGGGGTGCTTCCTATTGCTATACAGACCCGAAATCACAAACGTAAACTCATTTTACCTAAAGAAAACATTGCTGAAGCATCACTCGTAAAAGGGATAGAAATTGTTCCAGCCGGACATTTACTAGAAGTGTGCGCTCACCTCAGCGGACAAACATTGATACCCTGCGAATATCAACAGCCGGAACAACATATTCCCACTTATGACCTGGATTTCTCTGATGTACATGGTCAATTTCATGTTAAACGGGCATTTGAAATTGCCGCAGCTGGTTCTCATAATTTAATTATGCTTGGCCCGCCAGGCACCGGTAAGTCAATGATTGCCTCCCGATTACCCACTATATTACCGTTACTTACCGAGCAACAGGCACAAGAAACTGCAGCTATTGCGTCTATTAGTGATCAAGGTCTTAATGTGCAAAACTGGCTCATTCCGCCCTATCGCGCACCT
Organism: uncultured Methylococcaceae bacterium; assembly: GCA_903859415.1. Taxonomy (GTDB): domain Bacteria; phylum Pseudomonadota; class Gammaproteobacteria; order Methylococcales; family Methylomonadaceae; genus Methylobacter_C. The sequence continues at coordinate 4,143 of CAIOMN010000156.1, forward strand.
CATCACACGGTATCTGCCGCTGCTCTTGTGGGTGGTGGCGGTAATCCCAAGCCAGGTGAAATATCACTGGCACACAATGGCACATTATTTTTAGATGAATTACCCGAATTTAATCGGAAGGTCTTGGAAGTCCTCCGTGAACCTTTAGAAACCGGTCATATAACTATTTCCCGTGCCGCTAGACAAGTCGATTTTCCGGCCCGATTTCAATTGATTGCGGCAATGAACCCCTGTCCTTGCGGCTATTTAGGGGATGCATCAAACCGCTGTCATTGCTCCTCAGAACAAATCATCCGCTATCGGGCAAAAATATCAGGCCCCTTATTGGACAGAATAGATATGCACCTGGAAGTACCACGCATTTCACATGAAGTATTACGAAAAGGGATGCCCAGTGGCGAAGAAACCAGCGCCACCATTAGAGCACGCGTAGTCGCTGCACGTAATATTGCCTTAGCGCGTTGCGGTAAAGCAAATTCGGCATTGACAGCCAAAGAAGTCAAACAGCTCTGCCTTTTATCAGAACCCAGTCATCAACTATTAGAACAAGCGATGGAGAAATTTGGCTTATCACATCGGGCTTATCATCGAATATTAAAGCTGTCACTCACGATTGCCGATTTATCACAATCTGCGAACATAGAAATTAATCATTTAAGCGAAGCGATTAGTTATCGCAAACTGGATCGAAGAGTTTGAACAAACCATAATTGCAACGAACTATACTTCATATTGAATCCGATACGCATCTATTCATAATACAAAAAACAGCAATTAAAATGGATGCGTCAGTGTACGTTTTTCTTCAGTAACAAATCAAATTGCTCAATGGATAAGGGCTCACTGAATAAATAACCTTGATAGAGCTGACAGCCATTATATTCTAAAAAAGCACGTTGAGCTTCTGTCTCCACACCCTCAGCGATAACCTCTATATTAAGTTTGTTAGCCATGGCTATGACTGTCTCTACAATAATAGCATCATCCGGATCTATAGAGAGGTCGCGTACAAAACTCTGGTCAATCTTAAGTTGATCCAGGGGTAGTTTCTTGAGACTGGATAGCGACGAATAGCCAGTACCAAAGTCGTCCATCGAAAAGTGCACACCGATTCTTCGAAGTGCATTCATTTTGAATATCGTGTCATCAATATCATCAAGGACCAAACTTTCGGTCAGTTCCAGCTTAAGCATGCTTGGATTAATGCCGTCATGTTCCAGAATCTGACACACTTGTTCGACAAAATCAGCCTGATGAAATTGGCGCGCACTGACATTTACGGCCAACTGTAAGAGATGAGTATGCTCACTTCCTTCCCAGATTTTAAGTTGTGAACAAGCTGTTTTTAGTACCCATTCCCCGATAGGCAATATTAAGCGGGTCTCCTCTGCTAATGGGATAAATTCTCCCGGATAAACCAGGCCACGTTCTGGATGTTGCCAGCGAATCAGTACTTCTGCTCCGATGATCTTACCGCTATGATGAACTTGCGGCTGATAATAAATTATAAATTGTTGCTCTTTCATGGCCAGGCGCAAGTCTTCTTCAAGTACAGCGCGGGCATTGATGGACGCTTGCATTTTCGGATCGAAAAAGCATAGAGCATTACGGCCTGAACTCTTGGCTTGGTACATGGCAATATCAGCTTGTTTCAACAGTTCTTCATTCGATTGTTCGTGGCCAGTAAATAAGGTGACGCCGATACTGGGTGTACTCAAACATTCATAGGTGTTAAGTTGATAAGGCTGATTCAGAACCGCCATGATCTTATCGCCAATAATTTTAATTTGCGTTACCGTATCAAGCGTATACTCGCTCAGGTTTTCCAACATTACTACAAACTCATCGCCACCGAAACGTGCAACCGTATCACCTTTCCGCACACAGGATTCAAGACGCTGAGCAACCTGTTGAAGCAATAAGTCCCCCATATCATGGCCAAGAGTATCATTGAGGGCCTTGAAATTATCTATGTCAATAAAAAGCAACGCACCTTGGCGACCGTTGCGATGACTTGATGTTAATGCGGGTGTTAGCCGGTTCTGAAGCAGTCGTCTATTAGGCAGTCCTGTCAGCGGATCATAGAAAGCTAGGCGTTCAATTTTATCCAATGCCTCCTTTCGTAAAGTAATATCAGTGAGTGTAGCAAAGTAATTGGAAACAATACCATTTTGGTCCTTTACGGCCGTAATAGTGAGATGTTCTAGAAAAGCTTCACCATTCTTGCGTCGGTTCCAGACTTCACCCTGCCAAGTACCCGTAGCATTGATGATTTCCCACATCGCGGCATAGAAAGATGCAGCCTGTTTGCCCGATTGCAGTACCCGAGGCGTCTTACCAATAACGTCTTCTGCCTTATAACCTGTAATAGCAGTGAAGGCTGTATTAACTCGGAGAATAGTCTTGCTGGCGTCTGTGACTAGTATCCCAGCCTGAGATTCAAAGGCAATAGCGGCGATGCGTAGTTCGATTTCGTTGTGTTTACGCAGGGTAATATCACGAACAGTGGTTTGAAGCACCACTCTACCATCTAAAAACATGCTATTAAGCAGTACTTCAGCTATAAAAGTTTGGCCCGTGTCGACTCTCTTATGAACCCACTCAAAACTTATTGAATCACTTTTCATCGCAGTCGCAATGTACTGCTTGGCTAACGTCATAGAATCCATACCACACAATTGGGTGGGAGGGGATAAGTCGACAGGATGAAAAGAGCAAAGCTCTTCCTGACTGGAACAACCAAACAACTTGATAGCTGCACGATTACATTCAAAGAAGCCCTGCTCTGACAACATTAACAAGGCATCTGAAGTGAAGTCATAGAGTGAATGATATTTTAATTCAGAGCGAATTAAATCGGTTTCCGCCTGTTTGCGCTCAATGGCCAGACTGGCTAATCGGGCGGATTGTTCAATAACACGAATCTCTGATGCAACGGGGATATAGGCTGTACGATGATAAATGGCGAAAGTCCCAAGCACTTTATTAAGAGAGGAGAGAATAGGCTGAGACCAACAGGCCCTTAATCCAGCACTAGCGACTAGTTCTTTTATTGGCGCAAAATAGGGGTGTGTCGCAATATCCTCGACCATAACAGGTTTTCCTGTAAAGGCAGCAGTCCCGCAGGAGCCAACGCCAAAACCAATTTCTACGCCGTTGATGGCTTCGTTATAGAAGTCGGGTAAGCTAGGTGCAATACCTTTAACAAAATGTTTACCGCTTTCGTCCAGCAATAAGATACTACACAGCATAGCTGAATTAATCTGTTCAACACCGAGTGCCAGTCCTTCAAGAATGGTATTGAGCGGTTTATTTGACGTGAGCTGTTCAAGAATACCACTGCGAAATTGCTCAAAATCGTCCGCTTTTTTTCGCTCTGTAATATCACGAACATAGATACTGAAGAAATAGCTTTCCTGCTGTTCTACGACAGAAACTGAAAGCTCCATAGGAAATTCGGTTTCATCGGAGCGTAATCCGATAACTTCAATTCGAGATTTTATTATTGAAGAGAAGCCGGGGTTTTTATACCGAACCAAGCCTTGCCGAAAGTCCCTCTGGTACTCATGCGATATAATCAAGTCTACAATTTCACGCCCCAATGCCTGTTTAACCGAATAACCGAAAATGCGTGTGGCTTGTGGATTCCAACTGATTACCTTGCCATCCTGATCTATGCAGATTACACCATCCAATGCTGAATCCACCAGAGACTGTACATATACAGCGCTCTCGCGTAGCGCTATTTCAGTCATAATCAGCTTAGTCACATCACTCAGTGCAATTTGTAAGTTCGGACAGCCTCCCTCATCCATCGCAACGATAGCCTCCAAATGTGCCCAGAATTGGACGCCATCGTTTCTCAGCATCCGTACATCAAGCAACTGCTGCTCTTTGGATTCAACAACTAGTTTAAAGAATGGGTAATAATGAGCTAGATCAGTATTGAGAATAAATTTGGAGATCGGCTTATTCAGCAGCTTACGTCGAGATAACCCCAGTAGGTTCGCTGCAGCAAGATTAGCTTTTTTAATCACCCCCCTATTGGTAACAACAAGATAAGCGACCGGCGCTAAATCATAGAGATTAAAATAACGTGTCTTAGCAAAATCAAGTTCAATCTGCGTTTGGCGCAGTTCTTCATTCTGCAACTCCAGTTCGATTTGATGCACGTGCAACTCATGAAATAGCTTCCCCAACGCTTCGGGGGACAAAACTTTCAGTTGTTCAGAAAATTGCTCCGCTTTTCCTTGAAGGAAGTCCTCCGCCTTTTGGCGTAAATCTGTTTCCTGACTTGTATCAACTCGACTATTCATTGATGTTATCCAACTCGGCCTGGATCTTTAGTCATAATCAATTTTTGACCAGATTATCTTAAAGCTAACGATAAAGCTCTTAATTTGTCTCTAGAATATCAGACATTAGTGTATTGCCCTAAATTATCTATCTGGTGCCTGTCTTTTAAGATATTGTAAAGCATAGTGTGGCAAGCAGACAACGATAGATAGCAAGCTGGATCGAATAGTTTGAACGCACACACACACAAAAGCCAGATAGTGACTCACTTGGCTATACCTAGCCCATTGAAACGCCGGACCTGGTCAAAAACTCCATGTTATTAAGACGATCAAACGGGACAATCAATTTGGGTTACATATATAATTTCTATCCGTTAAAAGTGATTTAAAACGCAATTAACATTAAAAATACGCCGACTTCTAGAATACTTATCGAGACCATCTTAATGCACGCTGTGAATAGCTTTTTTGACAAACGCGTATTCGCTTAGAACCCAACTTAATTAAGACAGATAATAGTAGTAAAAAACTATCACCTGTCTCAAAGAGCAAAGAGGGCGTTATTGAACCTTAACCAGTTCTTTGCCATCTGTTGAAAAACGGCAAATACCCGCTGCAAAATTACCACAATCTTCAGATTGATCAACTTTAGCACCGGTTGGGCTAAGATGAACTTTCAATTCACAAAATGCCGCTTGACCGGCTGCATGTTTTTTCAAAACCAATTCATTGGGAGCAACTGTTTTTGCTTCCCCAGAAACATCTGCACTGCAAGGCTCTCTACCGGCTTCGCTCGCATTAGGTTCAAAATCAACATCTTCAGCAACAGTCACTTCGCCTTTAACAGTTGAAATTTTTAAATGTTGAACATGAGTGCCATCACGTAGTATGTAGTGATCAGTCGCAGCAAATACACTACTGGAAACTAACATGGCAACCACCAGAAACAAACTTTTTTTCATAATATTTCTCCTTATAGTTATTGGTTTTGTTGATTAACAAGGTGGGCTAACAGGATAAGTGTTGATACTTATTGGTTTGGCTCAACATGACTCTGGGGTATTTTACCTTAGTGCATACTCTTACGAAAAGCCTATAACACTATCAATTGCATAATCGTCCAATAATCAAGTGCCTTGTGTGGTCTCCCACGGTAAATTTGTTCTACCCACAAAACCCATAGCCAGCGAGAGTTAGCTAGCCAATTCTGAACTTCCCGCCGTCGTTGCTGTATAAAGTATATTTTTGACACTATAAACAACAGCCTCTTGAATCTACAAGCACTCCAAGTTCGTCTTGTTCGGCCTGATGAAGATGAGCGCTTCCAAGCACTCATGCAAACTCATCATTATTTAGGATCGTTGGCCAAGATCGGTGAAACCCTCAAGTATGTTGCCATTTATCATGAAGAGTGGGTGGCCTTGTTGAGCTTTTCCTCGGCGGCGCTGAAATGCGGGGCACGGGATCGCTGGATAGGCTGGAATTTCAGGCACCAATACTCACGCCTCAATTTACTGACTAACAATAGTCGATTCCTGATCCTGCCGAAATGGCATTACCCTAATCTGGCGTCCAAAACCCTCTCACTCTGCCTGAAGCGATTGCCTGGCGATTGGCAGGCACATTTTGGCCACCCGCTTTTGCTGGTTGAAACCTTCGTTGATCCGGCACGATTTCAAGGCACCCTCTATAAAGCGGCAAACTGGATTTATCTAGGCGATACCCAAGGATATAGCCGTACGCGACAGGGTTATAGCGCCACTGCCACCGCTCCTAAAATGCTGTTTGTTACCTTATTACAAGCCGACGCACGCACCGTACTTTCTCGGCCCAACCTCGAAACTCCTTACCAAACCGGAACGCCAAAACTCATGTTATCCGCCGAAAAAATGCACTCGCTGTACGACTTCTTTACCGCCATTCCTGACCCGCGCCGCGCTCAGGGGCGACGTCATTCGCTGCCCACCGTGCTGGCCATCTCCGCTGCGGCGGTATTGTGCGGACGGGAGGGTTATAAAGCGATATGGGATTGGGCTAAGGCACTTGGACCCAAGGGTCGCGAACGTTTTCGCTGCCGCTACGTGAAAGGGTGTTTTCAGATACCCAGTGAATCCATCTTTCGTGATGTGCTTATCCGCGTGGAACCTGAGCAACTCGATCTGGCTTTGCAACAGTGGCATAAAGCGCACGGACAGGACGACGAAAGCCTTGCCATTGACGGTAAAACTATGAAAAACGCGATTGATAAGGAGGGCCGTCAAACCCACATTATGAGCGTTATCGGCCATCAGTCCAAGGCCTGCTACACCCAAAAAAAGTCGGTACTCTGCCCGTAGCAGCCGATAACGAGGTACAAAAACAAACCAACGAAATTGGCATGGTCATCCCGCTACTGGATGCCATTGTTATCCAGGGTAAGACCCTCTCCGTCGACGCCTTATTAACCCAGTGCAAATTCGCTGATTATGTGGTCGAACGCGAAGCTGATTACCACTTCACCGTCAAAAATAATCAGCCCACGTTACGCCAGGATATTGCCCTGTTCTTCGAGAATCGGTCAGAACCTGACTTTATTGACTATACTCCGCCCGATCACGGACGCATCGAAACCCGCAAAATATGGATAACAACGGCGCTTAACGGTTACCTGAATTTCCCCCACGTCGGACAAGCCTTCGTGATTGAACGGGAGTCCATTGAAAAGAAAACCGGTAAACACTCTCACGAAGTCGTTTACGGAGTGACCAGTTGCAAGCCAGAAA
>CAIOMN010000157.1 GCA_903859415.1 uncultured Methylococcaceae bacterium
AACCCGGTAAATCTTAAACTTCTGGATAGTAACGGTATACCTGTCAGCGGCGCACACCTGGAAATTAGCAGTATAGCCGCACATCCTGAGGCAAACATGGAATCCCATACCCATATGATGAGTGATATGCCTGGAATGAATCACGCGATGCACACTATGCAGAACATGCCCGGTATGAATCCTGAGCCTATAGTCGCTAGATCCCACGGGTTTAACCAGATGCCGGGGGACTATTTCGCGGTAATCCCTTTTTCAACGCCGGGTCAATGGACATTAAACACGCATTCCATTATCAACGGCCAGACGCTTGATGCTAACTTTCCGGTGAAAGTCGTTGAAAGCCATTCATCTTCTTTCGTTATTCTGGCCGGGTTTGCCGGTTTTAATGCCCTGATTATCTGGATTGCCTTTGTCAACAGACGCAAGGCAGTAACTGCCGAACCTAGTCTGCCGATCGCAGGCGGTCTATGAGATGACTGTTTGAATTTGGAAGGGTTTTACCTGTTTCTGATTAGAATAACACGAAACGTCATCAAGTCATTTTAGAGGGATCGTGTGCACTATAGGGATTGATGATTTTAACGTGCGTTGATTTAAAGTCATCAACATTCCTGGTTACTAAGGTTGCTCGATGTTGATGGGCTGTTGCAGCAATTAAACTATCCATCACCGCTAAGGTCTGGCCGTGTAATTCCGCGTTGGCTGAGATTTCTGCCCACTCATCCAGAATGGCATCTGTTATAGGTAAAATGCGATTTAGAAACTTAACCTCAATAGTATTAAGCCACTGTTCAAGAGTTTGGAAACGTTCAGGTTGCGTTGATTTAATTTTATAAAGCCCCTTTTTAATTTCTGCAATGGTAATGCTGCTCAAAAACAGTTGCTCGGGTTGCTGCTGATTAAACCATTCAGCCACTAAAGGGTTGGGTGTTTTTTTAACGCACTCGGATAATACACAGGTATCAATTAGATAATTCATAATCCGATATCTCTACCTGTATCTTTGTTTCGTTCAAACAATAAGGCTAGCTCATCATCTAAAGACTCATCAGCCAAACAGAGTTGCTCGAAAAACGCAGGTTTTTGTTTATGCTGCTGTAAGTAGAAGGTTATTATTTTTATAAGTGCTTCTTGGGCATTTTGAGCATGACTTGCAGCAATAACTTCATTGATTAATGCGTCATCTAGGGTAATTGTGGTCATAGCTTTACTCCGATTGATTACACAAATGACTAGTGGCTTTAGCCTGATTCTACCATCAATGCAGGTGTAAAAGTTGGTGATTTTTTTAGTTTGGGGAATGACGAACTAAAGTGTTACCACGATGAACATCATTCCATCAATATCATGGAAACATCCCACTTAATTAAAGAACTTGGCCGCGTTGATTAAGGTGTTATAAATCCCCCAACCCAAAGCCACCGCAACCATTGACCACGCTAACCAGACTAAAATAATGGGCGTGGGTGTTTCAGTCACACTCACCTCGCCATAACCCACGACTTCTTCCTCAATAACATGTTCTTTTGCATGGCGTTTTTCATCAGCCAATTCACTGGCTGTCATAAACCATTTATCGGCAACGGGTCTTATCAATAAATTACAGCATAACCCGACCAATAATAAGCCCGCCAGAATCATCATGGTCTGGTTATAAACCTGCTCACGTGGCAGGCCTAAACCTAATTGATAATCCCGCATATAATTAACAATCACTGGCCCTAAAATACCCGCTGTTGCCCACGCAGTCAGTAAGCGGCCATGAATAGCACCGACCATTTGCGTACCAAATAAATCCGCTAAATAGGCTGGAACCGTTGCAAATCCACCGCCATACATACTGAGGATCACGCAAAAGGCAGACACAAACAGCAGTTTGTTACCAGAGCCAGCAAATGTAGGAACACTAAAATACAACGAACAGCCTAATATAAAAAAAATGAAGAAGGTGGTTTTACGACCCAACCCGTCGGATAAACTTGCCCAGAAGAACCGTCCACCAATATTAAATAAACTGAGTAACGCCGTGAAACCTGCAGCAACCGAGGCAATAGCCGCCAGTTGAGTCTTATCCAGCTCATTATAGGTTTTAGCGATCCCAATCAACTG
>CAIOMN010000158.1 GCA_903859415.1 uncultured Methylococcaceae bacterium
ATCGGGTTAAATAATTTAAGCCTTTATTTATCCCATAAAAAAGGGCCCCATTCTTACGAATGCGACCCTCTAAACATACTAGGTAAATTAAATACCTACCATGAAAATTGCAACTCTTAACGTTTTGAGTATTGTGGACGTTTTCTAGCTTTATGTAAGCCAATCTTTTTACGTTCAACAATACGTGAGTCACGCGTTACAAAACCAGCTTTTCTCAATGCTGGACGTAACTCTTCATCATATTCCATCAATGCACGAGTCAATCCGTGACGAATAGCACCGGCTTGACCTGATGGGCCACCGCCTTTAACAATTACATTAATGTCAAACTTAGTTACCAAGTCAACACACTCAAGTGGCTGACGAGAAACCATCTGGTCTGTTTTCCGACCAAAGTAATCTTCGATCGTTTTTTTATTAATAGTGATTTTTCCAGTACCTGAAGTTGCATAAACACGTGCTACTGCACTTTTACGACGACCGGTTCCGTAATACTGAGCTGCTGCCATGGTCTACTCGCTTATAATTCTAAAACTTTTGGCTGTTGAGCCTGATGATCGTGTTCAGGACCGGCATAAATTTTCAATTTCTTGAACATTGCACGACCTAATGGATTGTTTGGTAACATACCTTTAACAGCGTTATTAAGAATACGATCAGGGAACGTTTTTCTTAATTTACCTAAACTAACTGTTTTCAGGTTACCAATATAACCCGTATGATGCTGATAAAGTTTATCTTTTTCTTTATTTCCGGTAACGCCGATTTTTTCTGCGTTAACGACAATAATGTAATCACCGGTATCAACATGCTGTGTATATTCTGGTTTATGTTTTCCGCGAAGACGGAGTGCAATTTCAGAAGCAAGGCGACCCAGCGTCTTCCCATCTGCATCAACTACATACCAATCGCGCTTAACTTCTGCTGCTTTTGCACTAAATGTTTTCATCGTTACTTCGTCTTTCTCTAAAAGGCTCAATAAAAGAGCGAGAATTTTACTAAACATTGACATACTTTTCAATGTTTATTTATATTACAGGTATAAAGCACGTACAGATAAAATCATCACACTATCTTAATGCGCTTTCACGTATACCCACCAAACCGGTAAGTTTACAGCAATGCCAGCCAATTGATCAAGAGCTAAATACTTTTCCAGTGAAATTTATAACTTTATATTCAAAGAGTGTAGCTTACGATAAAGATGAGTTCTCTCCATACCCACTGCCGCCGACAACTTTGCAACACTGCCACCGGTACGCTCAAAATGATACTCTAAATAAGCCTTTTCAAAATGATCCCTCGCGTCTTTTAACGGCAGATTAAAGAACTCAGGCACAGATGAAGTCGCCAGCACATCACTGACCACTGAACCCAGCGCCAATTTCACCTCATCCAGCTCTATCTCTTCTCCAACGCCTAAAATCATGAGGCGTTGCACCAAATTCTTTAACTCCCTGACATTGCCACGCCAACTGTAATTACGTAAAAAATTTTGAGCTGCCATCGAAAACTTCCGAAAGGCTAACTTATCCTGACTCACAAAATAATCCACATAAAATCCTAACAGCCCCGGCACATCCTCACTATGCTCTCTCAGTGGCGGAATATTAAGTGCAACTTCGTTAAGCAAATAGTACAAATCCTGTCTAAAACGTCCAGACCTAATTTCTTCATCCATGGCAATCCTAGTCGAAGCAACGACTCTAACATCTACACGCACAGCCTCACTACCGCCAACACGTAAAAAAGAACTGGACTCTAACGCGCTCAGCAGTCTCAACTGTGTCTCCCTATCCATCCCCCCTATTTCACTTAAAAACAGGGTTCCTTTGTTAGCCCTTTCTAACAGGCCCGGATAAATCTTACCTTGAGTCTCTTTTCCAAAAAACTCCACGGCTGAATTTTCAGGCGATATACTGCCAACGGCCACATCAACAAAGGGGCCATTGCGATAAGCGCTATTATTGTGTAGATATCGGGCATAAAGCTCTTTACCAACCCCCGCCTCTCCGTAAAACAATACCCGCGTATCATGTTGCCCCAATCTCTTTAACTGATCTTTAACCCTGGCGACAGCAGCACTCTTACCTACTGGCTCCATATCAACAATCAACTGCTTTCTAAGCCCTGCATTCTCAACCTGGAGACTACCTGCTTCTAATGCCCTTTCTACAATTAATAACAACTTTGCCAATGACAAAGGCTTTTCAAGAAAATCGTAGGCCCCTAATCGAGTAGCCTCTACAGCTGCCTCAACCGAACCATGCCCCGACATCATCACCACCGGACAAAGCAATAAATCTTCAGCCACCCACTCTTTCAAAAGAGTAATACCATCCATGTCAGGCATCCAGATATCAAGCAGAATCAAATTAGGCTGTTGGGAATTTTTTAATTCTCTAGCGGTACTGGCATTTTCTGCCATCGCCACCTGATAACCTTCATCTTCTAGAATTTCACAGACTAATCTGCGAATATCCGGCTCATCATCGACAACTAATATACGAGGTGTATTTGCGTTCATACCATTTCTACAACTGTTCAGCGTTACATGCAGGAAACTGAATTATAAACCCAGCACCCACCTTACGAGCAGTGTCAATCCAAATTGCACCACCATGTTCTTCAATTATTTTTTTCACAATAGCCAATCCCAAGCCGGTACCCTTAACTTTAGTGGTCACATAAGGTTCAAAAATTCTCTCAATCTGATCCTCTTTAATTCCAGGGCCATCATCATAAAGGCCTATTTCGATAAAATCAGTATTATTCTTTTGCACTCTATGCAAACTGATATCAATCAACCCATTACTCCCTATTGCTTCTAAGGCATTTTTTATTAAATTATGTAACACCTGTCGAATGCTAACAGGATCTCCATGAATTAACTGTGAACCAATCCCATAATCAGCAATAAATCTAACCCCAGATTTTAACGCATAAAGCGCTAACACTTCCTGAATTAATAAGTCTAAATCAATAACCACAGCCTGCTTCTTAGATGGCTTCGCATATTCAGAAAAGTCGTCAACCATTTCTTTCATGGCCTCAACCTGCTGTACAATCGTTCGGGTAGATTTTTGCAGCATAACCGCATCAGCCAACTCCAACTTATCAGCCAGCTTATGTTGCAGCCTTTCAGCGGATAGCTGAATTGGCGTCAATGGATTTTTGATTTCATGCGCTAACCGTCTGGCGACCTCACCCCAAGCCGCATTTTTTTGTGCCTGTATCAAATCTGTCACATCATCGAAAACGACAACCGCACCGACTCTCAGACCCTCCTGAGAAAATAATGGGGTTCCCCTACAGAGCAATTCCTGTCGACCATTGGGGCCTAAAAATGCAATCCGCTGTTGCCAAATATCATCAGCCTGCTCTAAAAGGCGCTGAATAGATTTAAGGGGCTCTGCTAGCTCAGCATAACTTTGTACAAGCTCAATTAACGTTTGTCCGACAAACTGGTTCACATGCACATGAAAGATACGATAAGCCGCTTGATTGGCCGTACGGATTTTATAGATTGCATCAAAACTAATAACACCTGCCGTTAAATTGGCCAGGATTGTTTCCAGATAAGCCCGCTGATTTTCTACCTCGACACCCGCTTGCCGGGTTTCATCGCGCGCCCGTGCAATCCGGTGCATCATATCGTTAAAAGACTCCACCAAAAAACCCAGGTCATCCTGAGCAAGAACCGGCAAATCCTGATCATAATACCCCAAGGCAACGGCTTTCGTCCCTTTAACTAATTCTTTAACCGGTGCCGTAATATTGCGGATACTTATAAAGGCCACCCAAATAGCCGCCAATAAACTCATTAATAAAACCAGCGATAGCGCCAAAGAGAAACTTAATTTCAAAGAGTTTCTCAAATAATTCATTTCCTGATATCGCACAAACGCAAATTCAACAGAATCAGCCAAATCCGCAATCCTGACCGGCACCGGATATAACGCCTGCAAATACTTTGTCTCCGTCGTCTTAACGGTCACGATAACGCGAACCATCAACTCTTCTTCATGAATCGGCGTTAAAGCAACATATTCTCCATTCTGGCGCAGTTGTAACCAAATATGCTCGTCGGGTAAACTAGGAAGAATATCGCCCGGATTAATGCTACTTGAGGCGATAATCCGCCCTTGATGAGAAAAGAGCGTCATTTCAGAAGCCCCCGAAAGCTCACGTAAATTCTCAATGTCTGCCGCCACCATACTATCAGAGGACTCTTCCAGCTTTCCAGTCAATTGCTGGGTTTGCTTCAAATGCCAACGCGTGCGCTGATCTAAAGACGCTTGACTTAACTCTAAGGCATCTTCCAAAGCGCGATCTATTTCTACGTTAAACCAGCTATCAATCCCTTGATGTAAAAACTGCATCGAGAAATAAAATACAATCACTGCCGGCGCTAGCGCTAAAACCACGAACAGCGACACCATTCGAGTCGTTAACCGCGACCCAGCCTCTCGTCTTTTTGTATGCTGAATCAAAGAAACAATATTTGCTCCCACCAATATCAGCAATACAACCGATCCCAGCGCATTAAATAGCAGCAGCCACGAATACATGGCGCTCAGTTGCGAGGATTCCTGCATGGCCGAACTCATCAACTGCAACGATAGCAGAATCAAGCCAAACAGGATTAAAACGTAGAAATTAACGGGGGGGGTTATTTTTTCAGAGGCCATAAAGTCCAGTCACTGGATAAATACCATTGCGGATCAACATAGGCAATTGGACGTAATGGCAAAGGCAAAACATCACGATCAAAATCTACCTTAACATAACAAATATAGTGATTTTGAGGATTAATATCAGCTGACTTTAACGTTGGGTAATAAGTCACCGTAGACATTGATTCTAAAGCTGCAGACAAGGTTGAAAAACTAGTGATCTCTCCATTGGTCTCATTTCTAACCCGATACATATTCAATAAGGCATGATACTGAATGCGATAACGTATTACATCATCGAGTAAGGTAATATTCCAAAACAAATCTCGATGCTGCTGAATTTTAAAGTGTAAATCCCAAAACAAGGGGACGCCATTTTGCAAAGCACGCTTCGCCTTATCACTCAGATGATAAATAACACCCGCAGACAACGCATAGCTATCCCCTTGATGAACACTTTCTAACTGACTAACCTCAGCAGAAAATTCTGCCCCGTAGCCTGTATTCAATGATGAACACAATAGGAATAATGCAACGAATAGCAAGCAATAAGATGGCTTATTGCTTTTTAATAAGCGCATAATAAAAACCATCCATTGCGGAATCACCTGGTAGAATCTGCCGACCATGACTCACAGCAAAACCCCAATCAGCAGCAATAGGTACCTCAACCGCATCTGGATGCTCATCTAAAAATACTGCAATTTGCTGTTCATTTTCCTGCTTAAGAATCGAACAGGTTGCATAAAGCATGACCCCATCCGATGCCAACAAGGGCCAAACAGCTTTCAATATACGTTGCTGCACATCACGCAACGCCTGAATATCTTCAGGCTTACGTAACAACTTAATATCGGGATGCCGACGAATCACCCCCAGCGCTGAACAAGGCACATCCAATAAGATGCGATCAAAAACCTCACCATCCCACCAAGCTTCAGGATTTGCCGCATCACCCACCACCAGATCAGCCGAAAAATTTAAGCGCAGTATATTCTCGCTTACGCGTAGCATTCTGGATTCATCAATATCCACGGCCACCAAACGCTTGATCCGTTGTTGAGACTCCAGGATATGCGCGGCTTTACCACCCGGTGCGGCACACACATCCAAAACACGTTGCCCTGCTTGCACATTTAACAAACCAGCCGCCAATTGAGCCGCCACATCCTGAACCGAAACCAGTCCTTTTGCAAAACCCGGCAATAAATCAACACCCACGGACTGTTTAAGAACAATCGCAGAAGGACAAAAATCAACCGCAGTCGCCTCTATGCCTTTCTCGGCTAACTGTTGTAGATAATCAGCCTGACTGATTTGTGACAGATTAACCCGTAACGCCATAGGCGGTTGTTGATTGTTCTCAACAAAAACACTCTTTGCTTGCTCTGACCAATCTAACTCAATCTGCTTGACCAGCCACTTAGGATGACTGATGGCTGACCACTGCATGGCATCGGCTTTTTGTTCCAGGCTGACTTGATCCCGCAAATAACTGCGTAACAACGCATTGATAAGCGCCTTTGCCCACGGCTTTTTTCGAGTTGCCAAAACCGTCTCTGAAACAGCCGCATAAGACTTAACCCGCATATAGTTAAGTTGATATAAACCCACTAAAGCCAATGATTTAACTTCAACGTCCTTCAGAGGCTTCGTTAACAACTCACTTAAAATAAAATCCAGACGATAAAAATACCGACAAACACCGTAACATAAAGCCTGAATAAAGGCTCTATCCTTATCCAGCTCAACTAACGGTAAAGCAGCATCTAAAGCCGCCGTTAAAGACTGCCCATCCTGCAAGACACGTGTTAACACCCGTGCGGCGACTTGCCTGGTATTCACTGACTGTTCAACCTAATTTGACCCCATTAACCTCATGAGCATTAATAAATGCCTGAGTAGACAACCGTTTTCCGCCGGGTAATTGCACTTCATGCAGTCTTAAAAAGCCGTTTCCTGTCGCGACGTCCATATTCTTGTTGGTAAGGCTAACGACTCCAGGTTCTAAGCTTGTTTCCGTCAAAATTGCTTCAGCTTGCCAAATCCGTAACACATTGCCTTGATAATCCGTTTGGGCTACTGGCCAAGCGTTTAAGCCTCTTACTTTAAGCGCCAACGTTTTTGCATCTTCAGTCCAATCGATGATGGCTTCGATTTTAGTTAACTTCTCAGCATAAGTGACCAGGCTTTCGTCTTGGCGCTCTGCCAAAATTGTTCCGTTCTCCAGATCAGGAAGCACTTTTAGCAAACCAATCGCACCCAATTCCGCCAGCCTATCGTGTAAGTCACTGGCTGTATCCTGAGCCTGAATAACATACTCTTCCTTATGAAGCATATCGCCAGCATCCAGTTTACGCACTATGCGCATAATCGTTACACCTGTCACCTCATCGCCTGCCATTAAAGAACGCTGAATAGGTGCCGCTCCCCGCCAACGGGGTAATAACGAGGCATGTACGTTTACACAACCGAGTCTGGGCGATTCCAAAACCGCTTCGGTTAAAATCATACCGTAAGCCACAACCACCATTAAGTCGGCATTAAATGACTTTAAGACCTGCAAGTCTTCCTCATTTTTTAAACTCAGAGGCTGAATAACCGGAAGCCCATGCTTCAGAGCAAGTTCTTTAACGGGGCTGATCTGTTCGCGTCGTCCTCTACCCGCTGGGCGATCAGGCTGCGTATACACAGCACACACAGTATGATTAGAGTCCAGTAAGGCTTGCAAACTGGGTACTGAAAATTCCGGGGTTCCGGCAAATAGTATCTTCATGATCAACTTTTTTCCATTTTATGAATTTTTTCTAACTTCTTCTTGATGCGCTGCCTTTTTAGAGATGAAATGTGATCAACAAACAGCTTGCCATCCAAATGATCCATTTCATGCTGCACGCAAATTGCCAATAAATCCTTGGCCTCAAACTCAAAAGACTGTCCCGCTTTATTAAGCGCTCTTACCTTAACATGTTCTGCACGGGTTACCTTTTCAAAAAAGCCGGGCACAGAAAGACAGCCTTCTTCAGCTTCTTTAACGCCATCTTTCTCAATAATTTCAGGATTAATTAAAAACAACGGCTCATTCTTCTCTTCACTGACATCCATAACAATTACTCTTAGGTGTACATCCACCTGCGTGGCAGCTAAACCTACCCCTTGTGAGTGATACATCGTATCCAGCATATCATCAGCTAACTTTTTGATTTTATCATCGACCGACTTGACCACTGCGGCTTTCTTACGCAGTCGATCATCCGGAAACTCGAGAATAGTTAAAATACTCAACAAACTCTCCACTAAAAATAATTGAAAGTAGAATTCTATAGTAGCACAGCAATACATGCAAACGTCCTACCTGACAGGGCGTTAACTCATTATTTTGGTGTTATATTTAATTTGGTTTTTTTGCGGGGTTTGAATGCAGGGGATTGATTTGTATTGATTTGTGAAGAAGTAATTTGCTACACGTTATAATTGCATCTACCAAGCGTTTATATCACATCTCCCCAAAACCTATACTTCATGCCTGTAAAGGAGCACAATTAAGCAAATAATCCCCTTGTAGGCGGTTGATAAGCGAAGGTATTGAAATGCGTGCAAGTTAAAAATGTAATTCAACACTAACACCACTATTAAAGAGGTAACTCATGAGAAAAAACTTTCTTTTTTGTTTATTTCTAGGTTTGTATCTATGCTTAGATACATTTCCTAGTTTGGCATTCACAACGCAGATAATATCTGGTTACAATATAAATGCAGCGTTAAAAAGTGATGGTACAGTTTGGGCGTGGACTGGGCCTTGGGGAGGTGCTTGTGGAGCTAATGCGACAAATATCGCAATACAACTTAAAGATAATGTAGGGAATCCCATTAAGGCTATAGGCTTTGCGCCTTCCGGTATTGCAGGGCTTCTCCTTATTAATGCAAATGGAACGTTAAGTAACTCAACTACTTGTGGTAATAATTGGGTGAATGTTATTGATTCATCAGGAAAACCTATAACCAATGTAATTCAAGCATCTGGCGGTATTTATACAACCGCTTTCGTGAAAAGTGATGGAACAGTATGGAATTATGGTGATAATCTTTATGGTGAGCTTGGCACTGGTTCAGTTGGTAATGCAGGGGTTGTTAATGCGGTGCCAGTTCAGGTAAAAATTAATGCGACTCAATTTTTAACAGGGGTAAAGTCTGTGCGTACATCAGGACTTTATTCAGTAGCATTAAAAGCCGATGGTACAATTTGGGCATGGGGCTACACCATGGCGGGAGCAACAAATTTTTATGCTACTCAGTTAAATGATATTAATGGAAACCAATTGCCAATGTGGCAAATATTGGGCCAACAGGTAATGGTGTCTTGAATATTATTACAAGTGATGGGCTTCTCTGGGGGTTTGATTTTCCAAATAATATCTATCCGTTACGTGATGTTAACAATATTCAATTAACCAACATTCTAGATGTTGATGGTGCGTCAATGTATAGTGATAGTGGTGGAGTAGGTGTTAAATCTGATGGAACTGTTTGGCAATGGATGGGCATTAACAAGACAAACTATTATCCAGCTTTCCAGGTGCAATCCACTACGGGTCTTGCTTTGCAAAATGTGAGTACAATTGCTGGAACAAACGTAAATACTGTGGCTTTAAAAAACGATTGTACTGTTTGGCAGTGGGGTAATGATAGAAGTAAAGCACCTCTAGGAGGATTTTTAGCATCTCCAGTGAATGACTCTACCGGAAAACCTTTGTCGTTAATTGTCGGAGCAGCCTGCGCACCCTAGGTTATTTTTCCACTCTAAAAAGAAATGAGAATTATAGAAAGCCTTTGAATTTAATCTTAGGCTTTCTAGTTTGATTCGCTTGCGATTAGTCGCTAGTTTGATTAATTGCTATACGCTTTGATAATGTCTTTAACGATACCTGATCGAACGACATCGTCGACTGTAAACTCAACGATACCCACTTTATGAGTATGTTTCAGTCGATGGACGGCATCAGAAAGACCGGATTGAGTTGATATATCTTTTTGTTCGATATCGCCATCAATGATTACTTTGCAGTTCTCTCCAATGCGTGTTAAAAAAAGCTTCATTTGGCTTGGCGTGGTATTTTGTGCTTCATCCAGAATGGCCCAGCAATTTTTAAAGGTGCGGCCACGCATAAAAGCGATGGGCATTGCACAGATGCGTTTGTGTTTTATAAGATAGTCTACTTGTGATCTACCCAGTCGTTCGTTAAATATATCCCGAAAAGGCTCAATATAAGGTGCGTATTTTTCGTCTAATTCGCCGGGGATAAAACCAAACTTTTCGCCTGCTTCAACCCCAGGTCGGCTAAGTAAAATACGGTCAATCTTTTTTTCTTTAAGCATGTCAGCCGCGAGGCCGGCTACCACATAACTTTTTCCAGTACCCGCTGGGCCGATTCCAAAAGTGATGGTATTGTCTAAGATAGTTTTTATATAAGTACTCTGCGCTTTTGTTAGAGCCTGTAACGGCTCCATTGTCCTTCTCTCTACAACTAAATCAACAATATCGAGTAGTTCAAAGTTGTCGGTTTTACTGGGACTCCGACCGGCTCTTCTTCGATAGGTTGTTTCTCTATCCGAGATTCTCATTGCAGCTCTTTTAGACATGCTTTCACTCCTAGTTAAACGTTAACAATCAGTCAGTGTTTTTTGGCAGCATTCGTAAAACTAATTTAGATGTAAGTATATTGGATGGATGGCCCACCTTAATAAATAATAGAAATCGCTAATGCAGTAAAATCTGTTAAGTAGCCAAAGTATGATGGTGGCGTACATTGCCCTTATTATTAAAGCAACTTATGACAAGGTAATGACTATCTTCACATGATTCTAAATAATTTCTCATCCGCTGTAAATCATTGATGGAGACCACACACGTTAAATTTGTTCTTCCCCATCATGAGCAACTAGCAGCGCAAGAATTTTTCGTCATCTTCAGGTAATCAAAAACTAGCCGTATATTTTGAACTAATTCGCGTATTTTTTGTGCTACACAGGCAGCACCTTTGGATTTGATGAGGCCGACGACGAAGCGGCGCAGTCGGGTAATGTTCTCGGGACCGTGTCCTGTGCGAATGCGACAGCGATCTTCGTTGTAGTTCCAATCAATGACGTAATGGCAACTATTTTCTATACTCCAATGCTCACGGTTCGTCTTAAGAACTTTTTCGGCATTAGCCTTTTCTGGCTTGCAACTGGTCACTCCGTAAACGACTTCGTGAGAGTGTTTACCGGTTTTCTTTTCAATGGACTCCCGTTCAATCACGAAGGCTTGTCCGACGTGGGGGAAATTCAGGTAACCGTTAAGCGCCGTTGTTATCC
>CAIOMN010000159.1 GCA_903859415.1 uncultured Methylococcaceae bacterium
CGTTTAGTTATCCCGCGTCAAAAACGCTAAAACGTCACCACTAATGGGTGGCAGTCTTCACCGGATTCAGTGGCAGCTTTAAAATGGAATGGGTGGCAGCATTCGGCTGGAATTGGGGGCAACTTTGGACCGGAATACGCAGACCGAACAGGAAATTGAATTTATCGGCGAACGAGACAGTTTTTATCAAGCCACGGTATCGGAAACCGGCTGGCCTTATGTCCAGCATCGGGGTGGGCCTAAAGGTTTTTTAAAGGTGCTTGATGAACATACCATTGGATTTGCTGACTTTCGCGGCAATCGCCAATATCTTAGCGTCGGTAATCTCAATGCAAATGATCGTATCTCGATGATTTGCATTGACTACCCGAACCGGCAACGCCTTAAAGCTTGGGGTCGGGTGCGTATCGTCCACGAAAATGAAGATCCTGAATTAATTGCGCAACTCATCGTACCGTCCTATCGAGCGCGTGTTGAACGCGGTATCGTCATTCATGTTGAAGCCTGTGAATGGAATTGCCCCCAACACATTACCCCACGCTATTCTAAAGCTGAAGTCGATCAGTTATTAACACCCTTGCTTTTGGAAATTAAGTCACTTAAAGCGCAACTTAATTTGTAAACGCCATGAACTTAAAGTAAGAAACACTTACAACTATTTTTTCATTAACCTGGAGTTATCAATGAACACAACTCTGGAAACTGTTGTAAGCGTAATATTAGGTACGATGGTTAGAGAAAGTTTTTAGCTCAAATAATGCACTGACAATGGCTATCGATATTTCCGGGTGACCTGCAATCTCATCTTCTGTGAGCGAGGAGCTTAGCAGCGGAACAGTGATTGATGCCGCCTCTACAAGCTCAGCAGACATGGTTTTGAGTATTTCACGCAAGGCGTCGTCGGCATGATGTACCCGTGGTGATGCATTTAGCAGCGCCACGGGTTTGTTGGCCAACGGCTCGAAGCTAACCAGCCAATCCAGCGCATTTTTGAGGGTGCCGGTCACACCATGAGCATATTCCGGACTTGCGATAAGCAAAGCCTGTGTAGCAGCCACTTGAGTACGAAACCTAACAACTTGGGCAGGGACGCAGTGTTCAAGGTCTGGATTGTACAAAGGCAAAGCCCCAATGTCCATAGACATGACCATCTCCATGCTGGGTGGCGATAGTCGAATTGCGGCATGCAGTAGCAAACGATTAATTGACGCAGCTCGTAAACTGCCACAGATTGCCAGTACGTTCATGGTAGTCATCGTTTACGGGGTATCAAGGGTCTGTTCAATCCGCGCAAACAATAGATCAAACGAATACCCAGCAACAGGGACAGTAATAGTGCAAAAATCAGTGGATTGGTAATGTCTTTTTTGACTAACCACCAATAATGAACCACGCCGCCGATGGCGATGATATACGTCAAGCGATGTAACAACAGCCAGCGTTTACCGCCCAATAACTTGATCATGCGATTATTGGAGGTGATAGCGAGCGGAATCAATAAAATAAAGGCTGGAAAGCCGACCGTAATATAAGGCCGTTTGACAATATCATTTAAGATACTGGTCCAGTCGAAAAACTGATCCAACACCAAATAAGTTAAAAAATGCAGACTGGCATAAAAGAACACGAACAAGCCTAATATCCGCCTTGAACGCATCAACCAGTTCCAGCCGGAGAATTTTCGTAACGGCGTAATCGTTAACAAGATTAACAGCAATGTCAGTGTCCAGTAACCGGTGGATCGGGTTATCTTTTCGATAGGATTGGCTCCCAACCTGTCCAAATAAGCAGCGATTCCTAAGTTAAACAATGGAATTAATGCCAGTAAAAACACCCCGATTTTTATCCAGGCAATTGTCTTATTATCAAGTGTTTTAAATGACCTCATAGTCAAAAGTTCTTAATCAAGTCCATGCCGGAGTAGAGTTGCGCAACCTGATCTGCGTAGCCGTTAAATGGCAAGGTAGGTCGCTTCAGAAATTCACCAATGCGTCGCTCTTTCGCCTGAGTCCAGCGTGGATGATCAACTGCAGGATTCACATTTGAGTAAAAGCCGTATTCGCTAGGCCCCGCTTTCATCCAGCTGGTAACCGGTTGTTCTTCGACAAGACGGATTTTTACGATGGATTTGGCGCTCTTATAACCGTATTTCCAGGGTACCACCAGACGTATCGGTGCGCCATTCTGTTTGGGCATTACCTCACCATACAGGCCCACTGCAAGGATTGTTAAAGGGTGCATGGCTTCGTCGATACGTAAGCCTTCCCGATAAGGCCAGTCAAGCGTGGCTGACTTTTGTCCGGGCATTTGCTCATGATCTTCAAGGCTTACAAATTCGACATATTTAGCCTTACTGGTAGGTTCTACGCGTTTAAGTAATTCAGCCAAAGAATAGCCAACCCAGGGTATTACCATCGACCAGGCTTCCACACAGCGCAGCCGATAAACACGTTCTTCCAGTGGGGCGAGTTTTAGCAATTCTTCTATATCAAATACTTTGGCTTTATTGACTTCCCCTTCCACAGTGATGGTCCACGGGCGAGTTTTTAAGCTGCCGGCGTTTTGAGCGGGATCTTCTTTGTTGGTGCCGAATTCATAAAAGTTGTTATACGTTGTTATATCCTTGTAAGCGGTTAATTTATCGGACAAAGCTTCAGTCGTTTTTTTAACATTGGCCAATTGTTCACCGGCAAATACACTACTGGGTAATAAACCCGATAAGGACGCCCCTACCGTCAATTGCATAAACCGACGCCTATCAAAAAACAGTGCGGGTGGGGTGATTTCTGACGATTTGATAGGCGTTGATTTATACTGTTTCATCGGCTTAGGTTGGGTAATAATTAGAAGGAAATGGCATGATAGCCATTGTTAATAAGTTTAGCGCAACTCATATTCTTGCCATAGGCTTAATTTTCAGGTTTAACGAACGACCAGTCCAGCAACACCGATAGGCAAAGTGTCAAGACTTTGCAGCTTTGTCAATACGCCGTCTTTTTGGATAGCATAAACGCCGATAGTGTGGTCGCCACCGCTAAGCGTATACAGTACAGAACCATCAGACGCTACGGCAAGATCAGACGGTCGGTTTTCGGTCGCCGCTTTCGAGTTTAAGAGTGATAAATGCCCGGTTTTGTCGATTGCAAACGAGGAAATGGCACTGGCCGGAGTATCAGCAGTGAAAGCCATGCGTCCGTCTGGAGTGGTAATTAACCAGCATGCAGCTGTTTGGCCTACCGCAACCGCTCCATTGATTACCGTAGCGCTACCATCTTCTTGTAATTGATAAGCAGAAGCTGTCGCTCCACCCGCTGCTCCACCCTCTGCTTCGGATACGAAAAACTGGCCGTGTTTGCCGAAAGAGAAACCGAAAGGTGTGTGGCCGGCTGAAGGGAAAGAATGACCGTTGTCTAGAGGAATACCTTGTTCATCCAAAGTAAACGTGGTGATTTTATTGGTCGCTTTTTCAGTCACAACCAATGCATCAGCATCTTTGTTGAAACTAATTTCTCCTGGCCCAACACCCACTGAACTGAGATTACGATATGAATCGGCCAAAGGCTTCAGCTTACCGGTCGAAGGATTGAATTCGAAACCAAAAATTGAATCATCGCCTGAATTGACCACATAAACCAGGTTATGGCTGACAGTCACACTGACAGGTCTTACGCCTTGATCAAGCGCACGATCGACAAGTACCGGACGACCGTCATCTATGCGAAATACTGAAATATCGTTGCTGCCGGCATTGACGGTGAACAAATATCGCTTGTTATCGCTGAAAGCCAGAGCTCCTTGGCTACCCAAGCCAGAAGCGGGCTGGCTACCTTTACCTTCGGTCGCGAAATGGCCGGCGGCTTCCATATGCCCATCTTTAAAACGTTGAAAAGCCAATACTTCATTTCCAGCGGCAGCATTGGAAAGTGTATACACCGTTTCGCTGGGTTTGTTCGAATCATCATTGCTATTGTCGCTTTCGGCAAAAGCAGGCAGGCATGACATGATACAAAGTGAAATAGCAGTAAGTTTGAAGGTATGTTTCATAAAAGATTTAAATTAGAGTGAAGTAAATATAAGTGTAAGTGTCTAAGTAATAAAGAGTGACAACCAGGTAATAGCAAACACTGTGCCATTAACCATAATTACATGAAATAGACTTGTATTTCATAAAGATACATTGACTTAACCGGATGCAACCGCAATGCCGGAGTTATCTATCCACCACGATTAATGGTGGCCGCCACTAATAGTTGTGGCTTGGTTTGTGGTACGATAAGCATAAGATGCATCCGAGCTTTTAAACTGAACCTCATCCGACTTATGCCTAAAAATCTTCCTACTGAGCCTTTGTTATCCGAACTACCCGTATTGCAGGCGATCGTTGAAGGCACAGCGCAAGCCACAGGCGAAGACTTCTTTCAGTTGTTAGTAGAAAACTTAAGTGTTGCCACAGGTGCTGCCAACGCTTTCATTGCTCAATTTGCTGATGAAAAATCAAGTGTACGCACTTTAGCTTTCTGGATGGAGGGTCAAATTATCGACAATCAGGAATGGGAGCTGGCAGGAACACCGTGCGAAGATGTGATAAGAGGTAAGCTCTGCCACTATCCATCAGACGTATGGAAGCTGTTCCCAAAATCACAGGGTGTTGAAAGTTTTCTGGGTGTACCGTTGCAGGATATCGATGGAAATGTGCTAGGCCATTTGGCCATATTCGATTACAAGGCGATGCCTGAACAGCCGCAACTGCTATACAGCTTTAAAATCTTTGCCGCGCGTGCCACTGCCGAACTTAGACGAATTCAAGCAGTGAATCAACTTCGGTTCAGTGAAGAACGGTTTCGGGATTTGTTTGAAGCTGCACCGATTGCTTACGTACATGAAGATTTTGAGTCTCGCTTCATCAGCGCAAACCGTGCGGCTCGGCAAATATTGGGTATAACGCCTGAACAAGTACCCGGTATGGTGGGGTTTTCCTTAGTCCCTAATACGGTGGATGCTCAACGCCGAGTTAAGGACGCTTACGAAGCTATACAAAATGGCACCGATACCGCCTTCATACTTGAGCTGAGTCGTAAAGATAATGGTAAGCCCATCTGGGTTCAATGGTGGTCAAAACCCGATCCTGATGGTCTTTACACGCGCACCATGTTTATCGATATTACCGAACAAGTCCTCATGGAACAGGAGCAAGCCAGACTCAAAGCACAAAATCTTTATTTACAGGAAGAAATCAAGTCAGTGCATAATTTCGACGAGATTATTGGCCACAGTCCGGTGATAAAGACTTTATTAACCCAAGTTCAACGCGTTGCAATGACCGATGTCTCGGTGTTGATTCAGGGAGAATCAGGCACTGGCAAAGAACTGATTGCCCGCGCGATCCATTCAGCTAGCCCTCGCAAAAACAATCCATTGATTAAAGTCAATTGTGCAGCCTTACCGTCAGGATTGGTGGAAAGTGAATTATTCGGTCATGAAAAGGGGGCCTTTACCGGTGCGATTGCCAAGCGTATCGGACGATTTGAACTAGCAAACGGTGGCACGCTTTTTCTTGATGAAATCGGCGAAATTCCGCTTGAGGTTCAGGTTAAATTGTTGCGCGTACTTCAAGAGCGTGAGTTTGAAAGAGTCGGTAGCCAAACACCGATTAAAGTCGATGTTAGGATCATCGCGGCCACTAACCGAAATCTTTTGCATGAGGTATCAGAAAAAAACTTTCGTGAAGATTTGTTCTATCGTTTGAATGTGTTTCCACTAACCACCCCTCCGTTGAGAGAACGTCTCGATGATATTCCACAGTTGGTTAGCTTTATGATCGAAAAGTTTGCGCCGAAAATCGGAAAAAAGCTTGAAGGTATGAGTGTGCAATCTATGCAGCGCCTAAAGGCCTATGGTTGGCCCGGTAATATCCGAGAGCTGGAAAATGTCATTGAACGAGCCATAATCCTAGCCGATGGCTTAGTGCTTGACGTTGATCCTGAACAGTTATCAATTGTTGCCGAGTCTCCTGTTAAATTAGCCCAAAGGAGTGATGCTAGCCTCGATAAGGTAACGGGTGAGTACATTAAGTCGGTGCTGGAGCAGACACACTGGATCATCGAAGGTCCTAAAGGCGCAGCTCAAATACTAAACATGCAGCCCAGCACTCTGCGCTACCGAATGAAGAAATTAGGCATTGCCAAAGGATAAAACAGTCCTGTTGGAGTCTATGCATCGTTCACCTTTTTTGGAATAATTTATGGATCGCTTTCACTCCATGCAGGTATTTATTGCGGTAGTAGATACTGAAGGTTTTGCCTCCGCTGCACGCAAACTCAATATGTCCCCGCCCGCTGTTACGCGAACTATTGCGACCTTGGAAAATCATCTTGGTGTGATGCTTTTTCATAGAACGACCCGACAGGTTAAGCCGACTGACGCAGGTATACGCTTCTTGGAGGATTGCCGGCGTATCCTGGCTGATCTTGATGAAGCGGAGGAATCTGTAGCCGGTGCTCACCGTGCTCCAAGAGGAAAACTGTCAGTCACCGCATCATCACGATTTGGCTATCTGCACGTAGCACCGCTGTTGATTGAATTTCTGGAGCGTTACCCAGAAGTTTCGGTGCAAACGCTATTTGTGGATCGGGTAGTCAATTTGATTGATGAAGGACTCGATGTGGCAGTGCGGATTGGCGAATTACCGGATTCGTCCCTGACAGCCATTCGGGTAGGATCGGTCCGTCGGGTGATTTGTGCTTCTCCCGAGTACCTTGAGGCTCGTGGTATCCCACAAGTGCCGGCGGACATCAGCGCACACGACATCGTGCAGTTTTCAAGTCTTGCGTCTAAGGCAGAATGGCACTTCAAAGGGCAGGATGGTGGTATTATCATCCCTTTCTCAACCCGACTTACTGTCAACACCGCAGATGTCGCGATTGCAGCCACCGTTGCTGGACGCGGGTTAACCATGGTCTTGTCTTACATGGTTGCCTCTGAGGTTGCATCAGGCAGGCTCAAGATTGTTCTAGCCGAGTATGAAAATGCATCACTGCCAGTTCATGTCGTCTATCAGGAAGGCCGAAAAGCGGCGGCGAAAGTCCGCGCCTTTGTCGATTTCGCAGTAGAACGTTTGCGGACACTGACATCGATTAATTGACAGCTATAAGGTGCTGGATAAAAAACAAAGCTAATTTATCCGCAGACTAAGAATTCGTGGATGATTCAAATGTTACTTGGACTTTCCATGTGACTGTCTGTGGCGATCACGCAAATAGTTGTACGACAAAGGAGTGCTGATTTTTGACAATCTGATGGTCGATGGTCGGCCAATTGATCTAATTGTCCCGTTGATTTGGCGGTCAGCTTAGGGTTAGTTAGCCGACAGTCGGAAATCTGAGGTGAATGTCTCTTGTGGGTCGATATCGCCATTTCGCCCCCCAAATAGAAGTATGTGCTAAATCTTGCCTTTCACCATA
>CAIOMN010000160.1 GCA_903859415.1 uncultured Methylococcaceae bacterium
GCTTTAGTAGGCTGTCCCTCTTTATTAGGTGGGATAGCTACCAGATACAAGCCAGCATCACATAAACTTTTAACTTGCTCGTTTACCATAACAAACTCCCAATTAAACGCACCAACTCAGCTAATTTAAGTAACTTGTTTTTAATGGTAAAATTAACTCGGTTTAGAAAGTCATTTTTAATAACCTTGAAAAGTTCGCCGCTTTTCGAGGTTGTCTTAATCGTATGCTCCCTCATGCTGCCACCTTCTTTGCTGCTGCCCTTTCCAAAAAATTATCAATCTCAATACAAAAGGCTTTAATCCGTTCGGCCAATTCCGGTGTAAATTCTGCAAATAGCTCGTAGTTAGTAAAGATTGCAATACGCTTAACAACATCATTTGTTAATGCCGCTTCATCATGATTAACAATCGTCCAGCCCTTAGCCCTTAAACAATCAATAAAAGAGCCTAAACGGTAGCTGTGAGATGCAAAATCAAATCCACGATGTGACATCATAACGCCAGCCGGAAATAGTCGCCGCAATGCCCTAGATTCAACGGTACCTATTCTAGGAAATTTTACATTGCCAGAATCTAATAGGGGTTTGGTATCGTTGTAATCGGCGCGGGTAATATGACGGCCATTGTCTCTGATTACTTTTGAATTAATCATGTTAAGCCGCCTTATTTTGTGCTTGAACCCAACCAAAGAACTTGGCTTCGTCTATAAGCACCTTTCGGCCAATGCGAACAATCGCCCCTGATTGAGCTAAGCCGTTTGAGTGTTCATTGAAGATAAGAGCGCGTAAACCGCCTGTTGTAAATGCTTTGTTTTTTTCAGTGAATTGTTGAACTGTTAAATAAGCCCATGATGTTTGTTCGTTCATTTGTTATTACCTTTTACATTGTGCTTCTGCGTTTTGCGTCAGCTTGTGTAAAATCATAACCTATTGTTTTATATGTAAATATGGGTTGAAGCGGGTAATACCCCCATGTACCCCCATGTACCCCGTTGCTAAATTTAAGGCAAAAAAAAGGGCGCAATTAAGCGCCCCATTGAATAATGATTATCCTAAGTCTATTTAAATTTCAATAGTTTTTGAATCTGCCAGAAGTCATTAAAGGTAGCTTCCGCAATAAGAAAAGCATTATCAAAGCTGCATAACTCAGCGTATATCTTTGTTTTTGTATAGTCTTTATGTTCTGGATAATGTTTTAGTTTAATAGACATGTCGACTTTCGGCTCTAGTCCTTTGCTAATCATCCAGCGCTTTAATGCCTCCTGCCTCAAGTTAAACTCTTTTTCGTTATCAGGTTTAGCCGCTTTGACAACCGCGCCAACATCCTCAACGGCTTCGGCTTCACCTTCAAACCATTTATTAAGTAAACAATCATCTGCAAGCGGCCATTGATTAGATTTTATTAGCCAGTCTTTGAATTTATCGTGATATACAGTAAATACCACATAGTTATTGCCCAACCTGCCTTTTTCAATTTTCCTTATCCGGTTTTTATCAGTTATTGCTTCAAAGCCATCATCTTTAGAGCCTTCAATTCTTTCTTCAATAATGCCTTCTAATTCGCCATTAATGATTGCATCTTCTATCTGTTTCTTATGGTTGTCGCGTATTAACCAAAATGGTTCATTTTCCTCGTAAACCTTTTCAGGAATAGTAGCC
>CAIOMN010000161.1 GCA_903859415.1 uncultured Methylococcaceae bacterium
AGCCAAGGCCTCTTCAACCGTCTCGCCTTGAGTAGTTGTGCCTGTTTCAGGATTGAAGGCAACGTAACCACCTTCTGAATCTGGTGTTAATACTGCGGAAAATTCCATGATTTCTACCCTTTAAATTTAATGATGAAAACTATGCCTAACGTTAAGCTAACCGGGTACCACATGGAAAGCTGAAAAAAAAGCCGGATTATAACTGCGCTCCGGTTGAGCGTAATGTTAGGCATTTAAGTTT
Source organism: uncultured Methylococcaceae bacterium (assembly GCA_903859415.1). Classification (GTDB taxonomy): domain Bacteria; phylum Pseudomonadota; class Gammaproteobacteria; order Methylococcales; family Methylomonadaceae; genus Methylobacter_C. Next base: position 242 of record CAIOMN010000161.1, read on the forward strand.
ACTCTGACCCCAGTTATTACCCTGTTAGGCAGGATGTGCGTATATGCCGACAAAGACGGTGGGCAGAAAAGCACTGCCCACACTACCTGGCTGTGACCCCAGCTATTTCAGCTTTTATTTCAACGCCATAGAAAAGCAAAAGGCTCTGTGATGAGAATCACAGAGCCTTATAAGACACCATACTGGATTGCAATCTCCGATGTATGGCGGCCACCTAGGTGGACTTAAGCCCGATGCCAAAGACAGTGCGGGAAGCATGATAATACTACAAAATTATAAGAAGTCTGTCAATGATGTTAAACCTAAACCGTGAAGTAAGCACTGCTGAATTTTAATAAGATCGTCTTTATCAATTATTCTGTTGTCATATATTCTTTTTCCACATGCATCTTTTCCGTCAAATAGCAAAAAAAGCCTATCAAATGAAACTGTGTAAATCATATCGGCTTTAACCCAATGGAACTTAGCGTCATAAGGGGATGGCAACACAGGGTCTATATGTAATTTGTAGTTATATGGGGCAATTGGAGCTGGTGGCGTTGTGCTTAAAGGAACAATGGCACAGAGCTTTCCTCTGTGGCGTAACCTTGGAGAGATGACAATAACTGGTCTGCGTTTAACCATTTCTGGAGGAACAAAGCCTTTAAAGTCGCAAATAAGTATTGTTCCTTGTTCTGGATGAAATTGAATCGCCATGCTATTTAAATGTTGATATTAGGTGTTTTCTTAATCATACCATTATCAAATCAGATGTACTCATTTACAGATAAATAATTTCTATGTCGACAGATATCATCCCTTCAAGGGATGTTATCTGTATGAGCTTACAACAACGCAAATTGGAAATTTAATTTCTAAAAGTCTATAGGCATCTAACGCAAAGCGAAGCTCCGCTGGGGCGTTGAGTTAAGCATTTAACTTTACTCTGACCCCAGTTATTTTACTATTTTACTGACCCCAGTTATTTTACGCAGCCGCAACAACATGCTAGGCTACACTACGAAGTTGTAATAAAACCATTCTCACCAAAGGTTCTGAACTTTCCTTGGCTTCCATTAGGTGCAGTGTAATAAGGGAGGGCTTGATAATTTTGGGCACTCACGCCGTGGCCTGCGGCAGGATCTAAAACTATATACTTTGTAGTATCAGTTTTAGATGTACCAAGAATACAAATCCAGTGAGTGCCTCCGTTTGGATCATCATGCCATTGGACTACTGTCCCTGCTCCTCCTGGTTGACTCCAACGTCTCCATTGAATCCATGCCATCCCCGGCTTTGACTTTGTGCATCTTTTAAATGCGCGATTGTAGTTCGTCGTTTTATCTGTATACGTACCAGTGAGATTAAGGTGACGGAGAGCAGCCTGTACATTAAATGTACCGGACTGAGAAAAGTCATGACCACTTGTCATTCCAGTCATCGTTACTTGTCTCTCGCTACTAGAAATAAGCCCGCTAATCCATTGCTCATCACAGGACTTATTATTCTTTCGAGCTATCATTGCAATACAACTGGGCCCGCAACCCATAGCCTGATCTTGTGTCCACAATTCATGTGTATCACCATCAATATCTTGTACATTTGACGTTGCCATCTGATTCTCCTAATTGTGGTTTTTCTATACTAAGTGCCTAACGTAATATATACGACATTAATTGTCGTATAATAATTGTAAATGGTCGTATAATCATGATCAATTAATATAACCTGTTGTTTATGCTAGCCAGAGCGTAAATGAGTGCGACAAAGCA
>CAIOMN010000162.1 GCA_903859415.1 uncultured Methylococcaceae bacterium
GAGCCACTTTGTAACGGTAAATGCAAATGCGGCATCAACCGGGGATTCTCAAACAACGTAAAGAAATTATCAGGCAATTCCCAAGGCTCTAAAGAACCCAGCCTTAACCGTGGAATAGTCGTTTCTGTTAAAATGGCACTGATCAAATCAGACAGATTATTGCCTAAATCACTGCCATATCCCCCTAAATGCACGCCGGTTAAAATCACTTCAGTAATACCTTGCTGATGAAGCGCGTTAATCTCATCAAGCACCGCTTGCACCGGACGACTCGATTCTTCACCCCGCGCAACCGTCACAATACAAAACGTACAGCGATAACGACAACCATCCTGTACCTTAACAAACGCACGTTGTCGCCCACGTGTAAACAAAGAGATTTCACCCGGTTCTGTCGACATGGCCGGCATCACTTCCATGTTTAACTCGGTTAAAGTCCTTTCTACCAATTGATCTTTATCTTTATTGCTGATGACCAAATCAACGCCCATCAAAGACGCGGCTTCTTCCTGATTTAGGGTCGCATAACAGCCACTAACAACCAGTTTGGCCTGCGGATTATCACGATGGATACGACGCACCAATTGCCGTGATTTTCTAGCTGCATCCTGAGTGACTGCACACGAATTAATCACAATCAAATTAGCCGCTTCTGCCTGACGCGTTATTTGATGCCCTGACTTTTGAAAAGCCTGAGCCCACGTTTCCAATTCGGCTTCATTAAGACGACAACCCAGTGTTTTAAGGTGAACTTTCATCAATTACCCAAAGAACCAATATCCCACTACGATTGCAGCGAAAATACCTGAAAAATCGGCTATTATCCCACAAACAGCAGCATGACGAATACGTTTGATACCCACTGCTCCAAAGTAAATGGCCAATACATAAAAGGTCGTTTCCGTACTGCCTTGCACAATCGAAGCTAACCGCCCCGCGAATGAATCCGCACCGTGCACCTTCATGGTATCAATCATCATGGCTCTGGCGCCGCTACCACTAAATGGCTTCATCAAAGCCGTGGGTAACGCGTCAACAAAACGACTATCCAACCCCACAGAATTTACACCGACTCTCACTAAGTCCGCCAATAAATCCAATGCGCCACTGGCTCTAAAAACCCCAATCGCCACTAACATCGCAACCAGATAAGGCACTATTAATATAGCCGTTTGAAAGCCTTCTTTTGCACCCTCGATAAACGCATCATAGGCATTAATACCTTTATACATCGCCCTGACAATAAAACAAATAATTAACGAAAACAAAACCACGTTACTGATAATAGACGATTGCTGAAGCATTTGTTCTTGCGACAAGCTAGAAAAATAGGCTAACAAACCACCCACTAGTAAAGTAAAACCGCCTAGATAAGCCAGTACCACTTTATCGAACAAGTTTATCTTTTGCACGAGCGATACCGAGAATAATCCCATCATCGCGGACACATAAGTCGCAATTAAGATCGGTATAAAGACATCGGTGGGATTCGCTGCACCGAGTTGAGCGCGATACGTAAAAATAGTCACTGGAAATAACGTAACCCCCGCTGTATTAATCACTAAAAACAGAATTTGCGCGTTAGTGGCCGTGTCTGGATTAGGATTTAATGTTTGTAACTCTTTCATGGCTTTTATGCCCAAAGGGGTTGCGGCATTATCCAGCCCTAAGGCGTTCGCAGCAATATTCATTACAATTGAACCTAAAGCAGGATGACCTTTTGGCACTTCGGGCATTAACCGGCTGAATAAGGGCGTAAGACCCCGGGTGATTAACTCAATAAAACCACTCTTTTCCCCGATCTTCATAATGCCTAACCATAAGGCTAAGATACCGGTTAAACCTATAGATATTTCAAAGGCTGATTTCGATAGTTTGAATAGGGATTCTACGATCTGTGCGAAGACCTGTTGATCGCCTAGAATTAGCAGCTTGAAGAGCGCTGTTAGAAAAGCGATCAGGAAGAAAGAAATCCAAATGATATTTAGCACGATAGGGGAAGAGAAGAGATTTTGATTTATGGTCCGATAGGTGGAGTAATTATAATAGCTTTATCCGATAGAATGAGAGTTGTTAACGCTCTGCAAATCCCGAAAGATTGAAAATGGCGCTTGTGACGAGGCTATTAAGGTGGGATACTTTGGAATAACTTAAGCAGGCTTATGATCTTGTTTAATATAAATCTTAGTGAAGCCATAAAATGCCCGTGATTTCCTATTTTTGCAAGAGCTGATAATGATTAAAATTACTCAAGCATATTTTGTACAGCAAAGAATATTACGCCTAAGCTTTTCCGATAATTCTTTTGGTAATTATGATTTAAAGCCTTTGATCGACAGACAAATGGAATTGGTTATGAAGTTAAATGATGATGATTATTTTAAGAGTTACTTTTTGGAGCTTGGTGCTTTATGTTGGCCTAATGGCTTGGAATTAAGTCCGAGTAATATTCACCGTAAATTGGCTGAACAGCACCAATTACATTACGAGAATAAATACGATAGGCGGTATAATACATCCGCTTACCATGAAAATCTATATTTACGTTGCGCTATTTACTATAAATGCTAAACTCCCACACTATGGCGATTTATATAGCAGTACCATTAACGATTGACAGCACCGCTTTAAATGAGGCGGTAGAACGGACTATTGCCTCCCATTCTGACCGCTATAAGCTTCAATCTGATCGCGGATGGTTAATCAGATTTGACGGAACTTCTGTTGAGCTATCCAACCATATTGGATTAACAGGTCAAGAACAAGGCCAACCCTCCTTAATAGGGTCAGCAATTATAGTCCCTGTATCAGGATATTATGGACGCGGCCCAACTGATATGTGGGAATGGCTTAAAACTAGGCTTGAGTGATGAACCCAAATACATCAAAAGATGATGAAGCACCTGCTTCTATTCCGCAGACAACGCCACGATCTATAGGGTACGGTCATCCAGAATTTCAGTTTGTCCAGTCAATCATGGAGATGCAAAAATCCTTGGGTGAAATTAATTCTTCAATTCAGTCACTTAGCAAAACTATCGATAGCACAAAATCTAAAGTAGATGATTTAGTGAATTGGAAGAATATGATTTTTGGCGGTGCTATTACGATTGGGTTCCTTCTTGGCCTCGCTGTAACTATGGTTAAGTTATTTGAACACGCTCCAGTTAGTATTCCATACCCAACACAAAATATTCTTCCATCAACATCAACATTAACATCACCACCAGCTAACCCAAAAACACGTTAACTTCTAAGCATTATTATGAGTATATGTGCCTGCAGGCATAACATGGCGCTTAGACGTACGTTCTGCCACTTGGCGGTTTTAAAGCTATCTGTAGTCCGGTTAAATCACGCCGGCAGCTTCATGCAGCAATTACTTCATCACGAACAAAGTGCAGGCGAATAATTGCAGGTTTTTCTGCTGGGTCAAAATGACAGACAAGTGAGTCACGAACATTGGCATGCAATTCGGTAATCGTGTCGGCATCAGTATAAATGGAGTGGTCGAGTGCTCTGGTAATAAAGCCTCCTTCAGGAGAATCTTCAACTAGAAATATGATTTCATTCATTTTTACCCCAAATTAATAACCCTCAGGACATTTTTTATTATGCGACTTCTCGGGTCGCCTCTTCTATTATATTATCGGGCACACCGTGCCTTTTTAGTGCCGCAATGAGTTGGGCTGTCGAACTATTCAAATATTTCGCCTCATCATTGCGTAATCCTTCACTGATATATGACTTAAGTAATGTTTGATAACCGGAGAATCCTTTATGAGGTGCGATTTCTTTCATGGACTCAACAACATCAACAGGAATACGTAGAGTAATAGATGTCATAGGACGGTCTTTAATTAATCGTTTTTTTAGGCGTTCAGAAAGCATAATCAAGCTCCTCGTTAGGTTCCGCACGACGCGCGGAAATAATACGTATAAAGGTTTCTTCAATTTCTATATGAACCACATAGAGTAGCCGACCTGTAATATCGAACCCAATAGCCGCATCACGCACTTCACCATTACGCGAAGCATTAATTATTACTAGCATTGGATCTAAGAAAACGGTCGCGGCCTCTTCAAAATGAACGCCATGTTTGCGCCAATTTTTCTTTGCCTTAGCCTCGTCCCAAATAAATAGCTCACCTTCTATTTCATAATTCATATCCATGTCAGATATGATAAGTTAAGTATTGACATTGTCAATACTTTGCGGCGATTAAAAACGCAAAGTTGAATTTCATACCCATAAAAAAAGCCAGATGCTTCACATCTGGCTTTTATCTACCCACCTATTATCAAACGTTGACTATACAACCATAATATTCAGCGGATCTGTCCACAACCCAACACCATTAGTCCCTATACCCCTCATCCGCAGCCAATAAGATTGGCCTGGCGTTAATCCCGTCAGTTGAATGTGCGAAGCCGTTTTAGACGTTGCTGTATGCGCCCAATTCGCCTCCACCGTTGGATCTAATTGGGTTATTTGCACATCATAACTGGCAGCGCCTTCTAAAGAACTGGTCTTAATATCCAGTGAGCCACTAAAAGCGCCTAGCACCACTTTAAAACCAACCGGTGCGGGTAAAGGGTCAAAACTGCTAGTATGGGTTGTATCACGACGCAAATCATAACCTGTCGTTACCAAGACATCGATATCACCTTGAGCAACGACTTCTAAATAAGGCGCCATCTTTTTCAGGATATCTGTTAACGCTAAACGGCTACTCTCACGGTGGGAAACCTTAAGAATATCCTTGGATAAAGCACCATGATAAGCCGCTTCATAATCTGCCAAAGCATTAGTCAGTTCGACTAAACTAGCGATTTGTGGCAACCACGGTTCAGGATAATTAACATTCCCGGTTAATGCGGCCACAATAGTGCCGGACTTTGTTAAAAAGTCCGTATCACTAAGGCGGTCAAAAGCTACAATCAGCTTTGCCTGCATAAATAATTCCTATTGAACATAGAGTGATTTAAAAACGTAAATAACATATATATTCAGTTGACTTTTGATAAGTCAAGATGAAAACGATATGTCCGTTTTTAAAAAGGTCACAGCCTTGACCTAGAGTCTAGCCCCTATTTATGA
>CAIOMN010000163.1 GCA_903859415.1 uncultured Methylococcaceae bacterium
ATGGATCGACAGAAACATCGGTTCATGCGTAACGAATATGGGACAGCGCCATTCAGCTGGAAGATAAACAGAACTCTATCTTAAACTAAGGCATTATTTGTCTGGACAATGGGGTCCACTTTAGGTTATCTGTATTTGTTAGAAAAAACCAAAGGTGATGAGCGCTTAGTGTGGTTTTCCTTAGATGAAATGGCTAAAGGTGAAACGTCTGACAGTAAGATGGCTTATATCAAAGCGTTATTTGATGATTTTGACAATGATAGAACGGCGCTTAAGACGGCATTGCAGCAGTTACCTGACAGTTTTAAGAGTGCTTATTTATGCCAATTGCCCAAGTATGGTTTAACGATACCGATTGATCATCATAAACCGTTAATAGCCGGTGTACTGGGTAAAGAAAAGCCCTTGGATTTAAATCTGTCGGACTATCAACTAAAGTTGTTGTTGGCTATAGCGGCGCATTTACGGGGTTTTGAGTTTGAAGCATTAGCCCAAACGATTAAATTGCATCCCTTGGGTTGGCTTGAGATCAAGCATGATCCTCATCTACAACGAGAACTTATCCAATTGGCGGCTTTACTTAAAAAAGCCGATGCAGACTTTAGTATTGAGAATATTCGGGATACCTTTTTCCGATTATCGATAATCCCTGAGATTGTAAACTTAGATGAATCACTGTTTTCATTCGTGGTTAAGCCGTCTGATTTAGACAGTATAGAAACTAAGATTCCGGTGAGTATTCGTCGAGACGCCTTTGAAACGGCGATAGGCTGGGTTAAAAGAAAAACAGAAGTGTTTAAACTGACGCTTGAGTTTGTTAGTCGATTAAGAGAGTTAGCAGAAAAGGACTGGAATGCCGAAAATGAGTATGCTGTAAGAATTGAAGATGCCTACAAAAAAGGTTTGCACAAAGAACCTAAGTTTTGTGCTTTAGGATTAAGGAGTTTAATTCGACGCGAAGATGGTATGATTAAGGTTGTAGTGGAAGTTTTATCATGACATTAAATAACCAGGCACTTTTATTCGATAACCAAACAATACTCCAGATTGTCCGGCAATGGGGTGGGGTTAGTTCGGGTGGTATTTTGGATGCGGACTGTGAGATCTTTACCGATCCGGCTATTCCTGGCCTTGTTGGGTACCGTGTAGAAGCTAATAATGCGGTCGTGTTAGGCGATCCGGTCTGTGCATCTGAAAACAAACCCGCCTTAGCTCAGGCTTTTCAGCAGTTTTGTTCGAAACACCATAGAGGCGTTGTTTATATCATAGCCTCTGAAGAATTCGCCCTTTGGGCCGGGCCGAACTTATCGTCTGCCATCATTGAGTTTGGTACAACCTATTATTTAAACCCCTGTGCTAACCCGATGAATCAAGGGGGCGGAAAGTTTAAAACCTTACGTAAAAAGATTCACAATTGCCAACATAAGGGCGTTACCGTCAAAGAATATACCGGTGCTGATGATAGTATTGAAAATTCCATCACAGAGCTGGCTACTTCATGGCAGAAAGCCAGAAAGGGGCCGCAAATTCATTTATGTCATCCTACGCCTTTTAAAGATAGAGAAGGTAAGCGATGGTTTTATGCCGAACAGAATGGAAAAATGGTGGGTAGCCTGATACTCAATGAGCTTAAACAGGATAAGGGTTGGCTATTAAATAATGTCATGATTTGTGAAAATAGTCCTAATGGATTGTCTGAATTATTAGTGATTTCAGCGTTACAAACCTTAGAAACAGAGGGGTGCACTTCTGTGACTATTGGTCCGGTACCCAAACAACAACTGGGTAAAATAACAGGGGTTAATGGCTTTTTAATGTTTAGTGCTCAGGTTGTATATAAGGCATCAAAATACTTTTTTAATCTGGGGGGGCATGAGGCCTTCTGGGAAAAGTTTCAACCAGGTCAACAAGGGTCATATATAGTATTTCCTCAAAAGAATTTAGGCTATGCGAGTACTAAAGCCATTATCACCTCATTGAACTCGGAGTAATACAGTCGTTATTTCATTAAAATAGAGTTGTTTTGAGCCACACGGATTATTGCATCGTTAGAGTGGGGTACAGCTAATACGGGGCCATTCATTAAGTGCTGCATAAAAAAGCCCACCGTTGCCCGACGGCTAGTAATACGTACTTGCTGTGTATCAGCCGTACCCGAACGACAGATCCCATAGCCGAAGCGTTCAGGATCATCTAGCATCTGTACATGATCCGCATCTCTTAGCGTTAACTCAATAGTCCCGGCAGGCGCTTGTTCAAAGAAGCGCTGGTAGTTTTTTTCTTTAGGAGCGCAAACACTGGCGGCTTGCCACGCAACTTCTGCCCCGATCAATAATAACGGGACCCGCAATGAGGCGGTATAACTTCGCACCACAGACACGTTACCATTATCATCAGGATCTATCGCCACCACACTGTTAAATGTTCCGTACTTGCTGGCAGCCAATACGGCATCTTTGGCTCCCATAGAATGCCCGGCAACTCCAATCTTTTGAGCATCAACTCCTTGGGTAGCCACCAGCCAATCGGCGATGACCTGCGCTTGGTGAGCCAATTCAAGGTCTGTAGTTAAGAGTGAATACCAGCCATGCACAGCGACGATAAAACCTCTGGAAGCCAAGGCGCGTGCATAACTCTCATATTGATCATCTGTGGCCATCCGGCCCGGTAAGAATACAATCGCGGGTGTTTGCAACGCTGTCTGTGTGGGTTGATACAAGGTCACTGACAGGTTCTCACCTTGATGGGTGATGTCCATGCGCGTGGAGATAACGTCTTGTGAGCCGGGACCCGCTAAGTCTCCCGTTTTCATATTAACAGCATCATTAGCGAGTGTATCGCTGGGATTGAATTTACCTAAAGTACTACAGCCTACGGTTAAAGAGAATAGGGTACTGATAAGGAAAAGCTTAAAAGGCATTAATGAGATCCAAAAGGGTAGAACTAAATAGCTGCATGATTTTTATATTAGCTCGAATAGGTCGAAAACACTAAAATAATAGTCATAAAGCCAATATGACTTTTATGTTTATATTTAAGTTCAACCCTTAAAAATTTTAAGCAATGAATCGCGTTCCGCCTGTCTATGGCTACAGATCAAAAGTGCCTCATGAGAGGGCATAATTTAAGCCAAACTCATGAGGTTGCACTCATATCTAGCAAACTATCAGATTATGTTATTCACACCCACAGACACCTCGTGTCAATAAAATTAACCGGAGAGGGGTACTAAAAGACTGTTTTATTTGAAAATGGCACAGTTGGCACGGTATCTGATAGTACTCCCCATAGGACAAAGCCCGATGGAATTTTAAATGAAACGATCTATATTCGGAGACCAAAGATGATTACATTAACTGAGCGAATGAATATAAAGTTTGGTGCCAAGTGTAATGCTTACGTTATAAGAAACGTAAACCTTGGCCTGGATGCTTATGAAACGCTTTGCACTATTTGCTCGGAGCTATCAATTGACTTAACCCATGTTGATCCGGTTGATTTTGAATTATGTGCGGATATGATGATAAGCTTTTTTAACAGAGCTAACGATCAAACGGGGTATGTGGTTTCAATATGGTTTGATGACGTGAGCCAAGTACCCTTTTACATAGCCGAACGAATAAACCAATCCGCATGGCGTTCAGGCCAACCAACAAGTGATTGATTTTATGCTGAAATAAATCACCTGCTATAATTATTTGATGATTAAATCAGGCCGTGTTCGGCAAAAGAATAAGGTTCACCATCACCAATAATAAAATGATCCAGTACCCTGATGTCGAACAGGTCTAAGGCTTTCTTTAGTTTTTCGGTGATTTGTTTATCAGCCTGACTGGGTTCTGTAACGCCTGACGGGTGGTTATGGGCAAAGATAACGGCAGCCGCATTATGATGTAAGGCTTGTTTGACGACTTCTCTAGGGTATACGCTGGCGCCATCGATAGTGCCTCTGAAGAGTTCATCCAGTTGAATGACACGGTGTTGATTGTCTAAAAACAAACAGGCAAAGACTTCATAACTGTAGCCACGTAACTGGGCGCTTAAATAGGCGCGGGTTATTTCTGGGCTGGTGAGTGCATTGCCTCGTTGGATAATTTCTTTGAAATGCCGTTTAGCCATTTCCATGACGGCTTGAAGTTGGGCATATTTAGCGCTGCCCAAGCCGTGAGCTAAACAAAAATGTTCTTGATCAGCATCCAGTAGCGCTTTTAAAGAGCCAAAGTTAGTGAGTAAGTCACGGGCTAGATCAACGGCTGTTTTGCCTATCGTGCCGGTGCGTAAAAATATAGCGAGTAGTTCGGCATCGGTTAATGAGGCTGAACCACGAAGTAAAAGTTTTTCTCTCGGTCGATCTTCTGCTGGCCAATCCTTAATTGTCATAGGTATTTCCTTTTAATATAGAGTCGAAGCTCTTTGAGCTTTAGGTCACTCGCAAAAATAAAACAGTTAAGTTAAGCGCAAGTTGTTAAAAAAACGGGAGTGCAATCGCTTCAGCTATTGCCTGTAAAAACAGCTAAAGCTGTTTTACTCCAAAATAGTAAGGGGTGGTTTATTAGTGTCTTATCTAAGCACTCAAAGTCCTAATTCAGTCAAGCTAGGGTAATCATCTGGACGGGGACCTTGGGGCCAGATCAGTTTTCGGTCGGTTTCTTTAATGGGTAAATCATTGATGCTGGCATAGCGGCGTTGCATTAAGCCTTGGTTGTCAAATTCCCAGTTTTCATTGCCATATGATCTAAACCATTCCAGATTGGCATTATGCCATTCGTAAGCAAAACGTACGGCGATGCGGTTGTTATTAAAAGCCCAAAGTTCTTTTATTAACCGGTAGTCTAATTCTTGAGACCATTTACGGGTAAGGAATTCAATGATTTGTGCGCGACCTTTAGGGAATTCATTGCGGTTGCGCCATTCGCTGTCAATGGTATACGCCAGTGCGATGCGTTGTGGATCTTGATTATTCCACGCATTCTCAGCCATACGGACTTTTTGGACGGCCATTTCACAGCTAAAAGGTGGAAAGGGTGGGCGAGCTTCAATGGGGGTGTTCATACAAATCTCCTAAGGGGTAATGATATAAAGGTTTAAATCTAGACTCTTTCAGGTGTTGATAATTGGATAAACTCATTGTGTTCTAAGACCGGTTGCTCAAGTATGCGAGATAGCCAGGCTTCTGCGGCCATTTGATTCGTCTTAAGTAAGCGATTGGGTAAAAAGCCAAGGGCTAATACTAATAATGCGGGAATGCATAGTAATGCGATTTCACGCGGACGTAGATCGTGTATGGCGTTAAGACTTACTTGGGTAATGGGTCCCAAAAAAGCTTTACGTGTAAATGATAACATATAGGCAGCACTTAATACGGCGCCCGCCAGTGCAGAAAACCCCAGACTATGATGCGCGGTTAAGGCACCCAGAATTAATAATAATTCAGCCGGAAAGCCACTGGTTCCTGGTACACCTATTGATGCTAGCATGAATAGAAAATAAAAGCTGGTTAAACGGGGTGCCACTTTTGCCAATCCGCCTAAATGAATGGCTTCATTGCTGCCAGTACGTTGTTGTATAAAGCCAGCGATCAACATAAGCGAGCTGGAAATCAGGGTAAAGTTGAATAGTTGAAATAAGGCGCCTTGTAGGCCTTGCAGGGTTAATGACGCAATACCGATCAGGACCAGGCCAACGTGACTGATACTGGCATAGGCCAGTAAACGTCTCAAATTGGTTTGTTGTAAGGCGATTAAAGCACCATAAATGAGTGTAATGGCGCCTAAAATACCCAGTGTCCAACTGTATTCAACAGCGGCTGAGGGCGCTAAAGGCAGTGCAAATCTGAGTATGCCATAGAGTCCGAGTTTTAGGCCGATTAAAAGTGCGGTCACTTGGGTTGGACCTTCCATCGTGGCGGTAGGTAACCAGGTATGGAAAGGCACTAAAGGCGCTTTAGCTGAAAAACCCAGTAACAATAAGACAAAGACGATCAGTTGCTGATGGCTGGTTAAAGGTGTTTCCAGGAGAACCAGGAGGTTAAAACTCAGGTCGTCAGGGAGTGAACCACTCACAGCCGTTACGTGATTCATGGCGAGTAAGAGGATAGCAAATAATAACGGTACGCCACCAAACAGCATGAATAGGGTGTATTTCATTGCTGCGTTGCGTCTCTTCGGACCAATACCCCATAAGCCGATTAAAAAGAAGAGTGGGGGTAAGGTCAGTTCCCAGAATAAAAAGAATAACAGGGTGTCCAACGCTGAAAATACACCCATAGTGACACCTTCTAATAGTAATAACAGGGCAAGATGAAGCCGTTGTAAATGGTGTACTGAGTTCCATGAAGCAATGATTGCACTGAGTGTTAAGAGAGCCGTCATGGGTAGAAATAAGACCGAAATACCATCAACACCCATTAAGTATTCACTGTGTAATCGGGGTATCCAGGGATGTTGTTCTATTAACTGAAAATGCGCCCCGTCAGTGGGATTAAATAATAGGAAGGCCAGTCCAGTCAGGACTAATTCAATACTAGCTATCACCAAGGCTATGTTTTTTGCAGGTATTTGTTTAGGCGCTAAGCCGATGATCAAAGCACCTACTATTGGCCATAGAATAATCAGGCTAAGCAGTGGAAAAGCAGCGTTACTCATGCTCGTTAGCCTTGATGGTTTTGTTAATGGATTTAGAGAGATGTTCTTCTTGCTGAGAACTGTGTATCGGGTAATGGGCGCCGATATCGGTGGCCTCCTGGTCAATAAAGTTGAGCCAGGGTGTTGAGTAAAAACCGGTAATGATCAGTAAGCCACAAATCACCAAAGCAATGATCCGTTCTGCTCTAATAGGGTGATGGCTAGAGCTATAAGGTTGTTGTGTGCGTTTAGGAGAGGCTATAAATATTTGTTGAAAAGCGCGTAGTAAGAATGCTGCAGCCAGGACGTTACCCATTAAAATGGCAATGGCTAATAGCCAGCCGTCTTCTTCAATAACACCTTCGATGAGTAAATGCGCTGCGTCATAACCGGGTGTGCCAGGCATGACCATGGTACTCAGTGCCGAGATTAAAAAAAGTAGCGCAATGGTGGAGTTGGTGTCAAAGAGGCCGCCTAGTCGAGGGATATAAGCGGTCCGGGTACGTTCATAAATTAAGCCGACACTGAATAACATGCCGGCTGTGGCCAATCCATAAGCAATAGACAACAAGAGACTCCCCTCTAGCCCAAACTCATTAAAGCAGAAAATGCCAATGACTAACATGCCAGTATGACTGAGTACTGAAAAAGCCAGTAACCGACGGATATTAATTTGCATGAGTGCCAGTACTGCACCATAAAAAATGCTGATTAAACTTAAGGTTAGCACAAATTGCGTCCATTGCTCGGCAACACCTGGGACTAAGGGTAATATAAAACGAATCACGGCATAAATGCCTAGCTTTAAGCCAACGATGAAAATAGTGCCACTGGCTACAGTACCCTGTTCGGCCAGTAGTGGTAACCAGCCGTGGAAGGGAAATAAAGGCATTCTGATAGCAAAGCCAAAGAACAACAGGACAAAGATTAAGACCTCGTCATGTAAATAGGCGTTATTTTGTTTGAGTGTCAGCCAGTCGAAGGTGAGTGGATGTGCAGAGTCAATCAAGCCAAAAGCGAGTAATAAAAAGCCGGCTAATGTCATCAATAAACCACTGCCCCAATATTGCATTAACAAGGTGATGGTCCAGCCTCTGTTGTGTCCGGTTCCCGCATGGCGGGTTAATAAAATTAAGGGAATAAGTTCTAATACGCACCAGAACCAGAATTGCATCAAATTGAGCGCAGTAAAGGCGCCAATCAGGATGCCTTCGTAACCCAGTAAGCAGGCGATGAATAAGCGATCGGTGACATGCCGGGTAATTAAGGTATAGATTAAGGCGAGTAACGTTAAGGTGGCTGTTAAGGGAATAAATAAAATATTTGCGCCATCAATGCCAACACAGTAACTTAACCAGGCTAATTGGGCTTTTTCTACTAGTTGAATATTAGGATTGCCGGTATTAAAAATAGTCAGTAGATATAAGCTGAGTAAGGCCGTTATCAGGGTGCCAGCAAAGCCAAAGCGCAGGGCTGTGGTTAATGTTTTGGACAGTAAAATGGCGGCCATGCTGATAAGTGGCACCAGTGTCAATGTTGTTAGTATTGGAAACGGGAGAGTGTCGAACCAATAGGTGATTGGAGTATCCATTAGAATCTCAAAAAGCAAGTGACAAGGTGATTAATACAAATATCACAAGATAACGAGGTCTTAAGACTAACAGTTCAATTTTATTCGCACCTTGTCCTAATTTTCGACCTACGTTAATGGTGCCTTTGCCTAACCCGCCTAAGACAAAACGGTCTTCAAACCAATGTGTGTGACCTGCAAATAGTTCGGTGATTTTACCTACAACGCCACTACTGTTAGAAAACTGAACGCTATGATTGTCTAGGTGCGCACCAATGAGTTTTTCTTCCAGTTCAGCCAAGGAGGAAATTGAGTTAATAGCGGGTGTGGTTATGCCTGTCAGTTGATCAACGATTTGATCATCAAAGTAATGTAAATCGTGTGCCAGTCGGCGAATAGGTCTAATTAAGGTCCAGTCTGTGAGTTGATCTAACCAGAATCTTTGTAATGAAGCCGTGTATGCCCAACGTTGTTTTGCGAGAGTGGGGCTCACGGGATGTTGTGGGTTCTCATAGACATTATGCATTAATGAGGGCGCCGTCAAGAACGAATAGGTTCGAATGATGGCATGGGCACAAAGGTGCCATTTGGCGAATTGCCAGAAGCCTAAGCCACATTCAAGAAATAGTAGTCCGAGTTGCCCCGAGGTTGCATAGACTAAAGAACTTTTCACATCTGTTTGGGTCAGTCCGACTAAATAACTATACAAGGCGGTAAGTCCACCAATGAAAACGAGTAACGCCATTGCTAGGGGGGCTTTATCAAAAACAGGCTCTAAGAGACAGACTAAATAGACACCTGAATGAATCATGACGGCGCCATAAAATAAACTACTTGAAGGGGTTGGGCCTTCCATTGCACGGGCCAGCCAAGGGGTAAAGGGGAGTTGAGCTGATTTTGCAAACGCGGCAATAGCAAAGCTGATGGCAATGCCGGTTGCTTCACCGGTGCTGAGTTGTGCAGCGATTGTCCTTAAGTTTAGCCAGTTTGTTGTTTCAGCCCATGCATAGCTTAAGCTAATGCCTAATATGAAGCTGGCATCACCGATCCGATTAGTAACGAAGACATGGGTCGCATTAAGGGCGGCAACAGGTCTGTTATAGGTGTAGAGAATTAATAGATAAGAGCACAGTCCTGCGATTTCCCAACCAAAAAAAGTGCCGACTGTGTTGCCTGATAGAACCAGTAACTGCATTGCTGAATCGAATAACATTAACACGAAGAAAAATCGGTGGAAGCCTATTTCTCTGTGCATGTAATTGATAGAAAAGCGGAGGATGATAACTATGAGTAATGAAAATAGTGCGGCTAAGATGAGGCTAAAGCCATGGGTAATAAAGTTGATGTCAATGCTGAGGGTTTCACTGGAGAGCCATTGCCCTAGCAGGAAACTGCTAGCGTTTTTATGAAGTAGGTCTGTGCCAAGTAAGGTAAAGGCAAGTAAGCAAGACATGCTGGAGGTCCACAGAGCAATGAGTGCTGTC
>CAIOMN010000164.1 GCA_903859415.1 uncultured Methylococcaceae bacterium
AAATATAAGCAGACTTAAAACCAGATAAAACCCAAAACAACAATGAATCAGTAACTTGCGCATAATGAAAGGCCTAAAAAATAAACATAATTGAATATATCAACATAATAAAGATCATTAAGCAATAAGTGATAACTTATGTTACACAACGCTTAATTTAAGAAGTTTTTTATAAGCTATTTGGAGTAAGTGACCTGTTAATTAAAAAATTATCAAGCGAAATATAAACGAATAATTCTAAACTATCCAAGAGATAAAACGCATAATAAGTTACTAGCAGCCTGTCATCGGCATATTCTTAAATCAAATCATTGCTAAGGTATAAAATGCACACCCAAACCATTCCGCGTTTTTTTCGTATTCTTTGCCTGCTTCTATTAGCTTGTTCGTTAACGGGTTGTATTTATTGGATAAGAGCGTATCAAACCTATTTACAGATGTCTGAATTTGATCGTTATTTCAGTACAACGTCGAATGATGAATTTACTTTACACTTTAAAGAACCTATTTTGTTTAGTAAAGATTTCGTGTCTTTATCCGAATTACACGCGAGTGAAGACTTCCCAACCCCTGAAGGCGGGAGACGCTGGCGTTACTGGTTTAGAAAGATCGATGCTGATAATAAATTGATCCATCCCGAGATAAACTTTTATTCAGACTTAACCTTTAATAAGGAAAATAAAATCATTTCCTGGGCATTTTCTTCATTATTCTTACAAATTGCCCCACCCAAGTTTTTAGAAGCTTCATTACGCTCAATCGGCGGCGCCGAAATTGATACCGAGAGTAGACAGTTACATGCTAACGATACTTTATTGGAAAAGATTAAGGATGATCTACCCAAAAAAGAGACTGTGTTAGCTAAATTAGGAGCACCCTTAGAGATTGTTGATGAAGAAGAGCTAGAGGTTTATAAGTACCACTTTCTACTAGAAACACACCATATAGAAAAAGGTTACGAGGATAGGGCACTCAGTGAAGTTGAAATCAGTTTTGATAAAAAAACGCAGACGCTTGCTAAAATGAGCGGTCGTTTTGCGGGTCTTAAGGTATCCATTAACTATCGAAAATTTCTTGATGAAGCTAACGCCTCCAGATAATAACAGTAAAGTAATAACAGGATCAGTGTAAACATATATTTAACGTTACTTCGACCTCAGTTATTCGGTTTAGTAAGCCTTTAATTTAAAGTGTTGACAATTACAACACGTTAATCTAGTTTAGGTACATTAATGTACTGAATGAGTCTACAACCATGCAATCGACCACCGCTGAGGTAAACATTCATATTCGTGCCCGTGTGCATGACAAGTTACTTATTGATAAGGCTGTCGAATTGCTAGGGTCAAACCGTTCTCAATTCATGATGGCTTCTGCTTTAGAGGCAGCTAAAAATGTGATTCTTGACCAAACATCTATTTATGTTGATAGCCAGGCATTTCAAGCAGTATTGGATTTACTGGAAGCACCCGCATCACAAGAACAACTTGATGGGATGAAGCGTCTAAGTTCCGCCAAGGCACCCTGGCCTAATGAGTGAATTAAAATTATTTTGCCCGCCTGCTTATTTAACTTCAACCCACGAACTAGACCTGTTCAAATCTGGAGAGGATGCCCTTGATAACTGGCTACAGGATCGTGCCATTGATAATATGAAAACCGGTGCAACCAGAACTTATGTGATTTGTCCGTCCGGCTCATCTACAGTAATCGGTTATTATGCTATTTGTATGGGGCATATTCTCAATCATCTTGTTGTTGGCTCAATGCGCAGAAACATGCCCTCGCAAATTCCTGCCGTCATTCTTGGACGACTAGCCATTGATAAAAAATGGCAGGGTAAAGGTCTGGGTAAAGCGTTACTACTCGATGCCGTTCAAAGATCTATCCGTGCTTCTCGGGAAGTATCCGCTCGCCTCTTGATTGTTCATTCCATATCGGCAGAGGCAGAAGACTTTTATTTACATCATGGCTTTATCCGCCTACCTGTTGAAACACCTACTTTTGCTATTGACCTTATCAAGTTTGCCGACCTTAACTGAATTAGAACCATGAGATGTGCTGAGCGCGAGCAAAGCCAACCTAAATAATATTTCATCGAACCTCAAAGATCTCTCGGTCGAAATAACGGGTAATTGGAGACTGATAAAGTTATATTTAAGTTTGCTACGACCTCGGTTATTATTGTTTAGTTATTATTGTTTTGATTTTCGCAATGAGTTTTCTTGTGGTTGACATTAAAAGCTAGATATACCAAGGATTACAGGACGAATTTACTCATTTACGAAGCAATCCTTACGGTTGGCCTATGTAAGGCATTTGCGTTGTAAAATCCTGCTTAGATTTATATAATCTATTAACAGTAGCTAATTCCATGATCAGAAATAATACGGAATGGAACCCTAACCATGGAAAATTAGGCATCCTTCATAGCGGCCTAAAAGTAGTTGACACTTTTGATGTCAATAAAAATTAACAACAAGCTACCGTAGCCATTAAAAAACGGCCAGTGACTTTAAAGATAAACGGCTTAGCTGTTTCTTAAATTTAAGAAATCAGTAGTAGTTCTGGCTTTTTCTCTCTGACGATATTCAGCAGAATCTCAAGCCAATCCTGGGTTTGCTCTGTTCCCGTTAGAATTTCCATGGGCGTCTTACCTTTTCTGACACCGTCACGAT
>CAIOMN010000165.1 GCA_903859415.1 uncultured Methylococcaceae bacterium
CACTCATTATACCATAACATATTGTTTATATAGAATATATTAGGTTGTCGTAGGGTTATTTACAGTTGTGCCATGAAAATTGGACGGAAAGACTTTCGGGCTGCTAAATTTTCGTTGGCATTCTCGGACAGCCTCCTAGTTTTGGGTTTTTATCAATTTGGGCCATACTTGCCTTTTCTTCTGGTTCAGAACTCCTAAAACGATTGGGGGCAATATCTCGAATTGAGATCGACATTAAAACAATAAAGGAAAGTAAAGTTGTGGAGATAATTCCGCTGCAAAACAGAGGAGAAATGTATAAAACATGCGAAAGATTGATAAATTCAGCAAAAAATGTAGTAGATATGAGTTGGGGGCAAAAAGCTGAAATTGGCAGATTTAAAACACAAAAAAATGATTATCAAAAAGCTAAGGATAACTTCATAAAATCTAAGGATATCCATTCAAAATATGAAAGTTTTAGTTATAGGGAAATAATTTCCTCCGAATTATCTAAAGAAACAGAAGCGCAAGGCTTTAATACAGGCAATACTAAAGTATTTAAAAATGATTTTAGTCTACTATTGATTGAGTTTATGATCTTTGATCAAAAGTCTATTATTCTCTCACGAGCCTATGAAGATGGTGAAAATATGAATGATCCAAGATATTATTTGATTCATGATGAGAAAATAGCGTCTATGTTCTATGGCTTTTTTGAGGATGTATGGACGAAAATGTGATAAAACATAGATTAAGAATAAGTAAACCAAAATTAAAATTATTAATTGATGATTTGTTATTAATAATTCACCTTAAGCTCATTAACACCTAAATAGCATGCACCGCGGTGGCCTTTTGCTCAAGGAAGAAATGTTTAATACAATATATTTATCGACTTCTTAAACTGCTACAGGCTTTTTTACTTATTTTTTCTGAAGGACTTTATTATATGACTAACAAGATGAATGTGCAGCCAACATGTGATGCAAAACTTACTCAAGATCTATTTACTTTAAACTCAAATGGATCGTTGACAATCAAAAACAATGAACTTGGTAAACTCCTCCAAAACAACACGAAAAATACCTTTACTGATCTAAGTGTAAACGCAATTAATGTTGGTATTTCAAAAGATGGCATTAACTTTGCTTAGTTTTCTATTTCTAAGAGTCTTTGACGTTGCCACAAAGAGACTCCAATGTGAATGTTTCTCTTGTTTCAATGCCGTTTGGCCCTTTGTTTTCACCCTCTATTGCTCTTGGACTTCTAAAAAGTATTGCACTATCATTAGAATGTAATACAAAGGTTCATTACTTCAATTTAAATTTTGCAAAAGCTGTTGGAGAACGCTTCTATCACGATATAGCGTCAGGGCTATTTCCAACACACAATTTAATTGGTGAATGGATATTTTCATCATACATTTCAGATCAAAAATCAAAAAATAATGAAGATTTTATCAATGATATTGTAAAACCACTGTTCAAAGAACATATCTTCGAAGGACATAACAGAAAAATTTTATTTGATGATTTTGTTTCCCAGTTGAACGCAGCTAGAGAAACAGCAGAACAATTTGTATCGGATTGTGCTGATCAAATCTTGGAGAATGCTCCTGATATTGTAGGTATTACAAGCGTTTTTCAGCAGAACGCAGCATCTATTGCGTTAGCAAGAGCCATAAAACGCAAGTGTCAGTCGACCTATGTTGTAATGGGTGGTGCTAATTGCGAGGGTCCAATGGGACTAGCCATAATGGCATCTTCAACATTTGTAGATGCTGTTGTATCTGGGGAAGGAGAAAAAGCCTTCGAATACATTCTTACGGAATTAAAAGCAGGTCGTATTCCAATAGAGCAAGCGAATATTCATACTCAAGATCAACAGCTTAACTTCTCTGTTTCAGATTTTGTTCCCAGTTTGGATAGGCCAGTTCAAATGAACGAGTTACCAATTCCAAATTATTCTGATTATTTCGAGATGCTTATCCAGCTTGAAATTGATCACTCTTTTATCCAACTTCAAATACCTTTCGAAACCTCTAGGGGATGCTGGTGGGGGGAAAAACATCATTGCACATTCTGTGGTTTGAATGGTCAAAACATGGCGTTCAGATCAAAATCCTCACAGCGTGCCTTAGATGAATTGGTAGAACTGACCGGACAATATCCCACAAAAGTTATTGGCTTAACTGACAACATTCTTGATATGAATTACTTTAAAGATTTTCTTCCACGTTTAGAAAAATTGGATATCAAGGCAGAGCTTTTCTATGAGGTTAAGTCAAATTTAAGCTACGACCAATTAACAGTGCTTTATCAAGCAGGAGTTACTTATATTCAACCAGGAATCGAAAGCTTTTCTGATCAAGTTCTCTGGATAATGCGGAAAGGGGTGCGAGCAGTTCAGAATGTGCAACTTCTTCGAGATTGCCTTTTAATAGGAATAACTCCTGAGTGGAATTTACTATGGGGATTTCCGGGTGAGAATCCAAATGAATACGAAAATATGGCTGCTATGTTGCCATCACTTTATCATCTTCGGCCACCTACAACAGCCTGCCAACTTAGACTTGATCGATTCAGTCCACTATTTGAGTCTGCCGATATTCTCGGAGTTGTCGCAACAACTCCTGCAAGTGCTTATAAATATGTTTACCCATACAATGAGGATATTTTAAGGCAACTCGCTTATTATTTTGATTTTGATTATGCGGATGAGAGAAATGTTAGTTCCTATGTTAATCAACTTGCCTTCCAAACAAATCGTTGGCAGGAAGAGCATCAATCAAGTGAGCTAGTAGCTGTTGATAAAGAAACAATGTTATTAATTTGGGATACCCGATCCAGCAGATACAAGCCATTAACTGTACTTGAGGGTATAAAGCGAGACATTTATCTCTATTTAGGAAAGCCATCCTCACGAGCTAAGCTACTTGGAATGGTAGAGAGCAAGTATCATAATTTTATCAATGAGTTCCTTGACGAACTGATTTACAGGCGACTCATAGTTGAGCTGAGTAATCGAGTACTAGCTATTGCTATTAAATTGGATAGTTATAGTCCAAAGGCAGATGGTTTGACTGCGCTTGTTAGGACTATTCGGGAAGTATCAATTTCCTCATCTGAGGGTGAAAATCTTACTGTGCCTATTTTAGAATATAAGTCTGATACACCAGAACCAGCCAACATTGTTATCCATTGGGACAAATCTTACAAATTTGATTAATAGCCCTACTGATGTGCCTTGGTTTAATACTTCAAAGATTTATCTGGAATACAGAAACTATCACTGATTGGCCGATTTTTGTGTAAAGTATACGCAAAGTTTCCATAATTAATTTATATTAGTAAGGGGCACAATGGCCATGAACATCGCACAAACCATTTATCAACATGTTAAAGCAATGCCAATGGAAAAAGCCGTTGAAGTATTACATTTTATTGAGTTCCTTGAAACAAAACAGGATGTAGCCATCAATGAAGCAGAAACTAATGATGTTCTGGAGTTTATGCAAACTTTGCCCTTTGGACAACGCACAGATGCTGATATTAATACCCAGTTTCAGGCATTAAGAGATGAATGGGGTCGTTAGTCCGGTCATGCTGATCATTTCCTAACGGGCGATAAAAAATTATCAGCGATTAAAGAACTTGAGGTTATTATTGTTTAGTCATGTCTACACGTTGAAATCAAAGCTTTTCAATCATCAAAATCTTCACCTATGACTAAATCTCTGCGCACTCAATTAATTGATCTTGGCCCTGAAAAATTAGCGGATGCACTTTTGGAGTTATCTGATAGGTATCCGGCTGCCGCTGAAATTATAGAGGGATTATTAGCGACACCGGATGAAAACATTGAACGTTATAAAGCCAAGTTGGCGGATCTTAAACAATGTGAAGACTTTGTATCCTGGCACGAATTAGATGATTTTGCATTTGAATTACAGCAACTGTTAAATGATTTGGAAAGGGGCGTAAAGGACCCTTGTTCAGGTGTTGACTTGCTCGCCCAGTTTTTCGAAATAGATAAAGTCATTGTTCATCGTTGTGACGATTCAGGCGGATCAGCAACCGATCTATTTCTTTCTTCGGCAACTGACCTTTTCGTATCGTTTGCGAGTCAATGTAATAATAAACAGGTCATCGCTGATCGGTTGATTAAGCTTAATGAAGAGAATGACTATGATCTTCGAGATAACTTGTTTAATCGTGCTGGTGAATATTTGCCAGAAGCGACTCTTCGAACTCTGATTGATGAGCTTTGGATAAGAGCGTCAAAGACAGATACCGCTTATAAAGCAGACCGTTGGCTCAAGGCAATTCAAGAGATAGCAAAGCAATTGCGGGATGCGCCATTGTTCGAAAA
>CAIOMN010000166.1 GCA_903859415.1 uncultured Methylococcaceae bacterium
ACCAGGCGCTGCATATGAATTAAAAAGTCGCTAGTCGATTGGTTTCTAAAAAATTTTAAGTTTACTCTGCCCCTTTTAGTTATATGATAGATAATCAAAAAGAAAACGAGAAACTCTCAATGAAACACAAATATCATTTTAATAGATCTATTCGGGTCGGAATAGTTTTTTTATTGGCTTGTCCTTTACAGACAAAAGCCGATAACAACTGGAGTTACCATCAAAAAAGCGACAGTTTAAACAATCAGACATACAGCACTGCACAGTCGCCCCTACCTCGTCCAGGACTTTACGACGACATGACTTTGGAAATCGTTTGCAAAGACCATAAATTGCAAGCTGTCATTAATGCAGATGACTTGATAGCGTCACAAAACAGTGATTTTAAAGTGGAATACCAAATAGATAAAAACCCGCCCGTTACACTGTCTATGAAAACATTTCCGGACTCAAAGCGAAGAGGCTATAATGAATCGGATGCTAAACGTATCGCTAATGATTTATTAACGGGACAAGCTGTTTTTGTTCGCATTAATACCATGATAAGAACTGTTCTTTCCAGCTCAATCCCTCTTGATAATATAGCTGAGCCTATTGGACAGGTGTTGAAGGACTGTGGTCTTAACGCATCAACTAAAAGTACAGTAGAATTACCCTACGATCTAACAACGTTTGAACAAGCGTTTAACCAGTTATCTTCAGAACAAAAACAAAACGTTCTCATCAAAATTAAAGAACTGATGAAAACGTCACATTAAGTTTATTTGTTGCCCCTATGATCAATAATATTAGCAACCACTGAAGGGTCCGCTAATGTTGAAGTGTCACCTAAGTTATCGAGTTCATTCGCCGCGACTTTACGTAGTATACGACGCATGATTTTACCTGAGCGTGTTTTTGGCAAACTGGGCGCCCATTGGATAATATCAGGGTTAGCAATAGCCCCAATTTCTTTTCTAACCAAAGCAACCAATTCTTTTCTTAATGCTTCAGAAGGCTCTACTCCGACGTTTAGCGTGACATAGGCATAGATACCCTGCCCTTTTATATCATGGGGATAACCGACCACAGCAGCTTCTGCTACTAGTTCATGCAACACTAAGGCACTTTCAATTTCTGCCGTTCCCATGCGATGCCCTGATACATTGATGACATCATCGACTCGACCGGTAATCCAAAAATAGCCCTCTTCATCACGACGGGCACCGTCACCGGTAAAATAATAACCAGGGTAATTTTTTAGATAAGTATCAATAAAGCGTTGATGATCACCATAAACCGTGCGTGCTTGACCCGGCCATGAGCGACCAATCACTAAAACGCCTTCAGCCACCCCTTCCCTTATAGTCCCTACGGTATCCATGATTTCAGGTTTTACACCAAAGAAAGGTAAGGTTGCGGAGCCTGGTTTTAAAGCCGTCACCCCAGGCAATGGCGTAATTAAAATACCGCCTGTTTCCGTTTGCCACCAGGTATCCATGATAGGGCAACGACCCTGACCAACGACATGGTAATACCATTCCCAAGCCTCTGGATTAATGGGTTCACCCACACTGCCCAAAATGCGTAAACTGCTACGATCAGTCCGCGTAA
This sequence comes from uncultured Methylococcaceae bacterium, assembly GCA_903859415.1. Taxonomy (GTDB): domain Bacteria; phylum Pseudomonadota; class Gammaproteobacteria; order Methylococcales; family Methylomonadaceae; genus Methylobacter_C. The sequence continues at coordinate 1,594 of CAIOMN010000166.1, forward strand.
CAAATTCATCACCTTGAGCCATTAAAGCCCGGATAGCCGTCGGTGCTGTATAAAAAATATTAACGTGATGCTTATCAATAACGCGCCAAAAACGATCTGCTTCAGGATAGGTGGGTACACCTTCAAATAATAAAGTAGTGGCTCCATTGCACAAGGGGCCATAAATCATATAGGTATGACCTGTAATCCAGCCGATATCGGCTGTACACCAATAAATATCGCCATCATGATAATCAAATATATACTTATGGGTCATCGCGGCAAATAACAGATAACCACCGGTGGTGTGTAACACGCCTTTAGGCTGACCTGTTGAACCCGAGGTATATAAAATAAACAATGGATCTTCGGCGCCCATGGGTTCAGGCGGACAATCCACTGAGGCCTTCAGCATTGCTTCGTGATAGTCAATATCCCGAGCCGCATCCCACGCCACCGGATTACCGGTGTTCTTGATGACCACTACTTTTTTAAGATTAGGACACGACTGAGCTGCTAAATCGACATTCGCTTTAATAGGTAAGGTTTTACCCCCCCGATAGCCTTCATCAGCACACACAACATATTGGCAATCAGAATCTAAAATACGGTCTTTTAACGCCTCAGCAGAAAAGCCACCGAAAACAATTGAATGTACCGCACCTATTCGGGTACACGCTAACATAACGGTTGCCGCTTCGCTGATCATCGGCAGATAAATGCAAACGCGATCACCTTTTTTAACGCCCAAAGATTTTAGGACATTAGAGAATTGACAGACGGATTCAAAGAGCTCTCGATAAGTAATTTTTTTATCCTGATTGGGATCATCGCCTTCCCAGATAATAGCGACTTGGTCGGCACGGGTTTCAAGATGACGATCCAGACAATTAACACTGACATTCAACTCGCCACCTTCAAACCAGCGAATATGTCCCGTAAGGTAATCGCAATTCATTACTGAATCCCAACGCTTACTCCATAATAAGAACTGCTCAGCCTGCTCTGCCCAAAAACGTTCAGGATCATTAATAGATTGCTGATAAAGGGTTTTATAGGCTTCTAAATCAATATGAGCTGACGCAGCAATCTCTGGTTTTACCGGATAAACTTTACTCTCTGACATACGACTAACCTTTGGGAATACGAATAAATTAACTAATATTTAAACCGCTAAATAACTGAAACTAATCAGGGTCTGCTAACTTACTGTGATTAGTTGAATAAGTAAAATAGACAATCAAACCAATAACTAACCAGACAAGAAATCGTAACCAAGTGATACTGGGTAAAAAAGCCATCAATGCGCCACAAGAAATCATACCCAGCACAGGAAATAATGGACTTAAAGGGGTACGAAAAGGCCGTAATAATGTAGGTTTAGTAATACGAAGTACAATTACCCCTAAACAAACCAGTACAAATGCCGCCAATGTACCTATATTAACAAGTTCAGCCAATTCACCCAAAGGCACAAAACCGGCTATCAACGCCATGATTATTCCGCATATTATTATCACTCTGACAGGTGTTTGTGTCTGGGGATGAACTTTATTGAAGAAAGGGGATAATAATCCATCCCGTGACATAGCAAAAATAATGCGTGTCAGACCATAATACAATACCAGCATCACTGTTGTTAGGCCCGATATAACCCCAGTCGAAATAAGCGCAGCTCCCCAGTTGTAGCCTAATAACGTTAAGGCATGAGCAACTGGAGAAGAAACATTTAACTCGGAATAATTAACCACGCCGGTTAAAAGACCTGAGACAATAATATAAATAACCGTGCAAAAAGCCAAGGACGTCACAATACCAAAAGGCAAATCACGTTGTGGGTCTTTAGCTTCTTCAGCGGCAGTAGAGACGGCATCAAATCCGACATAGGCAAAGAATACCAGGGATGCACCTGCTAAAACACCCGTCGTCTTGCCATCAGGTAATGTTTGAAACCACCCAAAAGGCATAAAAGGCTGCCAGTTTTCAGGTTGAACATTAAACATCGCAATGCCGATAAAGATAGTAATGGTGATCAACTTAACGACAACCATTGCATTATTGGCTTTAGCACTGTGCTTAACACCCATGATTAACAAACCCATGAGGATCAAAATAATGGCTGCTGCAGGTAAATTTATAATACCACCCAGCATGGGCGCTTTAGTTAGACTATCTGGTAAAGGGATACCAATAGCCGTCAGTGCATTATTAAAATAGCCAGCCCAACCATTGGCGACAGCGGCAACAGAAATACCGTATTCAAGCAGTAAGTCCCAACCGATTATAAAAGCCATTAACTCACCAAATGCGGCATAGCTATAGCCATAAGCACTACCACACCCTCCCACGGCTGCAGACAATTCCGCATAAGAAAGAGCCGCAAAGGCACAGGCTAACCCG
>CAIOMN010000167.1 GCA_903859415.1 uncultured Methylococcaceae bacterium
CAGATACCGCTTATAAAGCAGACCGTTGGCTCAAGGCAATTCAAGAGATAGCAAAGCAATTGCGGGATGCGCCATTGTTCGAAAAAGCGAGGCTGGTACATGTACGTCCTACTGATGTGCCTTGGTTTGATATTGCAAGGGTTTATCTGGCCTGTGGAGACCCTCAAACGGCATTAATCAAATTGCAGTTGATTCCTGATGATACCGGAAGCTTTAGGTCACATGAGCGTCAATTATTATTGTTGGTCAACTCGCTCCGCGAGTGACTGATTGGCAGAGTTGGATAACTCATGATACCTATCGGGCTAACTTACAGAAGACTCATAAACGCAAAACAGCGTTTTGGTCTAAATATTAACTCATTGAAGCAGCGTAACTTATTGGATTTAGTGAATGTCGAAGAGTTTCTGGGTTTTATGGTAACTCGCTAAAAATGAGAATATTACAGAGATAACCTTGTCGCCTTTTGGAGTTAGACTTGGAGAGCAATTACATTAATAATGAGGCGCTTTTACAGATCAAAATTGTTATTCTTTCCGCGTGCTAAGACTGTATACTTAAAGTCAAAAGTATCGTAATCTCACTGTTCAGGACAAATTACTTGCGCAGTCAACAAACCAATAAAGATCATATAATGTCATCAAGCTTTTTATTCCTTCCTGGTTCGCTTGCACTTGAAAATCGACCGTTCCATTTTAAAATTGCTGATGTAATTCAATCAGCGTTTTCTTCTTGTCATGGCTATGTTGGTTATAAATTGACTAGGCTTGGACGAGCATCAGATGAGGATGTTCCCTCATTTTTAATAGTGACGAGAGAACATGGAATTATTTTAATTGATGTCGTTGAAGAACGGATTATTGAAAAGATTGAGTCAAACGGTGCCGAATATTGGAGATCGGAGTCGGGAGAAATTCGTCTGGCCCGAAGTTTGGTGCTTGACCTTTATCAGGAAGAAGTTCAAAGCAGACTGAAAAATGATCTCACACTTTATGATAGAAAAACAAGACGTGCAAAGACGCCTATTTTAAGCGTAGTAGTCTATTGCTCTAATCAAGCAACCGAGAATTATGTATCACCAGAAGAATTCGAGATTACCGATCTTACATTAGATCAATTGGATGCTTGGCTTAGAGGCTTACCTTATGTATACAACTGTACTATGCAGGATCTGGACAAACTATATGGCCTCATTGAAGGGACTTTCATTTACGAAAATAAAAACCCTATCATAGATGAAGATAAGTTAGTTACTATCAACGACTACATTCAAAAATCACTACGAACAACATTTAAACAGGATGATGCCCAACGCCTTGCTTCGATGCAGTTACCACCAGGCCCCCAGCGTATTAGAGGCCTAGCGGGTACTGGGAAGACCATAGTTTTATGCCTTAAGGCGGCAATCACACACAAGCGCTTTGAAGAATTTAAAATCTTATACCTGTTTAATACACAAAGTCTTTATCAGCATGTTCAGACTTTGATCTCAAAGTACTACACTTTAGAAGCAAAACGAGTTCCTGACTTCGAAGACAAATTACATGTGTTTCATGCGTGGGGTGGAAAACAAAAGCCTGGATTATACTCAGAACTATGTAGAAAATATGGATTAATACCCTTGACTCTGGGTGATGCTAGGGGAAAAGCTGCTGACCCATTAGCCTATATTTATCGAGATCTTCTATCGAAATTAGGGGATGAAATTGAACCAGAGTATGACCTGATACTGATTGATGAAGCTCAGGATTTTCCTAGCGAAGTATTTCAGTTGGCCTTTAAACTAGCTAAGGGTAATGGGGTAGAAAAGCGTATTATTTGGGCTTACGATGAATTCCAATCTCTTAGAGATGGCGAAATAAAGGGGCCATCAGAGTTATTTGGTAGTAAGGATGGAGTTCCAAACCTACCTGACTCCATACTCGCTGGAAAGTATGCCGGAGACATTCCTAAGGATTTCGTATTGCCAAATTGTTATAGAACCCCTCGTCCTGTCCTTATGGCTGCTCATGGAGTAGCAATGGGGTTATATAGCCAAAATCCCACAGAAATGTTTTATCATCCTGGAGAATGGGAGGCAATTGGTTATCAGGTTAATGAACCTCAAAGCCTAATGATTTCAGCTGGGGATAGCGTAGTGATTGAGCGTCCTGACGAAAATAGTCGAAACCTATTGGAAAGCTTGTTAACAGAAAATCACAAAAAACCACTTAAACTGATTCAATGTGAAGTTTATAAAGAAGATAGTGAACAACTACAATTTTTAAAAACTAAAATATCAACACTTGTTTCTAATCAAGGTGTGGCAGCAGAAGAGATAATTATTGTTAACCTGAAATCAGGAAATAACAAGGAAGCGATGTTAACGATTCAACGTGCATTGAATTCGGTTGGTATCAAATCTGTTATTCCTGGCTATGTTGAAAGTGCTGACGTATTTAAGTTAAAAGGCTATGTAACTATTACGACTCCTTTCAGGGCAAAAGGTAATGAGGCAAATATTGTTTTTGTTATTAATGCCCAATGCGTTGTTGATGATTTTACTCTGCGTATGCGTAACGCCTATTTTGTAGCTGTCACACGCTCACGGGGATGGTGTTATATAACGGGATATGGAAACGGTATGGAAAAACTAGAAAGCGAAATCTCTGCTATAAAAAGAGACTTTCCAAGGTTTCATTTTACGTGTCCTGATATTGCTAGTATTCAGCGAGGAAAGTCATTTCTCAACAAATCCGATAAAGAATTAGACAAAATTCAAGAGTTATTAGAGCTTATTGATAAGAATCCAGAGCTTAGGCATCTGATTGCAGATCGGATAAAAGAAAATTAAGATTTAAAGAGAAATTGATTATGCGCTTTGCTAAAGCTTGTCAGGGATTGAAAAACGCAATATCACACCTTTCCTGTGTTATTCAAACAAATAACACATTGGTTTTAAATAGTGATCAGACTATTTCGTGGGTGGGTAGAACGCCCGGGATCATTAAAGGGGTCTATTACCCGCTTGAATATCAATTCCTTCTTGATCGTCAGCAGTATTCTCTTCTTCTATCTGATGGATCATTTTTCCAATTCTTCTATTCGTTTGATGCCAATAATGAACTTGAAAAGGCTTGTCTTACTTATTATCCACAGCCAATATCAACTCGTGATACTGTAGATGAATTGCTTGAGGCTGCTGAAGAAGCATTTGAACGTGATGATGAAGTATTATATGAGCATTTGTATAATTGGACAGAGTTACTAGAGATCAAGCAAAAAGCGCCATCAAATACATCGCATGTACGATTTGATTTTGATCGAAAAGTTAAGTCACACTGTCAATCTCATATTCAATTTAGTGGGGTACAGGAGTTGCGACTTCCTGCCGATTTTTTTCCACAGCCATTGACTTTTGTTCAACTGTGTGAAGAGATGCTTCCAGATGTTGATCCACTTAATGAGAAAAAGTTAAGTTTCGAGAAGGGAAATTCTTTGATACTTCAGAGGCCTAGCTCTTTAATTTCATTAGGATGTCTTACTTAATGCAAGTTTACAAAAGTATCATAAACGCAAGACAGCGTTTTGGTCTAAATATTAACTCATTGAAGCAGTAAAGATTAAGTAAATCAGACTGTTTTTGTGTAAAGTATACGCAAAGTTATCCATCATTAAGCTCAAGCAATAAAGGCTTTAAGGAAGCGTTAACTTTGATAAATGCAATTTCAAGAAATATTTAGGAAAACCGTATGACTACACAACAAACTAATACTGCTCATAGCCTCTATGCACTGTACGACACTTTACCCAATGAGGTTCAACAGGCTTTTCTAGAAGAATTGTTGCAAAAAAAACAGGATCAACTAGAAGATTTAGTTTTTGCTCTAGCTTGTAAGCAAGCTAAAGAAGACAGTGAGTTTATAAGTGATGAAGAAGCCAAGGCTTTTATAAGTAATTCCCTTAATGGATAATGATTAATTAGGGAGCTTAGATGTTGACGAATAAATATGAACTGATTATTTACTGGAGCCAGGATGATAACTGTTTTTTAGTTGAAGTACCTGAGCTTTCAGGTTGTATGGCAGATATGAGCAAGCCAATTAAAACCTTACCAAAGTTCAGCAACGAAAACGAAGAGCTTGAGTTTTGGGAACAACATAACTCTACGGCTTACCTTGATTGGAACAAAGCAGAACGGGTAGTGCTCCCCAACTTAAAGCCAACAACAAACACAAATTTACAGCCGACTGGGATTTCATCCAATGAAGCAGAAACTAATGATGTACTGGAGTTTATGCAAACGTTGCCCTTAGGTCAACGCACAGATGCTGATATTAATACCCAATTTCAGGCATTAAGAGATGAATGGGATGTTTATAGATGTTTTACGCACCGCATCTTTCCAGAAGGCTTCAGCTAACAGAGGAATGTCGCTGAGGTCGATGGATTCATTCGGCATTTCTGATGGAGATTTTAGTTCTGCCTGTTGTTGTTCAGTAAGTGGTGGTGGGTTGCTCAGGTCAACTTCATAGTGAACTATTTTGTTCATATCACTTTCTCTCTCTTTAAACGCGAAACGCTATGGAGTGTGGTTCCATGTTGCCATTGCCTTACTACAGGTTTCTATATAACGCTTTGTAAGGTCTGGCAACTTCGAGCGACCTAGGGTTTGCAATTGATGAGTGTTGTGATGAATCACCAGAGCACTATCCATAATCGTTACATGCAGGCTGAACCATTGTGGTAGCCGCTCTCTGATAAATGATCTTCTAAACCTTTAACCCCACGATGAGGATAAGCTTGTGTTAACATCTCAGACTAATCAGTAGCGAGCTGTTAATAGATGCCCGACCTTAGAAATGAACATTATAATTTACATCAGCCTACCTGAATGAACCGGCACAGCTTCCTTTATTAGTGCAAATCAATTAATTGATGTGCATTGAAAATTATTTTTTTCCGGCTGATTTAATCAATACATTTCATGGTACTTTAGCTGCAGACTAGTTCCGTTGATTTTTTTTATGCACATTGATCCTTTTTCCATCATTGTCTTCATCATTATTATTTCATTTTTGATGAGTGTTGGCTTATACGTGGTGTCGCGCGATTATTTTACCGATGTCAAGGGCATACGCTACTGGGCAATGGCATTGTTATTAATGGGGTTAGGGTGGAGCTTGACCGCTCTATTCGGGATTATTCCACATTTCTTTTCGATGATCATGGGCACTGTCTTATCTCTGATAGGATTAGTTTTTTATTTTCGTGCCTTTATAGAGTTTAAAGAAATCAAAGTATCTTTACGATGGCTCTATATAGTGGTCATTATTGCGTTTCTTGCGCATATTTATTTTGTACTGATCAGTTTTAACATAGCGGCTAAAATAGTAGTGACTTCGTTAACAGTTGCAGTCTTGTTGCTTGCAAACTGTTTTTTGTTATTGACTAAACAGCCCAATGTTTGCCCCAGAAGTCATCGTGTAACAGCTTCATTTTTTGGTATTTCCTCATGTGTGTATGTAATAAGGGCTTTTTATTATTTAGTTTGGAATACTCAGTCTGAGCAAACCCTCTTTCAGCACAATATTATTCAGGATATAGCCTATTTAACTAATGCAGTCTTTATTGTCGGAACTACTTTCGGCTTTGGTTTAATGTGCAATGAGAAATATTTTAACGAAAAAAATCAGACTCAATTAGACCTGAACAAATCGGTTTCAGTATTGAATGCAACGATTGAATCCACCGCAGATGCACTTTTAGTGGTTTCATCAGCTGGTGATGTTGTTCAATACAATAGCTTGTTCGTTAAAATGTGGGGCATTTCAGAGTCTCTTCTTGACCAAAGAAGCAACCAATTATTGCTCAATTTCGTCTTGGATCAAGTTATTGATAAAGAAAGTTTTCTAAGTGAAATAATTGATATAGATAGCCGCCTTTACGATGAAAATTTTTCCGAGGTGCATTTCAAGGATGGCCGGATTATAGAGCGTTATTCCAAACCACATTATCTTAACGACAAGCCTGTAGGTCGGGTTTGGAGTTTTCGTGATGTCACTCTAAGTAGGCAAATAGCCCATCAACTGTTTGAGAGTGAAAAACGTTTTAGAGATTTATTTGAGAATGCACCATTGCCTTATCAATCACTGGATATTCAAGGTAATTTCTTATATGTTAATCAAGCGTGGCTTGAATTAACAGGCTATGAACCTAATCAAGTGATTGGTCGGTTTTTTGGTGACTTTATGACGGAATCATCAAAATCATTAGTTACTCAAACCGTTAATCAGTTTATACAAGAAGGGTGTGTGTCCAGCCCAGTGTTTGAGTTGATACGCAGTAATAACAGCGAAAAACTTTTGGTGTCAGTGATTGGGCGTGTCGCCAGAGATAATAAGGGAAAATTTCAACAAACACACTGTATTTTAAGAAATATTACCGAACAATACCGTGTTGAACAAGAGTTAAAAGAAAGCGAGGAAAAGTTTCGTTTATTAATTAAGAAAATGCCCTTAGCATTGGGTTTAACCAATGAGCGAGGTGAGTTAATTTTTATCAATGACCGTTTTAAAAGCACGTTTGGCTATACGTTGGAGGACATTCCAACTATTAAACACTGGTGGCAGCTTGCATATCCTGATGAAAGTTACCGTCTGGAGGCTATCGCAACCTGGAGATCTGCTGTTGAATATGCAGCCCGTTTTGGTACGGACATCGAACCACTTGAATACTGTATTACCTGTAATAACGGGGACGAGCGCGTTATACTTGAATCAGGGATTGAGTTTAGTGATGGATATCTTTACACCTATATTGATATTACCGAACGTAAAGCCGCCGAAGAAGAAATTAAACAATTAGCCTTTTACGACTCGCTAACAGGGTTGCCAAATCGGCGAAAATTGTTGGACAGATTAAGTACAAGCATCGCGCTTAATCAGCGGGCAAATACCCAGTTCGTAGTATTCATGATAGATTTAGATAAATTTAAAGCCGTGAACGATAGTTTAGGGCATACGGGTGGTGATGAATTACTAAAACAGGTTGCAGCAAGAATTACTCAATGCTTGCGTGATAGTGACTTGGTGGCGCGTTTAGGTGGTGATGAGTTTGTACTGATATTAGAGAACCTTAAAATCCCCGAAGACGTTGAAATAGTAGCCTTAAAAGTGATATCCAAATTAACAGCACCCTTTCAATTAAGTGTAAATATTAGTGTACAAATTGGTGCGAGTATTGGTGTTAGTATTTACCCTCAACACGGCAACACGCCAGAAATACTCATGGATAATGCAGATATTGCACTTTATAAAGCTAAAGATAATGGGCGTGGTTGTTTCGCCTATTTTTTTGAATAGTGGATACCTTAAAGTCAATGTCTTAATCTCTGCTCCAGAACACTGTCAAAGGGATCATAAATGACCAATACTCAGCAATCTTCAATACTTGATAACGGTATTGCTGTCATACACTCTAATAAACTGGAATCGTTGTTAGAAGTAGTGACGCATTGGTTACAGACCTATCCTTTGGCTCCGCTTGAAAATGAAGTGTTTCTGGTTAATAACAATGGCATGGGGCAATGGCTTAAGCAAAATCTAGCGAAGAACACTGCGCTAGGCGTGGCGGCAGCACTGGAGGTTAAATTGCCCTCTACCTTTATCTGGCAGGTGTATCGTTGGGTGTTAGGTGACAAGATTCCGCAAGATCAATTGTTAGCCAAACCGGCCTTGGTTTGGCGCTTTTATCGCTTACTACCCAGCCTATCCGCGAGTGCCGGTTTCTCTATTTTATTGCAGTTCTTAAAAGACGACACCCAAGCGCGCAAACGTTATCAATTGGCAGAACAATTAGCCGATCTATTTGATCAATATCAAGTGTATCGTTCCGACTGGTTATCGGATTGGGCAGAGGGAAAGGATGTCCTACGAGATGCAAAAGGAGACACAAGTCCTTTGCCTGAAGCACAACGCTGGCAAGCCTTACTTTGGCGAGCGTTGCTAAACGATTTGGGTACACAAAATAGTTATATTGCCAGTCGCGCCTCGGTACATGCCGAGTTTATGGCGCAGATAGATCAAAGCCAACCTAAACTACCAAAACGGGTGATTGTCTTTGGTTTATCGACATTGCCCCAACAAGCTTTAGAAGTCTTGGCGAAAATAGCCCAGTTTTGTCAGGTGGTGTTGTTTGTGCATAATCCTTGTCAGCATTATTGGGCGGACATTATTGAGGATAAAGAGTTATTAAAAGCCGAGCGTCAGCGGCAAAAATATAAGACCGGCATGAGCGCCGACTTAAGTCTTGAAGAATTGCATCAACAAGCGAATCCTTTATTGGCTGCCTGGGGTAAACAAGGTCGTGATTATTTGCGCTTACTGGATTTGTTTGACGACCAGAGTGCTTATCGTGATTGGGAATGGCCGGACAATAAAATTGATTTGTTCGAGGACTATGGTGATAAGCCACAGCACCGAAGTTTATTGCAACACGTGCAACAATCCATTTTAGATTTAGAACCCATTCCAGAGCAGCCGATCATTTTATCAGCACTTGATGAGTCTCTGGCGTTTCATAAAGCCCATAGCCCTCAGCGTGAAGTTGAGATTTTGCATGATCAATTATTAGCGCGTTTTAATGCCGCCCAGAAAGCGGGTCAACCGTTACATCCGCGTGATGTGATTGTGATGGTTCCCGATATTAATAGCTATGCCCCGCATATTCGTGCGGTGTTTGGACAAATTGATCAGACTGATAAACGCTATATTCCCTTTAGTTTGGCGGATCAACAACAACGCGGACAAAATCCGTTATTAAATGCCTTGGAAGTCTTATTAAACTTACCTGATTCACGTTTTGAAGTCAGTGAGTTTCTTGGCTTGTTAGAAGTGCCGGCACTCAGGAAAAAGTTTGGGATTGACGAGATCGCCATTCCAAAATTGCATCAATGGGTGCAAGAGTCGGGTATCCGTTGGGGCTTGGACAGTCAGCAACGTCAACAAGCCGTCGCCATGCCAGAAACGCTAAGTGCTAATACCTGGGAGTTTGGTTTGCAACGGTTATTATTGGGCTATGCGGTAGGTGCAGGACAGGCGTTTAATGGGATTGAACCTTATGCTGATATAGGGGGACTTGAAGTGCAATATCTGGGTGGCCTGTTTTTGATACAGGAAAAGCTGGCGGCTTATGTACACAAACTGCGTCAAGCTCAATCTGTTGAAGCATGGCAAACGTTGTTATTAACTTTATTGGATGATTTTTTTGTCGCGACTCAAGAGCGAGAGTTAAAAACCCTGGAGACCTTAACGCAAGCATTAAGCCAATGGCAAAATAACTGTCGACAAGCCCAATTGGGGCTGGATGAACGCTTACCGGTTAATATCGTTCGTGAAGCCTGGTTAAGTATTGTTGACGAACCCAATCTGCAACAACGCTTTTTAAGTGGGCGAGTTAATTTTTGTACCTTAATGCCGATGCGGGCGATTCCTTTTAAAGTCGTGTGTTTATTAGGCATGAATGACGGTGATTATCCGCGTACTCAACAGGCGCAAAGCTTTGATCTGATGAGTCAGCGTGGACATTACCGTCCGGGTGATCGTTCACGACGACAAGATGATCACTATTTATTTTTAGAAGCGGTATTGTCAGCGCGTGAACAACTTTATATCAGTTGGGTGGGGCGCAGTGTGCGAGATAATTCAGAGATTCCGTCTTCGGTGTTGATCAGTCAGTTACGGGATTTTCTGGCACAAAGCTGGTGTCCTGAAGGTATAAGGCCTGAAGGCATGAAGCGCCTGGAAGATAAGCCGAATCAATGGCTGGAAGCGTTAACAGTCGAGCATCCTTTACAGCCCTTTAGTGTTAATTATTTGTTAGCGGATAAAACCGCCGGCTTATTTACTTACAGCAAAGAATGGTTTGAGACGGATAACATAACGCGAGGCGCTGAGGGTGTTTTAAAAACACAGTTTGATGCACCTAAAGCCATCTCTCTGGAAGCATTAGGGCGTTTTCTTAGAGCGCCGGTTAAAACTTTCTGTAATCAAACCTTAAAGTTTAGTTTTGAAGACGATAGCAGTACTAGCGAAGATAACGAACCTTTTGGCTTTGATAGTCTGCAAATTTATCAACAGTGTGATGAATTATTAGCCACCCTAAAAGCCAATGATGATCCTGCGGTAGCGATAGATGATATATTCAAACAACGTTATCAAGTGATGGTCGCTCAAGGGGCATTGCCTTTAGCGGGGTTTTCAAAATTAACGTTTGAGAGCTTGGTTGACCCCGTGAGCAATGCCTGGGCTCAGTATCAGGACATTCTTAAGCAGTTTACTAATGAGCAACCCGCCCAAGTGATTAGTCTGGCTGTTTCGGTAGCGCCTGCGGTTACGGTTCATGTCACAGGAAACTTAGTGGGCTTACGTCAGAATGATAAAGGCGAGCGGGTGATGATTATGGTGACAGCGCAAACCGTGTTTAAAGATAAAAAAATAAGTTATCAACGCTTGATGACGTATTGGGTTAAGCATCTGGCTGCTTCTGCGATAGGTTTGGACTTACGTACTTTAATAATCGGTGCCGATGAAGTGCTTGAAATACAGCCTTTAAATAAAGCAGACGCTCTTCAGACACTTGAACAATTAGTCTTTGCTTGGTATCAAGGCTTACAAGCCCCCTTGCCCGTGGCTATCAGGACAGCCTTTGCCTGGCTGCTTAAGGGTGATATTGATCTCGCCAGAAAGATTTATGAAGGCGATGACTGGAATAACGGTGAAGCGTCTTATGATGCCTATTTAAGTCGTTTTTTTCCTGCGTTCGAGGATTTGTATGCGGCTGATAATGCCGAATATGATTTTGTATATTGGGCAGAGTTTATCTATGGGGAAGCCTTTGCACAGATTAAAGTGGCTAAAGGCGTGTACTTGTGATTGGGCTATCCTCTTAAAGTGGGACGGGCGAGGTTTAATTGTTCGTTCAGAGCTTGTCGAAGCATTTGCGTTTAAACCGTTCATGATTCCACTTCAGCGGCACTCATATTGACCGGATGACGTTTACCGTGATATAAAATAAAAGGGGTCAGGCTCCAAGCTTACGCTCACAAACAAAATATGGAGTTTATTTGAAGGCCTCTGTTTATATTGAAACGTCATTTTTCAGCTATCTGACGGCACGACCAAGTAATGATTTACGCGCAATGGCAAACCAGAGCGTGACATCAGAGTGGTGGGAGACGCAGCGGTTCAATTACAACGTCTTTGCATCTGACCTTGTCATATCCGAAGCTGCCAAAGGTCATCCAGAAGCCGCACAGCGCAGATTGGCTGTAATCGCTGACCTGTCATTACTCCAAATTTCGTCCGAAGTGCGGTTTTTGGCAGAGGCACTCATCGAAAATCATGCCCTGCCACCTAAAGCCGAGGCAGATGCATACCATATAGCTATTGCTGTTGTGAACGGCATTGAGTACTTGCTTACATGGAATTGTACGCATATTGCCAACGCACATACGAGACCTAAAATCGAAGCATCTTGCCGTTTGCTTGGTTATGAACCACCCGTTATTTGTACTCCATTTGAACTTACAGAGGATTAAACATGTGGCAAGACCCGATTGTTATCGAAACCCGCGCCCTCAGAGACGAATATGCACGCCAGTTTAATTACAATGCTGACGCTATTTTTGAAGACCTAATGGCAAAGCAAGCCATGCATCCAGAACGTATCGTTTCGTTACCACCACGTAAGGTTGATAACTTCAATCGTGCCAATAATAAATCTCAAGCCTAATTCTATGCTCCAGCGGAGCTTCGCTAAGCTATGCCCGCTGAACTTTGCATTATGTCGATAGACTGGTTAGAGTCATGTTATTGAGAATAACCGTTATGTTGTTTTCTTAATAAAACATTGGAAATTATGTCTCATCAAGGCTATTTCCCTTCGAGTGAGGCCGAACGCTCAGTTTGACTGGCGCATTTCCGTGCCAAGTTATCAGCGCATTGCGTGGAGCTTGGCTTTTCTCTCGATGACATTGCCAGTACCCTAGCGGAAATTGATTTTTATATCTGGCTGGTACAAAGTTGGAACCCCACCGTTCAGAAAAATGCAATGGAAGCTTCTGCTTTCAAAGCCATGATTGGCACGGGCTTAGGTAGTGAGCGGGTTGCATTATCTGTCCATCTGGTATTTGGTCCAGAGCCGGTGCCGGTGTTACTCGGTGCTTTGACGCGCTTATTTAATCTAATCCAACGCATTAAAATGGCCGCGACTTATAAGCTGATAGTAGGTAAAGAATTAGGTATTATAGGGACTCAAAGCACGGCTGACTCTGATGAGCCTGATTTTACTGTGATAACAGAACGTGGGACAACCATTGAGCGAGTTAAATTGACCTTTACCCGATACAGTCATGGTGGTGTAACTGTCGAGAGTCGCCGTAATGACAGTGACTGGGAGTTTTTGGGTATTGTAGTTACGAAACCCTGGTAAGATGAGCACAATTAATCAATCGGACAGGCTTTATGTCCAATTGGGTTATTGTTATATCATTTGCACAGATTAAATTAGCCCAAAGAGTACAGTCATGAGTGCAAGCGAACCCTTAAATACACTGGATTTTCCATTACACGGCACCCGCTTAATTGAAGCCAGTGCGGGCACCGGTAAGACGTATACCATTGCGGCTTTGTATGTGCGCCTGATAGTGGGTCACCGTTTAAATGAAGCCTTACAAAGCCAACCCTTGTTGCCACCTGATATCTTGGTGGTCACCTTTACTGAAGCCTCTACCAAAGAATTACGCGATAGAATCCGGGATCGCTTGAGTTCAGCCGCTCGTTATTTTCGTCAGAATACAGAAGTCGCTGATCCTTTCCTACAAGGCATTAGACATGATTTTGACAAAGACCAATGGACGACTTGCGCTCAGCGCCTTGAATTGGCCGCTAACTGGATGGATGAAGCGGCTGTTTATACCATTCATGGCTGGTGCAATCGAATGTTGCAACAACACGCCTTTGATAGTGGCAGTTTGTTTCGTCAAGAGGTTAACACAGACGATACTGAGTTATTAAATCGGGTGGCTCGTGATTACTGGCGAACCTATTACTATGCCTTAGCCGATAATAGTCAGTATCTTGGCGCCATCTTTGCCGAGTTTCAACATCCCGATGCCTTCCAAAAGGTCTTAAAAGACCTGCTAAGCAAAGACGAACCTCTCGACGGTGAAGGTGTTAAATCCCTTTCGATCACTGAATTATGTGATACCTATTATCAACAGCACAAGGCAACCTTAGCCGAACTAAAAAGTCCCTGGAAAGTTTGGGCAGGTGAAATCAGGGATTTAATTGATAAGGCGGTGACGAGTAAAGTGCTTCCAGGAGCAAACTATAAATCGAATCATCGTGCCGAATGGTTTAGAAAAATTGAAGAATGGGCCGTTGACTCTAATCAAGTCGAACTTAAATTAGGCACGGGTTTTATCAATTTATCAACCGCCGGTATGGCATCCTTAGTTAAGTCAGGAACACCACCCACTCATCCCGGCTTAGATGCTATTGGGAAATTACCTGAACAACTGGCTGCGTTGCCTACCTTAAAAACAGCATTAATTGAACATGCCGTGCATTGGATGCGTCAACGCTGCGCCTCTGAAAAGAATCGTTTGGCACAAATGTCCTTCAACGATATGTTGACCCGTCTGGATGCTGCGTTACAAGGCGAAAACGGCGATAGCTTTGCGCAAGTCATTCGAACCCAATTTCCGATTGCGTTGATTGATGAGTTTCAGGATACCGACCCTGTCCAGTATCGTATCTTTGAAAAATTATATCCCGCTCAAGAAGAAAACGGTTTAGGCTGTTTTATGATTGGCGACCCTAAACAGGCCATCTATTCTTTTAGAGGTGCGGATATCTTTACTTATCTAAAAGCCCATCAAGCGACCTTAGGAAAACACTACACCTTAGATACCAACTTTCGTTCGACTCAGGACTTGGTTAAAGCCGTGAACCAGTTGTTTTTGTCGGCGGATGCAAAACAAGCCAAGGGCGCATTTTTATTCAAGAAAGCAGATGAACCGAATCCGTTACCGTTTGTTGATGTTAAAGCAAAAGGTAGAGATGATGTTTGGGTAATTAAGGGGCAAGCGGCTTCCTCTTTAACTTGTTGGACGTGGGACTCGCCTGAAGCCATTTCTCAAACACCTTATCGGGAAACAATGGCAGAAATAACCGCCAGTGAAATTATTCAACTGCTTAACTCAGCACCGGATAACCGTACTGGCTTCATGAACCACGAAAGCAATGGTTTTAAACCCTTGCAACCCAGCGATATTGCTATTCTGGTGCGTACCGGTAATGAAGCTAAAATGATGCGTAAAGCCTTGGCTAAACGACAACTGTCGAGTGTTTATTTATCCGAACGTGATTCTATTTATGCCAGTCGGGAAGCTGCCGATGTTTTACTTTGGTTAAAAGCCTTAGCTGAGCCACGGAACGAGTTTAAAGTGAGGGCGGCTTTATCGACGGCTACTTTTGGTTTTACCTATCAACAATTACAGCATTTTGCGGTGGATGAAGCCAGTTGGGAAGTACAACTGGATCGATTCAATCGTTATCATTTACGCTGGCAACAAGAAGGTATCTTGCCGGCACTGCGTCTTTTAATTAATGATTTTGGCTTACATTTTACTAATTTATATGCCAGTGACGGTGAGCGCTGCTTAACCAATTTATTGCATATAGCCGAGTTATTACAAAAAGCCAGTACCCAGTTAGAAGGTGAGCAAGCCTTGATTCGGTATTTGGCTGAAGCGGTTGCAGACGAACATCAGGCCACGGATGAAAATATCTTACGACTAGAAAGTGATGCCAATTTAATTAAGATAGTGACGATTCATAAGTCCAAAGGCTTGGAGTATCCGTTAGTCTTCTTACCCTTTATTTGCAGCTTTAGGGAACCCAGATCTAAAGACGCTTATTATCGTTATCACGATGACAATAATATCTTGCATGTTGACTTAAATAAATCAGAAACCCGCAGAGTATTGGCCGATACCGAACGTTTACAAGAGGATTTACGTCTGCTTTATGTGGCGATGACCCGTGCCCGTTATGCGTGTTGGTTAGGGCTGGCACCGGTTAAAAGTGGTAACACGAAAGCCTGTCAATTAGAGAAAAGTGCAATAGGCTATTTATTGGGTTGGCAATCCGAGCAGGCTGCGCAGACCTTGCGTGATCAATTAATAGCCATGAAGGGTGATTGTGAGTCTATAACCATTGAAGTATTGCCAGAGGTTAGTGATGAATGGTATCAACAGGTATTATCTGAGCAATTAGTCGGTGCACCGCGTATTGCAAAGACACGAATTGCAGATAATTGGTGGATTGCCAGTTACAGTGCCTTAAAACACAGCGAGTATGCAATTCCAGCGGCAACAGCAGCAGCGGCGCTTATTAATGTATCAGAAGAGCCCGAAAATGCCGGTCAAGATACCCAAGGCGATGAAACAGAAGAAGTCAGTGATGAGACTGGCAGTCGTCCTTCAAAGGAACTGACGATTTATAATCTACCCAAAGGCGCAGGCCCCGGCGTATTAATACACAGTTTATTAGAACAATGCGGTCGGGAGGGTTTTAAAGCCAGTTATGCCAATGCTGATAATACCCGAAAACGGATTGATAAACTGTTTAATCAAGTCGCCTGGGAAGGAAAAACCGAGTTGGTTGCTACAGCCCTGGAACACTGGTTATCGATGCCATTATTGGACGATGATAGGATTAGTTTAGCAGACTTGGAAGAAGGTCAGTATCGCGTGGAGATGGAGTTTTTAATCGGCGCTGAAAAAGTGAATGTACTGACAGTGGATCAATTAGTGAATGACTATTGTTATTCCGGTCAAGCGAGGCCCAAGCTAAACCCTAATACCGTACATGGTTTAATGAAGGGCTTTATTGATCTCGTGTTTGTCCATAACAAGCAATATTATGTAGCCGATTACAAGTTTAACAGTCTGGGCAGCAATGACCTGGCCTATACTAAGCCGAATCTGGAAGCGGCGATGTTACACAAGCGTTATGATCTGCAATTGGTGATTTATGTTTTGGCTTTACATCGACTCCTTAAGAGTCGTTTAGGCGAGACTTATGACTATGATAGTCATATCGGTGGCGGTGTGTATTTATTCTTGCGTGGTAGCCAAAGTGCTTCTGGAGGACGGGTCGTCAATAAACCACCTAAAGTACTGATTGAAGCTTTAGATGATTTATTTGCCGGAACAGTTTCTAGTGGAGACAATCTATGAGCTTAAAACCATTAGTCACCGGCTTTGATGCAAAGCTACAGACCTGGCTTAGTTATGGTTGGTTGAGTCATACCGATCGCGCTTTTGTGACGTTTATAGCGAATCAGGAACCGTCGGATAATGAACTATTATTGTGGGCGTCTGCCCTGGTAAGTCAGCAGTTAGGTTTAGGCGAAGTGTATCTGGATTTAGCAAGACTTGCCCAACAGACCGAAAGCACGTTAGCAATTAGTGTTACGGACGACGAACAAGCTAAAGATCCCAGCCTGGCATCAATCAAATCCTATACGCTGGCTGATTGGCAGCAGGGATTAATACAGGCATCATTGGTCGGAACAGGGGAGGGCAACACTCCCCTGGTATTATCAGGTGAGCGATTATATTTAAGGCGCTATTGGCAATGCCAACAAATAGTTAACAATGCCATTCAAGCGCGTGTCATACAGCGCAGGACTGAATTGCCAGATGCTTTAACAGCGGAAATAGACGCATTATTTACCACTAATCAACAGTCCCCTGATTGGCAAAAGATTGCCTGTGTTATTGCCTTACGCGCCAGGTTTAGCATTATTACCGGTGGTCCTGGTACCGGTAAAACTACTACCTTAACCAAATTATTGGCTATTCTGGTTAAGCTCTATCGTATTGAACACCCAGAGAAACACCCCTTAACTATTTTATTAGCCGCACCCACCGGTAAAGCCGCCGCCAGAGTGAGTGAGTCAATTAATAAAGCGATTGAAGGATTACCGGTTGCAGAAGACATTAAAGCCGTCATGCCCACTAAGGCCAGTACCTTACATCGCTTATTAGGCAGTCGTCATGATACCCGGCAATTTCGACACCATCGTAATAACCACTTAGTCGCGGATATCGTTATTGTTGATGAAGCGTCAATGATTGATTTAGAAATGATGGCAGCGTTGTTGGAGGCGTTGCCGAGTGAGGCGACTTTAATTTTATTGGGTGATAAAGATCAGTTGGCTTCGGTTGAAGCGGGTTCTGTGTTAGGTGACTTGTGTCAGGGTGCCGTAGATATGGCTTATGATACTGAAACCTGCTCATGGATAAACGAATACGCAGGCGAAGACTTAGCCATTAATCAAGCACTGACAACGAATACGGCTATCAATCAGCAAACGATTATGCTGTTGCACAGTTATCGCTTTGGCTCAAACAGTGGTATTGGACAATTAGCCAAAGCCGTGAACAGGGGTGATTATAGGGCGGCTCAAGCCATTTTAGACGATTCAAACTATGTTGACCTAAAGCCTCGATTACTTGACGATCAGCCCACTATAAACGTATTATCCAGCAAAGAGTCAGCCGAGCGATTGTTAAAGCAATTAGTGCTGGCAAACTGGGGGAACAGTAAGGATGGTAAGCCTCAGCTTTGTCAAGGTTATGGTTATTATCTAGCATTAATTAAAGCACGTCCTAAAGACAATCAGCCTGAACTGATTAATGCCTGGGCTACCCAAGTACTAAAAGGCTTTGATACTTTTCGGGTGTTATGTGCCTTGCGAAAAGGCCCCTGGGGTGTGGAAGGTTTAAATGAACGTATTGAACACTGGTTAGTTGGCGAGCAGCCAGCACAATTATGGTATGAAGGCCGTCCGGTGATGATTACCAGTAACGATTATACGCTAGGCTTAATGAATGGCGATATCGGCATTGCCTTAAGAGATCATACCGGTAAACTACGGGTGGTGTTTCCGTCCAGTGAGGGTGAGCAAATGCATGGCTTGCATTGGGTGTCTCCGTTACGCCTGCCTAATGTAGAAACGGCTTATGCCATGACCGTGCATAAATCGCAAGGCTCAGAGTTTAACCATGTGGCTTTAGTATTGCCGGAAACTCTTAACAGAGTGTTAACACGTGAGTTGATTTACACAGGGCTTACCCGGTCTAAAGAAAATTTTAGCTTAATAGAAACACAAGCCGGTGTTTTTACGGAAGCGATTAAAGTAAGTTGTGTTAATTGATTTTTTTGTCTTTATCTTCATCAGGAGTGCGTATGAACATTAAGTATGGTTTATTAGATAAACCGGGCAATATCGTTGATTCAGATGAGTTTCAGGAAATGGTTGCTATCAATGCATACTACAAAGCCGAGAAAAGAGGCCTGGAACCTAATCACGAGATTGATGACTGGATCGAAGCGGAGCAGGACATAAAAAATCAGTTACTGAATAAACCTTAAGTAGCTCAATCCGCTAACCGACATATAACCCAATGCTTCAATAATTTTAAAAGATTATCAAAAAATTGACATCCCCATTTCTAAAGTCTATCTTGGCTGCATTAAATATAAAGAGATGATAATGACCACATTAACTTTTGATACGCATGACTTTGTTAAAAAGCTCAAGGAAGCCGGGTTTAGTGAAGAACAAGCTGAAGCCTTAACTAATTTACAAAAAATCACAGCCTCTAATACACTAGAACATGCCAGGCATGATTATCATTTGGATGATCTGGCAACAAAAAGAGATTTGAACGAAAGTCAGTTAAAATTACAAAAAGAAATTGCAGAAACTAAAGCTGAGCTAGTTAAGTGGGTTGTTGCTGTGGGATTATTGCAAATAACTATTATCACTAGCCTCTTATTGCGATTAACAGGAAAACTCTAGGCGTGAATACAAAGTAAGTCGTCATAGACGTGTCAATAAATGAAGTTTTTTAAACGCATACTACAGGTGTTTATTTGCACTGCTGTACTCTCAGGCTGCGCCAGCTTTAAGATGTTAAATGCTCGAATGCCCTTACCTCAACGAGTTTACATTTATAGTGGAACCCGCCTTGATTGGGCTGCATTAAATGAGAATGACGCAGCGCTTACCAAATATAAAGTTACTCCACCGCCTTACCCCTTAGTTGATTTCCCTTTTAGTCTCACTTTCGACACCGTATTTTTACCGTTAGCCATTTGTGCAGAGGTTTTTAATTGAGGAACTTGATGGCAGAAAACAGCAACTTTGATTTTCTAAAGGAACATGACGCCTTGTTTCTTCAGTTAGCCACTGCCGCAGAACGTGCTTTTTCAAGTGACCCTAACACCACCTTAATTAAACTCCGGCAACTGGGAGAAGCCTTAGCTCAGGATCTTGCTGCCCGTTGTGGCATTGAATTTAACGACAAAACCACGCAAGCGGACTTACTGTTTAAGGTGGGTAGAGAAATCCGCCTTGACGCCAATATCCTTGAACTATTCCATACCTTACGTACCGAAGGCAATCGCGCTACTCATCAATTTAAAACCCAGCACAAAGAAGCCCTGGATGGTTTGCGACTCGCCAGAGCATTAGCGGTCTGGTTTCATCAAGCCTTTGGAAAACAGGGAGCCAGGTTTAAGCCGGGGGCGTTTGTCGCGCCGACTGATCCGAGCCAACAGTTACAAGCATTAACAATTCAAATAGAACAGCTTAAAGCGCAACTATCGGACGCTAACGAACAGGTAGAAAGTAATCATCAATTGATCGCCTTAGTGGCCAAAGAGAAAGAGCAGTTTTCTGTACTGGCTGAACAAATGGATGAAGAAGCCCGGGTGTTTGAGCAACTGGCTCAAGAGCATGAGCATCAACTTATTGAAGAAAGAAAAGCCTTTGAGCTTCGGCTTAAAGCCCTACAGGTCAAGTTAGATGATCAAGAGAATAAAACCGAGTTTATTAGCGCTACGGTCAATAAAGCCATTGTCCAACTGTCTTTAAATGAAGAGCTCACCCGTATTCTGATTGATCAACAATTGATAGCTGCTGGATGGGAAGCCGATACTGAAGTGTTAACACATAAAAACGGCGCACGTCCTGAGAAAGGTAAAAACAAAGCCATTGCAGAATGGCCTACGCAAGGCAATCAGTGCGCAGATTATGTGCTATTTGCAGGTTTAACCGCCATTGCAATTGTAGAAGCCAAACGTGAAAACACCAACGTTGCCGGTAAAATTCACCAGGCAGAACGATATTCACGAGGATTTAAACAAGCGGATGGTTTTTTGCCCAGTTGGCAATTACAAGGACGTACTATTGCCTGGGCAGACGCTGAAGAGGGACATTATCAAATTCCGTTTGTGTATTCCTGTAATGGTCGGCCTTATGTTAAACAACTGGCTGAACAGTCGGGCACCTGGTTTCGTGATGTCAGAGAAGCCGCTAACCTTGCCAAACCACTCCATGATTTTCATAGCCCCGAAGGTTTGCTGGATAAATTAAAACGTAGTCAAGTAGAGGCTCAACAGAAACTGCAAGACGAAGGTTTTGCTTATCTTAAATTACGTGACTATCAACAAAAAGCCATTACTGCCGTAGAAGCGGCTTTAGCGCATAACCAAACCAACTGTCTTTTGGCGATGGCGACCGGTACCGGTAAAACCCGAACCATTATCGGCTTGATGTATCGCTTCTTAAAAACGGAACACTTTAAACGTATCCTGTTTTTAGTCGATCGTACAGCCTTGGGTGAGCAAGCCATCGACTTTTTTAACGATGCGCCACTAGAGAATAATCTAACGCTCTCTAAAATATACAATATTGCCGAGTTGGGCGATATGGCTGCCGAAGCAGAAACCCGTATTCAAGTCGCTACTGTTCAGGCGATGGTTAAACGCATTTTTCAATCCGATACACCGCCCAATATTGATGCGTATGACTGCATTATTATAGATGAAGCGCATCGGGGTTATACGCTGGATCAAGAAATGACTGAAGGCGAATTAACCCTAAGAGATGTGTCTCAGTATTTATCCTGTTATCGTCGCGTACTGGATTATTTTGATGCCGTTAAAATTGGTTTAACGGCCACCCCCGCTAAACATACCACCGAGATTTTCGGCAAACCGGTCTTTACATACAGTTACCGAGAAGCCGTGGCCGATGATTGGTTAATTGACCATGAACCGCCGATTCGTTATGAAACCTTACTGACCCAAAAAGGCATCCATTTTGAAAAAGGGGAGAAAGTCAGCGTTATTAATACAAAAACCGGTGCCATAGAACTGGCAGAGTTGGAGGATGAGCTTGATTTTGAAGTAGAAGCCTTTAACCGTCGCGTCATTACCGAAAGTTTTAACGAAGTGATTTGTGAGCAACTCGCTAAAGAATTAGACCCCTTTGGATTAGAGAAAACCCTGATATTCTGTGCCACGGATTTACATGCCGACATGGTTAAACGCTTATTGGATAAAGCGTTTAAAGTCATTTATGATGATGAGTATAACGAAGCCGCTGTGCGGAAAATAACCGGCCAAAGCGATAAAGTTAAACAGCTCATTCGGCAATACAAAAATGAAAAATATCCCTCGATTGCCATCACCGTTGATTTACTCAGTACCGGTATTGATGTGCCACCGATATGTCATATCGTGCTATTGCGTCGGGTTCGTTCGCGTATTTTGTATGAACAAATGCTGGGACGGGGTACACGTCGCTGTGATCAAATCGGTAAGACCGTTTTTAAAATATATGACCCCGTGGATATTTATGCGGCGTTGCAAGACGTGAGCGCAATGAAGCCCTTGGTTAAAGATCCTAATATAACCCTGGAACAATTGCTACAAGAATTAGTCGATCCGAATAGTCATGCGGCGGTAGGTAATGCGCCCAATACCAGTCATGCCCATGATGTCTTGGAAGTAGTGAGCCAAAAAGTAATGCGTATCTTGCGTAAGGCTGATAAAAAAGCCGAGCAAAAGCCAGAGCTCAAACAAAAACTCCAGGAACTGCAATCACTGTGGGGGATTGAACCTAATAAACTGCCTCAGCATTTGCATCAGTTAGGCCCGCAACAAGCCGCCCAATTTGTGCAGACACATAGCCATTTACTCAGGCAATTAGCGGAAGTGAATGCGTTATTAGGTTCAGATACAAACCCTTTAATTTACGAAGGGACTGATGAATTTAAAAGCCGTACCCAGACTTATGGGGTCAATGAAAAGCCCGCTGATTATTTAGACAGCTTTAACCATTTTATCCGCAATCAGATTAACCAGTCGGTCGCCTTGGGCGTCATTATCAATAACCCCAAAGATCTGACCCGCGAACAACTTAAAGAAGTGCGCTTGTTACTGGACGAACACGGCTATAGCGAAGCCAAATTAAAAACTGCCTGGCGTAATCAAACCCATCAGGAGATTGCCGCCAGTATCGTTGGCTACATTCGTCAGGCGGCCTTAGGAGAAGCGTTGTTGCCCTTTGAGCAGCGGGTTAACAATGCCATGCAAAAAATCTACACGCTGCATCACTGGTCAAACGTACAACGTAAATGGCTGGAGCGCCTCGCCAAACAACTCATTCTTGAGGTGGTTATCGATCATCACTTTGTTAATCGAGCCTTTGCCCAAGACGGCGGCGCGAAGCGATTAAACAGCGTACTGGAGGGGGATCTGTGCAAAGTGTTGGAAGCACTTAATGAGAATCTCTGGCAAGCAATCGGTTAAACTACTTCTCTTTTTCTGTTAATAACACCCCTAATGAACAACAACGACATCGTACAAAAACTCTGGAATCTCTGTGACGTATTGCGTGACGACGGCATTAACTACAGTGATTATGTGACCGAGCTGGTGTTACTGTTATTCATTAAAATGGAGTATGAAAATACCGAAGCCGGATTATTAGAGAAGCATAAACTCCCGGAAGGTTGCCGCTGGCCGGATTTGAATAGCAAAAGTGGCTTATCCCTATTGACCGAATACAAGCGAATTCTGTTTACCCTTTCAACGGGTAAAGAAATCAGCAAAGACCCTAACGATGCGGATAAAACCATTGAAAAACTCGTTATCACTGACCCGTTAATATTAGCCATATACGCCGATGCCCAAACCCGCTTACGGGAACCCCGTCATTTAGAACAACTGATTAAATCCTTGGATGGTATCGACTGGTTTAGTGCCAGACGCGATGGCTTGGGGGATTTATACGAAGGCTTATTAGAAAAGAATGCCAGTGAAACCAAATCAGGCGCAGGCCAATACTTTACACCTCGGCCTTTAATCGACAGCATTATTCGGTGTATAAAACCGCAAGCCGGTGAAGTGATCCAAGACCCTGCTGCCGGAACTGCCGGTTTTTTAATTGCTGCCGATGCCTATATTAAAAACCAAACCGATGAGCTTTATGATCTTAACGAGCAGGCCAGAGCTTTTCAGCGTAATAAAGCTTTTGTGGGTATGGAACTGGTGCCGGGTACTCGGCGTTTAGCGCTGATGAACTGTTTGTTACACGGCATGGAAGGCGACGATGAAGGCGTGGTGCATTTAGGTAATACTTTAGGTTTACCCGGTACGCAACTATCATCTGCTGATGTTATTTTGACTAATCCACCGTTTGGCACGGCTAAAGGCGGCGGTGGCCCGACGCGTGATGACTTTACTTATAAAACCAGTAACAAACAACTGGCCTTCTTACAGCATATCTATCGTAGCCTAAAACCTGCGGGTCGTGCGGCGGTGGTGTTGCCTGATAATGTATTATTTGAAGCGGGTGTGGGTACGGATATTCGCCGAGATTTAATGCATAAATGTAATTTGCATACGATACTCAGATTACCAACGGGTATCTTTTATGCTCAAGGCGTTAAAACCAATGTGCTGTTTTTTACCAAAGGCACGGCAGAGAATCCACAGCAAGATGAGCATTGTACCCAAC
>CAIOMN010000168.1 GCA_903859415.1 uncultured Methylococcaceae bacterium
AGATTAGATGTCGACGTAATGTCGGTTGTTAGTGATTGTGTCAAGGTGCATGAATCTGTTGAGCCATTGCCTAAAGTACTTACGGTGCCATTAAGCGCTAAGCAGGTGTTATCCAGAGTAGGACTACCACCGTTAAACGCGGCAGCCGTTATTATACAGCCCCCAGCGATGGTGTCAGGGTATCCACCCATTTTTTGGCAGGTGAGAGTATCCATGTAAGTCATTTTACAGGTATTATTGCCAGATAAAAGACCGCCACCTTGAGTGCAAAAGGTTTGCAGTAGTGGTGTATTTGCTCCAGTCACACTGCAATAAGCATTGGCGGTAGACCAGGTTGTGCCGCTGCATTGTGAGGTTGAGTTAAGTGTAGTTGTTGTTGGGAAAATACATGTACCACCTGTACAGGGTGTAGTGCCTGCTGCTTTTAGGGTAGTTACAGCAGAAATTCCAACAATAGCCGCTAATTGAGTCACCGGGTTGTTACTAAAAATACCCATTGTGCAACTACCTGTATAGGGAGTATTCCAAGTACCTGGGCAGTTTGTAATGCTATAAGTGATAGGTAATACACACCCCACACCATCGTGTTGTATCCCGCCCCAATGGGTACATAGATCGGTATCAATAGTAGAGGGTATCTTACAACTGCTAGAGTTTGAATCCCAGAGTCCACCAGCAGCACAGGTAGTCATAGGTAGTGTATATGTTGGCGGAGCACCCGGGACGGTCGTTAATGTTAAATGACAAATATGATTGGTTGGTGCACTGGGATCTATATCCCAAGACCCACCAACAGAAGTACATGAAGTATTTGAAGTGGAAAGAGGTGAGCTACTTACAATTGATAAGTTACAATTAGCGCCAGTCCATCCACTTGATGTAGTGCTAGCTAATGTTGATCCTGTTTTTTGATTATTTAAGATGATACACATTTCCTGTGATACCTCGCAGTTTTCGTTGCTATCAAGTGTTGATCCTGTGATATCGCAAATACCTTTGATAGATGTGGCAGAAGACGGTGGTTCTAATATATAAGCTGGATCTGCCGCATTTGTAAAATTAACAGTCATGATGGGGTTAGGAAAAAATGGCGAATTACTGTTGTTAATAATAGCCGTTGCAGAGTAGGGTGCAGTTATAGATCCGTTCAGTGACTGATTTGGAGGATAGTCGGCTTCAAAAGATCCCACTTTAGTTGTTGTGTCGTCTGGCTTGCCATCAGCACCATAACTTTGCAGAAAAACTTGTCCAACTGTCGGGGTATCGGGTTGGTAAATCCAGCCGTAGTTGTTATATTGGTTAGCTGTCTTAATAACAAAGCTTGTGGTTGGATAATCTTGGGCAGGAATATTGACGGTATTTCCCCAGCCATCTGAAAAAGCATAATTTGTAGTTGGGTCATTCGATGTTTGTATATAAGGGCCGTTCCAGCCTGAAGTTATATTATTTGAGGTCGATGGTGTTGCTGGGGTCCATTTACCTGCTGGTGTTGACGTTGTGCAAGTACTATAAGTGGTTGTTGTGGATGATGGTGGTGGTGTGCCATTAGTTAGGCAATTACCAAGGAAATTGCTATTAATCCAAGAACTTGTTTCAGGGCAAGTACCATCCAGTAATTCTTCAAGACACATCGGCAATCTCCCCATATCGGCTACAAAGCCAGTGACCACTGGCACACCATTAATCGTTTGGGTATTAACAATCGCCTGTTTGATTTGATTAACCCGTTCAACAGTTTGATTATAACGAGACTGATCTTGCAGGCCTGACATAGATTTAAGCATAACAGTGCCGACCACTGCCATAATCGTTAGGCCCATCATTAATTCTATTAGCGTAAAGCCTTTATTTCTCATACGACTTAAATTCATACTATTTATTTTGAACAGGGTTGGTTGCTGCCTGGGTCTACAGCATCTAAGTAAAGTACGCGGTCATCGTTTCTAGCTGATAACGAAGTTTGCGACACCAGTTTAGTCGTAGCGTCTGGTATTAACTCAATCCCATTCATGGCTCCACCCGACACCAAGAAGTATTTGCTGTTATAGTCTTGCATCAAAACAATTGGGGAGCCTTGGAGAAGAAACGTCGTGCTACCATCAGTATTGGTTGCTACAACTGGATAGCTATCCAATGAAACGGTATTCAAATTGGACGTTATGAGTGTAGGAGGGGTTGGGGTCGAAAAGCCACAGACCCCATTTGTATCAATAGGCGGCCAAGTGCTACCCGTTGCTAACGTATTTAATTTATCGGCTATTGCAGCACAAGTCATCCCCCCCGTCAGATACGGGCCTCGCCAACCGCGTTGTGTAACGGCATTAAACGTTTGTGTGGTTGAACTGGTTATTGTTGTAGCAGATGTATTAAATGGTGGGTTATTAAGGGATGGATTATTAGAGCCATTATCATGCAGTGGGTTATTAAAAAGATTGTTAAGGCTTGATGGGGAACCGGGTGATAAAAGAACATCCACCGGCATCACTCCCATATCACTCCGATACCCCCCCAGCCCACCACCGCCCATAATCGCATCCCTAATATTCGCCAGCGTCGCATCAGTTGCCACACATTCCGTATATCTCGCCGTACCGGTAAACATCGGGATTGTTACCCCTGCCAAAGCCACTAATATAAATAAAACCACAGTCAGTTCAATCAGCGTAACGCCGCTCATAGACTTAAACTGAACAGACTTAAAGCCTGTTTTCTTATGGCGCCTAATATAAGAGTGAAATAACCCCCGATCGGGCATTATAAACAGTGCTGTTTTCATCAATAAAATCACAGTATTCATTTAAAAAGATTAAGTAAGGTAACTCGCAATAAATAAGCTGGTTAAGTAAAGCGCACGATGAAAAAAAACAGGAGTGCAATAGCTTCAGCTATTGCCTTTTAAAAAACAGCTAAAGCTGTTTTACTCCAATAGACAAAGTGGGGGGTATTATTGCGTCTTAACTAACCCAATTAGCAAAAACCAAGCCAAGCTAATAGTTATTGACTGTTAGCGTTCTAATCTAAGCCTTCGCCCTAGAAAAAACAGGTCATATGACTCACTAGTGTGTCATATGACCTGTTTTTCTTAAAAACAACGGGGACTGCTTAAGCCTTAACTTTTCGTTTTGCCCCCGATAATCCAGCGCTCATCAAGCTTATAAGCTGCTTGGCATGATAATCGCTTAATATTATTAAGAACTTTAAATCCCAATGCCGCCAGTAAATAGGGCAAGACGAGCCAGTCAGGGAATCACCTTCATTGAACAATTTTAATGGTCAAAGCAAGAAAAATCCTGGGCAAAGCCCCAGCGCTTAAAGCTTTACTGCATGAAGTAAAAAAAATCGCCCATACCGAGTCCAATGTACTTATTTCGGGTGAAACAGGCACGGGTAAAGAACTGATTGCCATTGCTCTGCAACAAAAAAGTCGTCGTGCCAAAGCCATCTTTATTACCTTAAATTGCGCAGCATTGTCAGCGGAACTCTTGGAACCTACCCTATTCGGTTATATGAAGGGGACGTTTACCAATGCTGATGAAGATACCCCAGGGATTATTGCGAAGACTGATGGTGGGACATTATTTCTGGATGAAATCAATTCGCTGTCCCTAG
>CAIOMN010000169.1 GCA_903859415.1 uncultured Methylococcaceae bacterium
ACCACTCATAATGGGGATCTTAAATGTCACACCCGACAGTTTTTCTGATGGCGGGTTATTTTCTGGCTTACAGGAGGCGCTGATACACGTTGAGCAAATGTTAGAAGAAGGGGTTGATATTATCGACATTGGCGGCGAATCGACTCGCCCGGGTTCAGACCCGGTGACATCTGAAGAACAGCAAAATCGGGTCATTCCCGTTATAACCGCTATTAGACAGCAACTGAAAAGTGCTATTTTAATCAGTATCGACACAACCTCCAGTACCGTTGCCAAGGCTGCACTCGATGCCGGTGCCAATATTATCAATGATGTTTCAGGGGGACAGAATGACCCTGCCATTTTAACTGTAGCGGCTCAAGCTAATGTACCCATTATTTTGATGCACAGCCAAGGCACACCCAAGACCATGCAAGACAATCCTTATTATGAGGACGTGGTTGCCGAGGTTATTGACAGTTTAAAGGGCAGTATTGAAGTGGCTTTACAGGCAGGGATAAAGAAACAGAATATTTTAATTGACCCAGGCATTGGCTTTGGGAAACGTAAACAGGATAATCTGGACTTATTAGCACACTTAGATCAACTGGTTGCTCTAGGGTTTCCGGTGCTCTTAGGCACCAGTCGCAAACGCTTTATGGGCACTATTTGTGCCGTGTCTGAACCCGCAGAACTGGTAACAGCCACTGCGGTGACGACTGCTTTGGGGGTTATGGCAGGTGTACAACTCTTTAGAGTTCATGATGTTAAAGAAAACCGGCAAGCGGCAGATGTGGCTTGGGCAATTAAGCAGTGTTTAAAAAAGTATGAGGACTAAAGGCGCTGTGTCGTTTAGTTTGACGATGAGGGCTGTTCCAGACTATTTAATCCCGCTTGCGCGTTCTTTGCGTTTGGACTACCCACTTGCTTGAACAATTCCAGACTCATCTCATAATAGCTTTTTTCTTCAGTCTTACCAGCCAGAATAATCAACACACCCAACCAGAAGCCATAATGCACTAATAACCTGACCAGACGACTACCGTCCTGCTGATCAAGTTGGGGAATAATACCCGCTTTTAATAATTTTTTATGGATACCAAAAACCAGCACTAACACAAAACCCACCAACACCAACGGATGGGTTAAATAAGGAGCGATTTGTGCAAAAGTGCTAATGTCATCGACCATAAAAGTACTGTAAATAGAAATAGGTAATTTAGTTAATCAAACAGGATGATCAATATCAGATTGAGCTTCAAACATCCTATTTATAATATCGCCACTCGTCAATTCTTTACCGTTAGCTTTATTTAAAGCGGCGAATTGGTTAAATTGTAAGCTTCTCCTAAAAGAATCTATGCCCTCTTCATAATAGTGCGTTCTCATTCTTTGAACGTCAGGTGTCGATTTTTTTAAATTATTTGCAAGAAAACTGAGTGCAAATTCCTGATTATCAATTTTATCAGTGGAATTCTCTAGCGTCTCCAGCATCTCATCAAACTCTTTTGCTTTATCAACGATAGTTACATTTTTAAAGAAGTTATTAAAATCGCTTAATAATGGCGATTCTTTTCGCGTAATGATGTGACCTAAAACAATAGCATCCGTTATTTCGGCAATGTTTCTGGGAATATAACGATCAAAAAACTCAATAGCATGGACTGCTCTTTCATGCGATCTTACATCGAGATAGACTTCATCATCGTTTTCAATAAAGAACGAACCAATAATAATTGGGTTTAAGTGCTTAGGTATATCTTTATAACTTTTTTTAAAGGCAAGGTGTTTTGCCTCATGATCTAATAACCAAAGCCAACGGCTACTGGATGAATCATAAGACATGCACTTCATATTCTTAAATATTGTGTTACGAATAGCCGGCTTATCATAAACTTTGTAACATAAGCGAACAGGTTGTGTGTACTCTCCTGTGAGAGTTGCTGTGATAGCGTTATCAAGGGAATCTTGTTCAGGTGAGATTTTACTGGCTTTGCTGGATTGACTAATAGCTTGACTCACCATTTGTTTTTCATCGTTAAATAAACAGCATCTTTTATATTTTTTACCGCTGCCACAATGGCAACTGTCATTTCGATTGAGTTTCATGAATTTAATTTGTTAAAGTTAGATCTTGTTTAGGTAACGTGTCTACGTCCGTGTTTTAATGGTGTTCTGGGGCTCGCCATGTTGTTTAAGACGATAGGCTCTTTAAAGCAGCTAGAGCCTGAAGCCGCTATATTCCGGTAAGCTGATTCGAGACTGACTTTAAAAACATAACCATTATTCTGTCATTATTATAAAGTATTTCTTCGCTGCTTCTATTAATTCAATTTCGGCGAATCCCAATCAACGTTATGAATTGAATCGCTAAAATAATAAACCCTTTAAATCTTTAAATCTTTAAATCTTTAAATCTTTAAATCACATCTTCATTGGGTTTTAAATCAATAACCTCTATAATCAACCCAGCCAGCGGATCAGCTCACACATCCCGCAAATATGCACCCGCTAACATTATTATCAAAATCACTCCCTGCACCCAAAACAAGCAACCACAATTTATGGATAAAAAGACCTTAAGCGAGTCGGATATTTGTGCCAAATTTATCACACCCGCCTTGATAAATGCAGGATGGGATGAAGGCTTTCAAATACGTCGAGAAGTCAGTTTTACCAAAGGACGCATTATCGTCAGAGGCAAACTGCACACCCGTGGTGAACAGAAACGCGCTGATTACATCCTGTATTTTAAAGCCAATATCCCCATTGCCGTCATCGAAGCCAAGGACAATAAACACAGTGTCGGGGCCGGGATGCAACAATCCTTAAACTATGCAGAAACCTTGGGTGTGCCGTTTGTATTGAGTTCTAATGGAGATGGCTTTTTACTGCATGATCGAACCGGCTTAGCCGAACAGACCGAACAAGCACTCAGTCTGGATGCTTTTCCTGACCCTACTGACTTATGGCAACGTTACTGCCATTGGAAAGGTTTAGAAACCATCGAAGCCCGACACACCGTCGAAATGCCTTATTACGATGATGGCACAGGCCGCGCCCCGCGCTATTATCAAGCCAATGCTATTAATAACACCATTGAAGCCGTTGCCAAAGCGCAGCAACGGATCTTATTAGTCATGGCGACAGGCACCGGTAAAACCTACACCGCTTTTCAAATCATCTGGCGGTTATGGAAATCAGGCACCAAGAAACGTATTCTGTTTTTAGCCGATAGAAACATTCTGGTTGATCAAACCAAGAATAATGACTTTAAACCGTTTGGCTCGGCGATGACCAAGATCAGCAAACGCCAAATCGACAAAAGTTACGAAATCTATCTCTCCTTATATCAGGCCGTTACCGGCAGTGAAGAAGCTCAAAACATTTACAAACAATTCTCACCCGACTTCTTTGACCTGATCGTGATTGATGAATGTCATCGGGGCAGTGCCGCCGAAGATTCGGCAT
>CAIOMN010000170.1 GCA_903859415.1 uncultured Methylococcaceae bacterium
ACTTGACATAAAGCCCCTTTTTCACCGAAACGTATGCAGATTGCAAAATGTTCTATTTATCATTAATTTACTTTCCTGACCCTACAAGTCACCGTGAACAAGGAGTCGACGATCAAACTGTATTTTAATTGTAAATATTATGCGAAAAGCATTATCCAAGTGAGCCTCGGACGATTACTAGCAATCGTCTTGGGATACATCCTAATGGCTGTATGATCGACATAATGCGGTTTGCTACAGTGCTATGTACTTTGAGTTGTCTAATGTTTTCGCATTGTCTGTACGCGGAGGATAGTTCAGTTGAGTATAAAATAAAAGTAGGATATTTATATAACTTTACTAAGTTTGTAACTTGGGAAGATGACAGTGCCGAGAGTTTTAATCTATGTGTTTTAGGGGAAGATCCATTTGGAGATTTAATTGACCCTATAGAACAGCTATCAGTCATGGGTCGGGCCATTAAATTATTCAGATTAGGTAATGTCTTTGGGGCAAAAAAACAACCGCATTGCCATATCCTTTTTGTTAGCTCTTCGATGACAGATACTCAGTTTGTTCAAGGAGTCGAAAATACTTTAGTTGTAGGAGAAAGTGCAGGGTTTGTAACGCAAGGCGGTATGATCGGTTTCGTTAACAAGCAGGGTAAAATAAAGCTACAAATAAATTTGAAAGCCATCACTAAGAACAGATTGAAGATTAGCGCTAAACTATTGGAAGTTGCTGATATTATTAAGGAAGATAATAATGAATAATTTTATTGGTAATCTGTCAATCAAACGTAAGTTATTGATGACTTTAATTTTTCCAAGTGTAGTCTCGTTATTTTTTGCCGGTCTATTCTTGGTAATGCTTGAAATTGCAGAGTTTCAAAAAAATACCCGAGATAATTTGTCAACGTTGGCGATGATTATAGGTAATCGCAGTACTGCGGCATTACTGTTTCAGGACACGACGTTAGCCAATGAAAATCTTGGGGTACTTAAGGCCTTGTGGGAGGTAAAGGTTGCCTGTCTGTACGATAGGCAGGGTGCTGTTTTTGCTAAATTGTTGAAAGTGAACGATGCAGAATTAGACTGTCCCATGGCTATTGATGATGAACGAACCGAATTTGACACAGTATATTTACACATAGTCCAGCCAATTATTGTTGATAGTGAAAGGCTAGGGGCTGTTTATATTTATGCTGATTTTAGGAACTCCTATTGGCAAAAGATAAAGTTTATAGGGGAATTGATCCTTGTGTTAGTGGGCGCATCGATACTTGCTTCCTTTTTAACGTCACCCCTCTTAAGGCTTATTTCATTACCAGTTAAAAAGTTGTTGGAAACTGTTAAAGCTATTAGCGACACTAAAAATTATTCATTACGAGCGGTTAAAGTTAATAATGATGAGCTGGGAGTTTTGGTCGAGGCATTCAATGATTTGATCGGTATAGTTCAAACTCAAAATCAGTCTTTGACTCGAGCAAAAGACCGTTATCTGGCGCTTTTTGATGACAATCCAACAATGGTATTTAATCTCTCCAATACCGGTGTTATCTTGTCTATTAACCGTACTGGCGCTAAACAATTGGGTTTGACTGTTGATGAAATTCAGGATTGCTCTGTATTTGGTTTTATTAATCCAGGTGATTTGCTTGTCATGGAAGGAATCATTGAAAATTGCTTGGCGATGCCCGCGTCTGTGTATAAGCAGGAACTCAGATTGATTTGTGAAAATGGACGGATTATTTGGGTTAGAGCAACCGCTAGAGTATTTGAAAATGAACAGCGGTTAGATAGTTTATTACTGGTTTGTGAGGATATTACAGAAACACGAGAATTAAGCGAGCAAATTGCTTATCAAGCTACTCATGATGCATTAACTGGTCTCGCCAATCGCGGCCAGTTTGATATACAGATTAATGAGGCGATAGCCATAGCTTGTACGGAACACTCCGAGCACGCTGTCTGTTATCTGGATTTGGATCAGTTTAAAGTCGTAAACGATACCTGTGGGCATTTGGCAGGAGATGAATTGCTCAGGCAGTTAGGTGAGTTATTTAGAAAAAATCTACGTAGGCATGATTTTATAGCTCGATTAGGGGGGGATGAGTTTGGCGTATTAATGCATAACTGTTCGGTCGATCAGGCTATTTATGTTTGTGAACAGTTATGTAATATGGTCAAAGACTTTAATTTTGCTTGGGAAGATAGGCGCTTTACCATCGGTGTAAGTATTGGTATTTCAACAATAAGTGAAAGGAGTCACAGTGCAGTTGAGTTGCTTAAAGAAGCCGATGCTGCTTGTTATGCAGCAAAGGATAGAGGTCGAAATAGAGTACATGTTTATCGTCCAGATGATAAAGAATTAGCTCAAAGGCATGGAGAAATGCAATGGGTATCAAAAATAAAACAGGGTTTGGAAGAGAATCGTTTCTGTCTCTATGGTCAGCCAATAGTTCCATTTGATAACAGTGATGAAGGTTTACATTTCGAAGTCCTGGTTCGTTATCGGGATGATCAAGGGCATATTATTCCTCCTGGCGCCTTTTTACCAGCCGCAGAGCGTTATCATCTCTCTCCCGCATTGGATCGGTCAGTAATTAGTCAATTATTCGAGTGGGTCGCAACTAGGCCTGATTTTCTCGAAAAGCTCTCTCTGTGTTCCATTAACTTATCGGGCGTGTCCCTGTCAGACGAGACTTTGCTAGAGTTTATTTCAGTTCAGTTCAGTAAGTGGAATATACCTACTAATAAGATTTGCTTTGAGATAACAGAAACAGCTGCTATTGCCAATTTAGCCAATGCTACTAATTTTATTAATGAGTTAAGAGGTCGTGGGTGTTCGTTTTCACTGGATGATTTTGGTAGTGGCTTATCCTCTTTTGCATACTTAAGAAATTTGCCGGTAGATTATCTTAAGATTGATGGTTTGTTTGTGAAAGACATTTTAGATGATAAAGTAGACTTTGCTATGGTAAAGTCAATTAACGAAGTCGGTCATATTATGGGTAAAAAGACGATTGCAGAGTTTGTTGAAAATGAAAAAATATTTTCATTGCTAAATGAGTTGGGGGTGGATTATGCGCAAGGCCATGGCATTGGTAAGGCTGTTCCCCTGGAAGACCTTAGGATAATTATACCTTTTACGAAGGTTTCCAATGAAAATTAACTCTTGGGCTCCAAGTTCCATACTATTTTTAAGCTGGATTAGCTCAGGTGTTGTATCGGCAGCCGACCGTAAAATAGATGATTATTTCGCTATGTCACCAGCTCAACTGGCTGAGATTCCAGTTACTATCGCTTCAGGAACGCCAAGGCCGATTTTTCAGTCTGCCGCTGTGACCAGTGTGGTGACGGCTGATCAAATTAAATCCATGGGTGCAACCGAATTGCATGAGGTGTTGGAGACCATTCCCGGTGTGCATACCAGTCTTCAGCCAAATAGCTTTGACTACAGCTATAGCATAAGAGGTATCAGTAATGCAGCTAACTCGGAAGTTTTGATATTATTGGACGGTACCCGCATTACCACACCTTTTGGCGGCACATTATTGAATACAACGGAGTTGCCGCTGGAGTCTATTGCGCGAGTGGAAGTTATTCGTGGACCTGGGTCTGCTTTGTATGGAGCGGATGCTTTTGCCGGCGTCATCAATATCATTACCAAAAAAGCCAAGGATATTAATGGCTCGGCCTTAGGGGTGCGTGCCGGCGATCATGGTACCCAGAGCGGATGGGGGCAGCATAGTGCAGAGTGGGCAGGTTGGGAAATTGCGACTAGTTTGCAATATCAGCGCACCGATGGTGACCCATCGCGTATTATTAGTGCTGATGCTCAAACAGGCCTTGATCAGGTGTTTAATACCCATGCATCTCTTGCTCCTGGTGCTATTAATACCAACTATGAAACGTATAACGGGCATCTGAAGCTACAGCGAAAATACTGGGATATTGGTTTCTGGGCATTTAATTCAAATGGCGGCGCTCGTGCTGGGGTTGCTGGTGCGTTAAATCCAAATGGTGTTATTAGTGGTCAGCAATACTTAGGCGATGTGCGCTTTTCCACAGAAGACTTGCTGGATGACTGGGAGTTTAACGCTCATGTCAGTTATTTGAATGCTGATCTTTTGGCTCAAGTCAGTTTGTTCCCCGCTAATGCATTGATACCTATAGGTTTGGATGGTAACATTGGCTCTTACGGCAGTGTGCCGATGTTGTTTCCAAATGGTGTTAACACTAATTTAGGCCGTACAGATCAAATACCCTCGTTTGAATTGGGTTCAACCTATAAAGGTTTTTCTCAGCATCTACTTCGCTTTAGCTCTGCTTTCCGTTACGAAAGTGAAAGCGTAAGTCAAAGCAGTAATTTTGGTTACGGCACTCAGGCAGGTGTTGGAGGTGCATTAAATAATGTAACCGGAACTGCCTACAGCTATTTGCCAAATACACATCGAAATATAGGTTCGTTGGTGGCACAGGATGAATGGCAGTTAGCCTCTAATTGGCAGTTGACGACGGGGTTGCGCTATGATCATTACTCAGATTTTGGCGGAACCTTTAATCCGCGTGTGGGTCTGGTTTGGGATATTAATAATCAACTCACCAGTAAGCTAATGTATGGAAAGGCATTTAGGGCACCTAGTTTTTCTGAGCAATTTACCCAGAATAATCCAGTTGTCGTTGGCAATAGTCATTTAAAGCCTGAAACGATTAATACTTTTGAATGGGCTCTGAATTATCGCCCTTTGACAACAGTGAGTACAGCAGTCAATGTGTATTACTATCAAATTAATAATTTGATAGCACAAGTAATGAATACAACTCCGGTTGCAAGTGCAAGTATCTATCAAAATAACGGTAATCAAAACGGCTATGGATCAGAGTTTGAATTTAACTGGCAATGGAGCCCAAAATGGGATTTAAAAGGTAATTACGCTTGGGTACATGCTTTAAATGAGACTAATCAACGTTTGGTGACAGGAGTACCTGCTCATCATGTTTATGCCGCCTTGTTATGGAAATTTTTGCCTCAGTGGCAATTACAGCCCCAGCTTAACTATATTGGCAGCAGGACCGGCAATGGAAGTCAGCAGTTGTGTGATTACGAAACCATCGACGTCACATTGAGAGGTGTAAAATTATTTGGACATGTTAATCTGGCTGGTTCGTTACATAATGCTTTCGACGCAAAATATTATGAGCCTACGGTTTTACAAATGCCGACTATGATACCCATGCTGGGGAGAAGTTTTTATCTCGAAGCATCAGTTAATTTTTAACTTATTCGCTGATTTAGTCCTTTAAGGGCTTTTATTGGTTGTTATGTTTCAGTGTCAACACTTTTGGTTGTGATAGAAGTAGGGGTTTCAAATAAGCCGCCATTGCTAGTCAGGAACTCCCAAATGCCTATGTTTTTTTCAGCGACACTATCAAGCAGGTCTGTTATTTTGATTGCTGTCGGCCATCGCAGTCCGTGGTAATCTACCATAGGGCCAATTTTTATAAAATTGATTCCTATTTTCGATAAAAAGCGTATCAACGAACGATCCATAACAGCAAACCAATGCTCTATGTTATTTTCATGGCTTGCTTTAATGATACAAGCAATTAAAGCGATAGTTATAAAAGGGAAAGTCTTTTTTTCATCCCGAGTGCTGTTAATTTTTGGGTCTGTCAGGTTTTGTCGAGAATTATCTGCTTCGATTCTTCTTCTTTTAAATGATTTTGATATGCAAAATCGAGATACTTCCGCTAGGTGTTTTCGATCAATCTGTTGTAATAGAGGAATATGATCTATTTCACAATGCTGTTCCAAAGGGAGTAAATAGTTCGGATTATTGGTGTCTGGAAGGATAAGGCGAACAGTCGCTACAAAGTCCCCAGATTTGCGGTGAAGAATTAGGTACTGGATGGATTGCTGGTCATGTTTATCAAATTCCATGCCGTCTGGATAGTGGTCAGCTTTTTCAAATGTATTTTCAACGCAATACACCAGATAACGTAATTTATAAGCTTCATTTTTAAGGTTATCAGTTATTGCAGGGATTGTTTCAAAATATTTATTAAATGTGTTAAATATTTTAATAGTCAATTGATAGTCTCTGAGTGAAATAAATACCAAATGCCAATATTTTTTGATAAGTCATTAGTGAGATACGAAAGTATTTGATGATTAATTCTATCAAGAGCTGCTTTAAGCATCACTTTTATGAACATTATTTTGATTTCAGCTAAAGGTAAGGTGTTAGTTTAACAGATAGTTGTTGTCTCTTGGCATAATGAATAACCTGGTGCTTTACTGTGAAATTAAATAGTACTATAATGGTACAGAATAAATATGGAGTCTATATGTTACGGTTAAGTAAATTAACAGATTACGCAACGGTCATTTTAAGTTTCATGGCTAAAGATGATGCCCAAGTGCTCACTGCAATGGAAATAGCCACTGCAACAGGGATTGCATTGCCTACAGTGAGCAAGATTCTTAAGTTATTGGTTAATGCTAAAGTGTTGATTTCGACACGAGGTGCAAAAGGTGGTTATGCCTTATCAAGAGCAGCTGAAAAGATTACAGTAGCAAGTGTGATCAGTGCCTTGGAGGGGCCAATCGCATTAACAGAGTGTAGTATTTCTCAACTAGGTTGTGAGCAGGCCTCTGGTTGTGGAATCAGAAGCAACTGGAGTCTAATTAACCAGACTATCCATCACGCCTTAGAATCAGTGACTTTGGCCGATATGATTAAGCCAGTACCTGTTAAAGACGTTGTCTGGAATCAAGAAGTTATGATTCCTGTCACCAGTTTATATCGTTAGTAAGAAATAGTTTTCATAGACTACGTCCTTGTACTTTAAAAGAGAATTTTTATGTCAGCCAGTACACAAGAAATTAACAATCTTATCAATCAGGAATACAAACAAGGATTTGTGACTGAGTTGGAAACTAACACATTCTTACCAGGACTGGATGAAAGTGTTATTCATAAGTTGTCCAAGATCAAGAATGAACCTGAGTTTATGCTGGAGTATCGATTAAAGGCTTTTCGACATTGGCAAACGATGAAGTCTCCAGAATGGGCATTTGTAAAGTTTGATCCTATCGATTATCAATCTATTAGTTATTACTCTGCGCCTAAGCGTAAAGAAGATGGCCCTAAAAGTTTGGATGAAATTGATCCGCAAATCCTAGAAGCCTATAAAAAATTGGGTATCCCTTTAGATGAGCAAGAACGTTTAGCAGGTGTGGCTGTTGATGCTGTTTTTGATAGTGTGTCAGTAGCTACTACTTTTAAAGGAAAATTAAAAGATGCGGGTGTTATTTTCTGCCCAATATCTGAAGCCTTGCGAGATCATCCAGAGTTGATTAAAGAATATTTGGGTTCTGTCGTTCCTATTACGGATAATTATTTTGCGGCTTTAAATGCGGCGGTATTTACGGATGGTTCATTTGTTTACATTCCAAAAGGCGTGCGTTGTCCTATGGAATTATCTACCTATTTTAGAATTAATGCGGCTAATACCGGGCAGTTTGAAAGAACCTTGATTATTGCCGATGAAGGTAGCCATGTCAGCTATTTAGAAGGCTGTACGGCACCGATGCGTGATGAAAATCAGTTGCATGCGGCTGTTGTTGAATTGGTCGCAATGAAAGATGCGGTGATTAAATATTCAACGGTACAGAATTGGTATCCGGGTGACAAAAATGGCTTGGGGGGTATTTATAACTTTGTGACTAAACGGGCTGATTGTCGCGGTGCGAACTCTAAAGTGTCCTGGACTCAAGTCGAAACCGGTTCTGCCATTACTTGGAAATATCCTAGTTGTGTTTTAACAGGTGATAATTCAGTCGGCGAGTTCTACTCTGTGGCGTTAACGAATAATTATCAGCAAGCGGATACCGGTACGAAGATGATTCATATTGGAAAAAATACCCGTAGTACGATTGTCTCTAAAGGTATTTCGGCAGGTAAAGCACAAAACACCTATCGTGGATTGGTTAAAGTATTAAAGAGTGCAGAAAACGCCCGAAACTATACCCAATGTGATTCTTTATTGGTGGGTGATCAGTGTGGTGCGCATACGTTTCCCTATATTGAAGTTAAACAGCCTTCCGCTCAGGTGGAGCATGAAGCGACCACTTCTAAAATTAGTGAAGATCAGTTGTTTTTCTGTCAGCAACGCGGACTCTCTGCAGAAGATGCTGTGTCAATGATCGTGAATGGTTTTTGTAAAGAAGTTTTCAAAGAATTGCCGATGGAGTTTGCAGTAGAAGCGCAGGCTTTATTAGGTTTGAGTCTCGAAGGCTCGGTTGGATAACACAGAATTTTTTAAGGATTAGGGTTAAGAGCCCTCTATACAATAGGTAACAATGAATGCTTAGCATAAAAAATCTTCACGTGAGTGTGGGTGATAAACCCATCCTTAAAGGTATTAATCTTGAAATTAAACCGGGTGAAATTCACGCCATTATGGGTCCCAATGGTTCGGGTAAAAGTACTTTATCTCACATTTTATCAGGTAAGAGCGGATACACAGTGACTGAAGGTTCGGCGACTTATCAAGGTAAAGATTTATTAGAAATGCCGCCTGAAATACGTGCGCGTGAGGGCGTCTTTTTAGCGTTTCAATACCCCGTTGAAATTCCGGGTGTGAGTAACGTGTATTTATTAAAAGCGGCGCTGAATTCCATTCGTAAACATCATGGTCAATCAGAAGTCGATGCGATGGATTTCTTAACGTTGGTTAAGGGTAAAGTACGTCTTTTGGAAATGGATGAGAAGTTTTTATATCGGGCGGTGAATGAAGGATTTTCGGGTGGCGAGAAAAAGCGTAATGAGATATTACAAATGGCTATTCTTGAACCTAAATTGTGTATCCTAGATGAAACGGATTCTGGATTGGATATTGATGCCTTAAAGATTGTGTCTGAAGGCGTTAATTCATTACGTTCACCGGATCGCTCTTTTGTGATGGTGACGCATTATCAGCGTTTATTGGATTACATTAAACCGGATTTTGTACATGTGTTGGCGAATGGACAAATCGTTAAGTCCGGTGGGGCAGAACTCGCTTTAGAACTTGAAGAGAAAGGTTATAGTTGGCTTGAAGATGCAGAGGCATCTGCTTAATGGCTAAGGCAAATTCAAGTGCTTATGTAGAGCGCTATGCTGATGTTGCCTCTTCATTGTGTGGGCAAACCGTGCCTTGGTTGCAACAGCAGCGTGCAGACGCAATCTTGCAGTTCACTGAATATGGATTCCCTGCTATACGTGATGAAGACTGGCGTTACACAAATGTTTCCGTCCTTGATAAGCAACATTTTGCGATGGCTCAGAAGAGCGTCTCGGCTGTTATAACGGCTGATTGGTTAAAGGCTTATCAGTTGGTTGATGCCTGGTCATTGGTATTGGTCGATGGCTATTTTTCAGCAGAGCACTCTGTGTTGGCCGATTTGCCAGAGGGTGTTACGGTTATGAGTCTGGCCAAAGCTTTGCAAGACGCACAGTACGCTACTGTGTTAGAAGGGAAGATTAACGGTGCTGTAAGCCAAGATGAGAACGGTTTTGTTGCCTTTAATGGGGCTTATTTTGTTGATGGTGTGCTGATTCATGTGCCGGCAAAGCTTCAAGTGTCGAAGCCAATACAGGTGCTGCATATCGCTACGCAAGAATTAACAGCGATCAATACACGCTCAGTCATAGTGGCTGATGAGTTGTCTGAGGTGCAGTTAATTGAAACCTTTGCAGGTTTAGAGTGTGCTTATTTGTCTGTCGCCGTGACAGAAGTGTTTGTCGGGCAAAATGCCAATGTTACCCTTCATAAGGTGCAGGTGGAGTCTGAAAAGGCGATTCATTTTGGCGGGACGTATGTTAAACAAGCCCGAGATGCGCGTTTTCGCCATGATAACTTTGCTTTGGGTGGTGTGTTAGTCCGTAGTGATGTGCATACGGATTTAGATTACGCATCTGAATGTGAGTTAAATGGTCTGTATTTAGGTGTTAAGCGCCAACATATAGATAATCATACCAGGATCAATCATTTAAAGCCCCACGGTATCAGTCGCCAATTATACAAGGGCGTATTGGATGATAGAGCGAGAGGGGTTTTTCAGGGTCGAGTTGTGGTGGCAGAAGATGCGCAGAAAACGGATTCGCAAATGAATAATCGCAATCTGTTGTTATCGAGTGATGCTGAGGCCGATACAAAGCCGCAATTAGAGATTTATGCGGACGATGTAAAGTGCGCACATGGCGTGACTGTAGGGCAGTTAGATGAAAAATCTATTTTTTATCTCCAGTCTCGTTGTGTCGATGAAGAAACTGCGCGTAACATGCTCACCTTTGCGTTTGCTAATGAAATGGTGGATAAGGTTAAGATTAAAAGTTTGCATGATTTAATTTTGGGGCAAGTGTTAACACGCTTTCCACAGGAAGGAATCAATAAGGAGTGGCTATGACCGTGTTTGATGTAGAGAAAATACGCCAGGATTTTCCTATCCTGAAGGAAAAGATTCGCGGTAAGGATCTGGTTTATTTAGATAATGCAGCGACGTGTCAAAAGCCGCAAGCCGTTATCGATAGTATTGTGCAGGTTTATAGTCATGATTATGCCAATGTGCATCGTGGCGTGCATACCTTAAGTGTACGTTCTACCGATAAATTTGAAGCGGCACGCACTAAAGTAAAAGAGTTTATTAATGCAGCGAGTGACAAAGAAATTATCTTTGTGAAAGGCGCTACAGAAGCGGTCAATTT
The DNA here is from genome assembly GCA_903859415.1 of uncultured Methylococcaceae bacterium. Taxonomy (GTDB): domain Bacteria; phylum Pseudomonadota; class Gammaproteobacteria; order Methylococcales; family Methylomonadaceae; genus Methylobacter_C. Next base: position 10,736 of record CAIOMN010000170.1, read on the forward strand.
AGTCGCTCAGACCTATGGTAAGGCGAATATTAAAGCCGGTGATGAGATTGTGATTACCGCAATGGAGCATCATTCCAATATTGTGCCTTGGCAAATGTTGTGTGAGCAAACAGGGTCCGTGTTAAGAGTGGCGCCGATTAATCAAACGGGTGAGTTAATCTTTGCCGAGTTTGAGCAATTGCTGAATGAAAAGACAAAATTAGTTGCAGTAGTGCATATGTCGAATGCATTGGGAACTATTAATCCGGTCAAGGCGATTATTGAGGCGGCGCATTCAAAGAATATCCCTGTGTTGTTGGATGGTGCTCAAGCTATTCCGCATATAGCAGTGGATGTACAAGCCTTAGATTGTGATTTTTATGTGTTCTCTGGGCATAAGTTATATGCGCCTACGGGTACGGGCGTATTGTATGGAAAACAAGCGTTATTAGAAGTCATGCCTCCGTATCAGGGCGGTGGAGATATGATTCGTAAGGTCACCTTTACTGAGACTGAATACAATACTTTGCCGTACAAATTTGAAGCAGGTACACCTAATATCGCGGATGTGATTGGTTTAGGTGCGGCTATTGATTATATCAATGCGATTGGAATGCCAGCGATTGCCGCTCATGAAGCCGAGTTATTGGATTATGCGACTACAAAAGCCCGTACTATTAAAGGTTTAAGAATCATTGGTGAAGCTGAAGAGAAGGGTGCGATTTTGTCCTTTGTGCTGGATAAAATTCATCCGCATGATATTGGTACTATGCTTGATAGTTTAGGTATTGCTATCAGGGCGGGACATCATTGTGCGATGCCGGTGATGGATTTTTATAATGTTCCTGCAACAGCAAGAGCTTCATTTGCACTGTATAATACCCGTCAAGAAATTGATGTATTAATGAATGGCATAGAATCTTTGATTGAGGTATTTGGCTAATGTTTGATGATTTACGTGATCTTTATCAAGAGGTTATTTTTGACCATAATCGTAATCCAAGAAATTTTCGAGTCATCGATGATGCGGATAGAAAGGTAGAGGGTTTTAATCCTTTATGTGGTGATCGTCTGACCTTGTATTTGAAAATGGACGGGGATGTCATTACAGATGCCAGTTTTCAAGGTTCAGGTTGTGCAATTTCAACGGCTTCTGTGTCATTGATGACTGAGATCATTAAGGGTAAAACTGAGCAAGAGGCTGATGCTTTGTTTAAGCAATTTCATGAGATGACTACGGGCAAAGATGAGCATTTTAATCTCGAAGCGATTGGTAAGTTGGCAGTTTTAGCCGGTGTTCGGGAATATCCAGCAAGAGTTAAATGTGCGACTTTGGCTTGGCATACCTTAGATGCAGCATTAAAAAATCAACAACAAGCCATTTCAACCGAATGATCCTTATTGTTTGTTAGTCTGTGTTTGACAGACTCTCGTTCTGAGGATTTAGAGTTTTCTGAGAAATGGATAAATATAGCGGAAAATTAGCGGTCTTGTGTCAAAGTTTAAGCGATAAAGAAAGGTCACAAGAGTTAGCAGATAGATTGGATGTGCCTTTGTATGGGTTTGTAGGCAAAGAGTGTCCAGAGAGTTTTTTTTTAAGTTGGCGTGATGGTTGTCTAAAGTTATTAGATAAGGAGTTGCTTAAAAAAGGCGGTTTAGTGGTAGATATTGAGCCGCGTAATGGAGAGCAGCGTTCCTGGCCTGCGCCAAAGCAAGATGCGTTGGCGCAAGCTTTAGGGCGAAAGACCAAAACAGTCGTCGATGCAACCACGGGATGGGGGCAAGACAGCTTACATATATTTCGTATGGGGTATGACTTGCTGTGCATTGAGCGATCACCGGTGATGGCAGAGTTGCTCTGTGATGGGTTTAATCGATTGCTTGCTGAAGACTGGATTCAGACGTTAAAACTACAGCCGCCTCAATTGTTGCGAGGAAACGCTATTGAGTTGTTGCAGACATTAAATACGCTTCCTGATTGTATTTATCTTGATCCTATGTTCCCACCTAAGCGTAAGAAGTCTGCGTTAGCAAAAAAATCAATGGTAGTATTGCGCGATTTGTTAGGTGATGATCAAGATAGGGAGCAGCTTTTTGAGGTTGCTTTAAAAGTGTCAGGAAAAAGGGTGGTCGTAAAGAGTCCAGATTATGCAGAGCCATTGGGTGGAAAGCCGAGTGAAAGTTATCAGGGTAAGTTATTAAGGTATGATGTTTATCTTAAAAATTAATGAGATTTTCTAATTATTTGAGTTTTAGAATATGGTTTTGAGCGTTAGAGAATTAAGTTTGGGGTTTGGGGAATGTCTGATTGGAAAGATGTAGACGCTGAATTGTCTTTAATAGACGGCGAAAATATTGTGGTTGATGTCGATGGGGTTGACGTTGCAGTGTTTAGAGTAAATGGTGGGGTTTATGCCATTCAGGATGTTTGCTCTCATGATGGCGGAGAAATTGCAAGCGGGGTGATAGAGGGTGAAGAAATTATTTGTCCTCGTCATGGTGCTCGCTTTTGTATTAAAACAGGCAAGGTGACTGGGCCGCCAGCATATGAAGATATTCCTTGTTATACAGTGCGTATTGAAAATGGACGTATTCAAGTCAAATTAATTTGAGCTTATAATGTTCATGCCAAAATATAAAATGTCCATCAAACAACCAGTTGATCTGCACAAAGCTAAAGAATGTAAGCTGCTCAACTGGTTAATCATTATCAACTGTTAAGTCCAAATTAATACAGTAGATCACATATCCTTAAAGCCAGAAACCCCAATAATAGACCAATTGCTAAAATCTATAGCTCCCTCTTCGTTATCTCCGTTGTTGTAAGTTATGCGGCAAGCATATTTCTTTTTAGTTGTGTCTGCTTTGTCATTTGTAACGGTAAATTCAGCGCTAATAAGATACTGATAATTGCCAAGTGTCCATGCATTTAGAGGCTTTTCAGGAAAAATAACAGTTTTGTCGGTGCCAAGTTCATCTTTGATGTAATTATTGCAGTGCATGAAGGCTAAGTTTGATAACGGAGTAGTTATAGGAACTTGACTAGATTGGTCTTTGCTATTAACCAGAAAAAGATCCGATGCAACAACTTTATAAACGAAAGGCATTATGAGTTTATATTGACTTAAAAAAAGTATGGCAAGTCCGGCGATGAATATTAATGTTCTGTATTTTTGCATTTGATTTTAAATCCTGCTAGTAGGTGGTATATCGCAGCTTATTGATAGGTATTCTAACAGAAATGAGGTTATTTGGATGAGGTAAATTTAAGGGTCTCTATCGTGTAAAATGAAAAATTTAGTTGTTAGCTCTTTTTGACTTGACAAGGTTAAATGAGATGGTAGACTGATAACTCACTAAATTGACTTGGTGGTATTTCAGGGTAACTTTAATCCTGAAGTGGGAAAAGGGAATACTATAGAGTCCTGATCGATAGATTGGGGTTTTTTTTAATTTTTAGGAGGTAGAAATGGCAGCTACAACTGAATCAGTGAAAGCTGATGCTGCGGAAGCACCGCTGTTAAATGTAAAAAACTTAGTACTTGGCTCCTTGCTATATATCATATTCTACGGCTGGGTTCGTTGGTATGAAGGCGTATATGGCTGGTCAGCTGGTCTTGATTCATTCGCACCTGAGTTCGAAACTTACTGGATGAACTTTTTGTACATCGAGTTCGTTTTAGAAGTATCTACTGCAGGTATTCTGTGGGGTTACTTATGGAAATCTCGTGATCGTAAAGTATTATCAATCACTCCAAGAGAAGAGTTAAGAAGACACTTTACTCATTGGACTTGGTTGGTATGCTACGCTTGGGCTATTTATTATGGCGCAAGTTACTTTACTGAACAAGATGGTACTTGGCATCAAACTATCGTTCGTGATACTGACTTTACTCCAAGTCACATCATCGAATTCTATTTGAGCTACCCAATCTACATCATCACAGGTGGTGCGGCTTTCTTATATGCTAAAACTAGATTGCCAGCTTATCAAAAAGGTTTGCCTCTTCAATACTTGGTTTCAGTAGTTGGTCCTTTCATGATCTTACCTAATGTTGGTTTGAATGAATGGGGTCATACTTTCTGGTTCATGGAAGAGTTGTTTGTTGCTCCTTTACATTACGGCTTCGTATTCTTCGGATGGGCTGCTTTAGGTGTACTAGGTGTGGTAAATATAGAAGTTGCTTCAATCAGCAAGCTTCTGAAAAAAGACTTAGCTTAATTTAAGTCTAGGCTGTAATAACTATCTCCTAGCGGTTCCGTCACTTTTCACGGCGGAACTGCAAAGAATGATAGTCATTAATAAAAATAATTTAAATCCTTTAGGAGGTAAGCTAATGAGCGCATCTCAATCAGCTGTACGTTCACGCGCTGAAGCAGTAAAAGTTTCTCGCACGTTCGATTGGCTAATTTTGTTTACATTGTTCTTCGTTGTACTTGGTGGTTATCACATTCACTATATGTTAACTGGTGGTGACTGGGATTTCTGGACTGACTGGAAAGATAGACGTCTATGGGTAACTGTAGCTCCAATCGTTTCAATCACTTTCCCTGCTGCTGTTCAAGCATGTTTATGGTGGCGTTACCGTTTACCTTTCGGTGCGGTAGTTTGTATTTTAGGTCTTCTTTTAGGTGAGTGGATCAACAGATACTTGAATTTCTGGGGTTGGACTTATTTCCCAGTAAACTTCTGCTTCCCATCAAACTTGATGCCAGGCGCAATCGTTCTTGATGCTGTTTTATTGTTAACTGGTAGTATGACTGTTACTGCTGTTATCGGTGGTATGGCATGGGGTCTTTTGTTCTATCCAGGTAACTGGCCAATCATTGCTCCATTACATGTACCAGTTGAATACAACGGTATGATGATGACTTTGGCTGACTTACAAGGTTACCACTATGTTAGAACTGGTACTCCTGAATACATCAGAATGGTTGAAAAAGGTACATTAAGAACTTTCGGTAAAGACGTTGCTCCTGTATCAGCGTTCTTCTCTGCTTTCGTGAGTATCTTAATATATTTCTTGTGGCACTTCTTTGGTCAATGGTTTGCGTCAACAAAATTTGTTGAAGCTGCATAAGACATAAGAATTGTTTCATCAAAAAATAAAAAAGACTGACGGTAATAATTTAATATTACCGCTAGATACTCAAAAAACAATAGATTCTCTATTATAGAGGAGGATATATGAAAATATTAAAAGACAAGGTTGCTAAATTATCCTTTGTCGCACTGCTGATTACAATGACAGCAGCGATGTTTTACACACCAACTGCATCTGCTCATGGTGAAAAGTCGCAAGCCGCTTTCATGCGTATGCGTACTATTCACTGGTTTGACCTGAACTGGTCAAAAGAAGAAGTGCCAGTTAATGATACAATGACAATTTCAGGTAAATTCTTCGTGTTTTCTGGATGGCCAGAAACTGTTGATAAACCAGAAATCTCATTTTTGAACATTGGTATTCCTGGTCCTGTATTTATACGTGCTGGATCTTGGATCGGTGGTCAATTAGTTCCTCGTTCAGTATCTTTGGAATTGGGCGAAACTTATGAGTTTAAAGTATTGTTGAAAGCACGTCGTCCAGGTGACTGGCACGTTCACACAATGTTAAACGTGAAAGGCGGTGGTCCTATCATTGGTCCAGGTAAATGGGTAACTGTTACTGGTTCAATGGGTTCATTTGTTAACCCAGTTACTACTTTAACTGGCGAAACAATTGATTTGGAAACTTATAACTTAAGTAACACTTACTTCTGGCATGCTGCATGGTACGCTGTTGGCTTACTTTGGATAGCTTACTGGGCACGTAAACCATTGTTTATCCCACGCTCAATCGCTGTTGAAGCTGGTAAAGCTGATACATTGATTACTCCAGCTGACAGAAAAGTTACTTTGGCGTTTGCTGTTGGTACTATCGCTATTATTGCTGTTTCTATGGCAAGCACTAACGAAAAGTTCCCAATTACAACTCCATTGCAAGCTGGTTTGTTACGTGGTATTAAGTCAATTCAATTACCTGTACCAACTGTTGCTGTTAAAGTTGAAGACGCTACATACCGTGTACCAGGTCGTGCGATGCAAATGACTTTGACTATCACTAACAATGGTGATTCACCAGTTCGTTTAGGTGAATTCAACACTGCTGGTGTTCGTTTCTTAGATCCTGCTGTTGCTCAAGACGAAACAGGTTATCCTGATGACTTGTTGGCTGAAGAAGGTTTGACTGTTAGTGATAACAGTGCTATCGCTCCAGGCCAATCAAGAACAGTTCAAGTAACTGCTTCTGACGCTGCATGGGAAGTTTACCGTTTAGCTGACTTGATTTACGATCCAGATAGCCGTTTTGCTGGTTTGTTGTTCTTCTATGATGCTGCTGGAAACCGTCAATTAGTAACAATTGATGCTCCATTAATTCCAACTTTCATCTAATGAAAAATTAATTGACAATTTGATTGTTAATTAAGGAATTGAAGACCCCTGTTACTTGTAAGAGTAACAGGGGTTTTTTTTTGACTAATATTAAAGTATAGAATAATCAAAAATAAGTAGGTAATCCGAATATCTGAAATAGAAAATGATTATCGATGGCCTTTTGTGAGAACTGGTTTAAAATGTAAATAAATAGATTAGTTGATAGTAAAAATTTAATTGTTTAGTAATAAATATAGAGCGAAACAATTCCAGATAATACCGGCCAATTAGGGGTGAGAAATGAATATTCATGAATATCAGGCTAAACAGTTATTTAGAGCCTATGGAATAGCTGTGCCACAGGGAATGTTTGCAAGCACGCCGGAAGCAGCTGTGCAAGTTGCAAGTGAATTAGGGGGAGAAGGCTGGGTAGTTAAAGCTCAAGTTCATGCGGGTGGTAGAGGTAAAGTAGGTGGAGTTAAAGTATCTAAAAGTTTAGAACAAGTTGCAGAAATTAGTGAAGAGTTGTTAGGTAAACGGTTGGTTACAATACAAACTGATCATTTAGGGTTACCTATTAATTCTTTGCTGATTGAGAGTTTGTATCCAATAAAGCGAGAGTTGTATCTAAGTATTTTAGTAGATAGAGCAACAGAAAGAGTTATTTTTATAGCTTCAGTAGCAGGTGGTATGGACATAGAAGCAATAGCTCATGATTCACCAGAACAAATTATAACGGTACCCGTTCATCCAGCGGCAGGTTTACAAGCTAATCAGTCTCGTAAAGTTGCATATAACTTAGGGCTTAAAGGTGCTCAAGTTAAAGAACTTGCTAAGATAATGCAGGGGATGTATGACCTGTTTATCGATAAAGATGCGACACAAATTGAAATTAATCCGCTAATAGAAACTGAAAGCGGTGATTTATTAGCCTTGGATGCAAAAATTAATTTTGATGATAATGCGGTTGCCCTACATAGTGATATTCTTGCTATGAAAGATCCAACACAGGAAGATGATAAAGAAAATTATGCACAGAAATATGGGCTTAATTATATTACATTAGAGGGGAATATAGGTTGTATGGTTAATGGTGCGGGCTTAGCGATGGCAACCATGGATCTAGTTAAGCTGAAAGGCGGGCAGCCAGCGAACTTTCTGGATGTAGGGGGTGGAACTAATGTCGAAAAAGTATGTGAAGCATTTAAACTGATTCTTTCAGATAGCAGTGTCAAAGCAGTTCTAGTAAATATTTTTGGCGGTATCGTACAGTGTGATGTGATAGCTTCTGGAATTTTGGCAGCAATTGAACAAATTCATGTAAAAGTACCAGTAGTTGTAAGATTAGAAGGAACCAATGTTGAGCAAGGAAGAGCGCTCTTGACGGACACTGGTTTAAATATTTACCCTGCAGAAGATTTAGCTCACGCAGCAGAACAAGTTGTTGCATTAGCGGAGGCCGTATGAGTATTTTAATAAATAAAGACACCAAAGTTATTTGCCAGGGTTTTACCGGAAAACAAGGTACATTTCATTCTGAGCAAACCCTAGCATATGGTACTCAACTAGTTGGTGGTGTAACACCAGAGAGGGGCGGTGAAACACATCTAGGTCTGCCGGTATTTAATACGGTGGATGATGCCGTTAAAACCACGGGAGCTACTGCTAGTGTCATTTATGTACCCCCATTTTATGCGGCGGATGCAATACTTGAAGCAGTTGATGCCGGGATAAAACTGATAGTCTGTATCACAGAGGGAATTCCTATATTGCAAATGTTGCGAGTTAAAGCTGCAATGGCAGGAACCGATACTATATTAGTTGGCCCTAACTGCCCAGGGGTAATAACTCCAGGAGAATGTAAGATTGGTATTATGCCAGGTAAAATCCATTTGCCGGGATCGATCGGTATTGTATCGCGCTCTGGTACCTTAACGTATGAATCAGTCCATCAAACAACTCAACAAGGTTTAGGACAAAGTACTTGCGTGGGTATCGGCGGAGACCCTATTCATGGAATGAACTTTGTTGATGTATTGAGTCGCTTCCAAGCAGATGATCAAACAAAAGGCATTGTAATGGTCGGCGAGATAGGAGGTAGTGAGGAAGAAGATGCTGCTGATTACATAAAAGCATATGTCACTAAACCAGTTGTCGCTTATATAGCCGGTCAGACAGCGCCATCTGGCAAACGTATGGGTCATGCAGGTGCGATCGTCACCGGCGGTAAAGGCACGGCTAAAGGTAAAATTGCTGCTTTAAAAAGTGCTGGTATCGAGGTGTGCGTATCACCCACTGACATAGGCGTTGCCATGAAGGCCTGTTTTTAACCTAAGGTAAGATTAAGCAAACTGAAGAGAGAAATTAGATACAGGTAAGTACCGGTCTAAGACTCTCTTCAGTCAAGTTAAATAAAGTGCAGCGAATTACACTGGTTGTAAATCGCTTCAAGCACATTATCAAATAGATCTTTATGACCCGTTTCAAAAGAAAGTGCATCAGTTTCTTTACGTAACCAAGTAAATTGGCGTTTAGCGAGTTGTCTCGTAGCAATAATCGCCTTTTCAGTCATACCTTCTAAATCATTCTCACCTTGCAAGAAAGACCAAGCCTGTCGATAACCTACAGCACGGATAGAAGGCATCTTTTCACTTAAATCTCCTCGATTAAAAAGCTTTTCGACTTCAGAGATAAAGCCTTGTTCAAGCATGGCATGAAAACGTTGAGCGATAATATCGTGTAATATCTTTCTGTCACTAGGTGCAATAATGAGTTTAATTTTTTGATAGGGTAAGTCATCATTTATCGATGTGCAAAAAAAAGAAGACAATGGTCTGCCGCTTAGCTCATAAACTTCTAAAGCACGTTGCACACGTTGAGGATCATTGGGATGAATTCTTGCAGCAGATTCGGGATCAACTTCCGCAAGCCGTTTATGTAATGATTCTTTACCTAAGTGTTCTAAGTCTAAATCAAGTTGAGCTCTAAGTTCTTGGTTAGCTTCAGGTAAAACAGCAAGCCCTTTAAAAAGGGTATTAAAGTAAAGCATGGTGCCACCGACTAAAATAGGCGTCTTACCACGTTGAGTGATATCAGCCATAAGTGAAAGAGCTTGCATCCTAAATTGACCAGTAGAAAAGACTTCAGAGGGATCAATAATATCGATCAAGTAGTGAGGAATGCCTTCTCTTTCGGCTATAGTCGGTTTGGCAGTACCAATAGACATGTCTCTAAACACAAGCGCAGAATCAACACTAATGATTTCGCCATTGAGTGCGTGAGCTAGTTTAACGGATAGCGCTGATTTACCAGACGCAGTAGGGCCCATTAAAAATATCGCAGGTGGAAGCACTGGGTTATTCATTGTTAGTTACTGTCCACGCATAAAGAACTTATCCAGCTCATTTGTTGATAATTCGATCCAGGTAGGACGGCCGTGATTACATTGACCAATGCGTTCGGTTTGTTCCATATCCCGTAATAACGCATTCATTTCATCAATCGTTAAACGACGATGAGCACGCACTGAACCATGGCAGGCGATAGACGCCAGAAGTTGATTGGTATTGTCTTGTATGCGATTACTCAAGCCATGAACAAGAATATCGGCCAATACATCTCGTATTAACTTTTCTTTATCAACGTTGCGCAATAAAGCAGGTGTAGCTCTAAGGGTAATCGTCTCGGGTCCGGAGCGATTAAGCTCAAAGCCAAAGGACATAAAAAACTCAGACTCCTGTTCAGCTAAATCAGCTTCAGCAGAAGTGACATTCATTTTGATGGGTAACAATAACGGTTGACTTGGAACAGTACCGTTTTGATATTGTTTCTTTAGACGCTCATAAGTCACGCGCTCATGTGCAGCATGCGTATCGACTAAAATAATCCCTTTAGGTGTTTCAGCTAGAATATAAATATTATGAATATGGGCAATAGCATAGCCTAAGGGATGATTAGTCGCTGGTGCAAAAGCAGGTGTAGCAACGAGTTCATCAAATGATTTATCTGGATGCTGCGTATCTTCAGGATATAAAGAGGCATAAGCTCTGATAGATTCAGAAACTGTAAGAGGAAGAGCGTATTGTTGTGGAGGTCTTGGGTTATAGTTAGGCGTTGAATTAAAGGCAGGCTTTAATTCGGACTCATGAGTTACTTCAGGTGAATAAGCAAGATCAGTGCGAACTGGTTCAATAGTGTCTATCTGAGTCATCAGGTGTTCAGGTCTGATATCGGCCAGCGAGCGGTGCAGAGCAGTAAATAAAAAATCATGTACCAAACGGCCTTCTCTGAAACGCACTTCAAGTTTCGCAGGATGTGCATTAACATCAACCAGTGTCGGGTCGAGTCTTAAGTACAGTACAAAAACAGGATGCCTTCCATGAAACAAAACATCTTGATAGGCTTGTTTAACCGCATGTGAAACTAGCTTATCTTTGATTAATCTGCCATTGACATAAAAAAACTGCATATCTTGCTGACTGCGAGAAAATGTGGGTAAACCTACCCAGCCGGTTAACTCTAAACCAGAAGCAGCAAACTCAATCTTGACTGCATTTTCAATAAAAGATGAACCACATATCTCTGCAACACGACGTTCTTTGTCACGTTCTGAGTCGGCTACTTTAAGATTAAGTATCTCTTTATGGTTGTGGTTAAGGGTAAAGCTGATATCAAAACGACTCAACGCCATGCGTTTGACTAATGTTTCAATATGAGTAAACTCGGTTTTCTCTGTTTTTAGAAACTTACGTCTTGCCGGTGTATTGTAAAATAAGTCGCGCACATCAATCGTTGTACCTAAAGGATGAGGATCAGGCTGGGGATCAAAGTTTTTCTCAGAGCCATCCGCAGTTACGCTCCATGCACAGTCGGCATCTGCCGTGCGTGAAATCAACGTGAGTCGCGCAACCGAACTGATACTGGGTAATGCTTCACCGCGAAAGCCCATACTGGAGACTTGTTCCAAGTCATGTAGCGTGGCAATTTTACTGGTGGCATGACGGGATAATGCTAAAGGTAAATCCTCTTTGACTATGCCGCAACCATCATCTCTTATTTTTATTAAGCGTACCCCGCCTTGTTCTATCTCAATAGTGATTTGCTTTGCACCCGCATCAAAACAGTTTTCAACCAACTCCTTGACGACAGAAGAGGGTCTTTCAACAACTTCACCCGCAGCAATTTGATTGACCAGTTGAATAGGGAGGGAATGGATTCGCATAAAGGAAGAGAGCTTCTTACAGAAATAAGGCAGTGATAAAAAATCTATTTTATCAAAAACTAAGCTAATGCTTAATATTAGATAGATTGGAAGCTTGTTCTAGCAAAATTAGCAAGTACCGTTAAAAGGGATAGCTGTTTTGCAGTATACTATTACTTTGCAACTGTTTTACAAAATCATGCTGATCTTTATGATTTTGAATGAAATTATTACTAGAGGGTTTTAAATGTCTTTTGTTCAGCTCGGTTTAATCGAGGAACTTCTAAAATCTGTAGCTGATCAAGGTTACACAACACCTACCCCTATCCAAGAAAAAGCAATCCCATTAATTCTTGAGGGTAAAGACGTATTAGCGGGTGCTCAAACAGGGACAGGTAAAACGGCAAGTTTTACCTTACCTTTATTACAGCGATTGTTTCAAAACTACGATCCACACCAAAAGCCACGGAGAGTACGTGGACTTATCCTGGTGCCTACGCGTGAACTGGCCCAACAAGTGTATGAAAGCGTAATAGCGTACAGTCAATATTTGCCTTTTCACATTGAATCAATTGTCGGTGGAGCTAGTATTGGAATACAGACACGTCAATTAAGACGGGGTTGTGATATCGTAGTGGCTACGCCAGGTCGCTTGATTGATCATGTCACCCAGCGCAATATCAACCTGTCTAATATAGAAGTCTTGGTATTGGACGAAGCGGATCGCATGTTAGACATGGGCTTTTTGCCTGACATTAAACAGGTTATGGCACTGATTCCTAAAAAGCGTCAGAGTTTATTGTTTTCCGCCACAGTGCCTAATGCGATTAAAGCATTGGCGGCTCAGTTATTAAATAATCCAGTAGAAGTTGAAGTCGCTAAACAAAATGCGACGGCAGACAATGTATCTGAGCGAGTTTATGGCATCGACCGTGAATATAAACGAGCGTTGTTATCTTATTTAATCGGCAGTAATAACTGGAAACAGGTATTGGTGTTTGTGCGTACCAAACACGGTGCCGATCGCTTAGAGAAGCAATTGATCGAAGATGGTATCCGGACAGCCGCTTTACACGGGGATAAAACCCAGGGCGCACGAAATAAAGCGTTAGAGTATTTTAAGAACGGTAAGGTTTCTGTATTGGTTGCTACTGATATTGCCGCTCGTGGCTTGGATATTGATGACTTACCCCATGTGATTAACTTTGATTTGCCCCAAGTCCCAGAAGATTACATCCATCGTATTGGTCGTACGGGACGGGCGGGAGCCAGTGGCGAAGCCTTGTCTTTGGTATGTCCAGAAGAAGCATGGGCTTTATCAGAAATTGAAAAGTTACTAAAAAGACAAATACCCAGAGTCGCTGATACCGGATACGAGCCCGTGTCATTAAAAGTAATGGATGCACCTAAAAAGAATGCACCCAATAAAACCACGGGTAAAAAAGACTTTCGGCATACTAAAAAGACAGCAGCCAAAACACCTAAAGCCGCGGATAGCAAAAGAACCGGTGGTCAACGTACTGAATCTAGAGGCAAAGGTCGTTCTGGTTCGAGAGGTAAGGAATAGCTAAAATATTGGCTGGGACGGATAAGCAAGTTATTCAACCCAGCCGATATTAGAATCTAAGTATCCCTTACTTGTCACAATTAGCGGGTTTTGTAGCAGATAAAATATAACTTTTAATAAATGCATGTTTCGTACCTTTAGGAGCTTGAATTGACGCAGTAACTTCAGTCCACCCACCTTTTTCTTTATTAATACCGTTGATCGCATAAACCTCATCAGTGCATTTAAGTTTATACAAAATATTTAAATCGCTAGTGGAATCAGGCGTACGCCTTACATTGGCGGGTGTGCGGCTATTAATAAAGGCTTTATTTTCAGAGGTCAAATATAGCAGCTCATAATGATATTTAGAGAGCCCTAAAATAATAAGTATTAAATAAAGAGTAACAGCAATATTTCCAAAGTTATTTTTAGTGGTCAATAAACAGTTAATAATAAACTGATAGACCTTATCAACAACAGAAGTAATAAACTGAACTAAACCAAGAGTGCAATTATTAATAATCTGCTTAATGGCATTAACCAAACGCTTCAAGAGTCCGGCAGGTTTTATAGTGTTAAAAAGAGTTTTGCCCCATTGGTCGAGCGTGGGGCGTTTACTCGGCTTATGCAAACTGTCTTCAAAAGAGGCTAAAAATAAGTTTTGTAGCTTTGAGTCGAGTTGATTAAACAATGAATGAGGGGCTGGTAAGGTAGTAATCGCTGTTTTATTACGACCCTGTACAAAAAAGCCATTCTTAATCAAATCTGGTATGGTCGTAAGATGAGCATAAGGTGGGTTAAAGCTTGCCGCATAGGGATGTATACCAAACAGGACTCGGTAAAATATTATGGCAACGGCAAACCTGTCCCATTCAACAGGAATATACTTGTCTTTTATAATGACGCCTTGCCATTCAGGAGGAATATAGTCAGGCGTATTGACGTGTGCAGAATGTAAAACCTGCTTATTTTTAGAGATCTGAATGGAGTCTATATCAATAATGGATATTTTTGAATGGGGATCAACCAGAATGTTTTGGGGCTTAATATCGACAAAAACATATTTGTTTAAGCTGTGTACTAAATGAATAGGCACTGCCAAATTAAGACATAACTGTAAGCGCTTATGGAAGGCATCAAATAACTTACGGTCAAAGTTTTGATGTAAGGTATAAACCGACCTAATGGACGGCGTGCATAAGCTTTCTAGTTGAATGCTGTCCTCAAAAGCAAGCTGCATAATAAAACCAGCAAACTGCTGGTCTATAAACACGAGCTCCTGAGGAAAACAGACCATGAAATCATCATTCTGTAGATGAGCAGGTGCGTTTTTTATTAAAAACTCAATCTTTGCTTGACGTGTTTGATTACGGTATTTTGATTCATATAACTTGACGCAACAGTTTAAATACTTATCAGGTGAGATGATTTTATGAACTTTCCCCTCACCTCCAGAGGCAAAATGTTTGTCTTCTACGGTAATGACTTGATGGGTGCTGGTGACAAGCGTCAATGTCATGCAAGAACTTCCATTAATTAAACCAAAAGCCCTAGAATCATCGTCTTATCGTCGATTGTTTCTTTGATTTTTTCAGTGCCGCTTTCCAAAATACTCGCCCATTCTGCCTGGATCGCTTCATGGGATAATGTTAAATGGATTGCCTTTAAGTGCTTAACAATAGGATGATAGAAGCCTTGAAAGGGTAAGTTAATGTCTTCTATCTTAATCTGGTTTGTAGTTTTTGACGTATTCACATGGGTTAAAAAGGCAAAGTTTTCACAGCCATCGGATAATAGGGTAAAACCGAATGGCTTATCATCAATGACACGACTTTCAATGTATTTGTCGGGGTCATGCCAAATTGACGAGGTAATAAAAACAGTCATGTTAGCTTCTTCGCCTTTAAATGGGATGATAATCGCAGTCCATTGCCCCTCATGATTACAATAGGCCGCTCTACCATCGCCAATATGAGTTACCAATAAGCCGATGGGTGAATAGATGACGGCGATAACCGTACATGCCAATAACTTTAACTCCAGATTATTAACCTGTGCAAACGACTCCAAGTCCCTAAAGACCTGATATAAAGCCTGCCGAGAAATAGAGTTCCACTCTTCTTGTGCCGGCAAACGATTTTTGGTGAGCCATTGTTCTTTTTCTATAGTCAGCGCTAACACGTTTGCTGTTTGTTCAGCAACAAACTTGGAGCCCACATCAGATTTCTCGGCAGAACCGGCACCATCACAACAAACAGCAACCCCCCATTGTGGATCAATTCGCTGAATGTATCGATTATCCTGGCAAGGAATATCGTGCTTGCTATGGTCTTTACCTATTGCGGAGTAATCAACGATTAACCATTCATTAGAAGAACAAAACTCTTCTGAAGTGTTAATAGGTTGGTCAGAGGAATCCATTAGTTTTTATAGCCTGTCATCCAGGTAGGCATAGGTAGGTTGCTTTCATTTTCATCACTACTCGCTATCGCTATGCTGGCACTTAACCATTTAAAGAATTCAGAAAATTTAGCGGACTCTAACGGTAACGGGGAAACTTTATGTGTACGTCCACCTTCAGAATAAGAACCTGCAATGCTTTCGAGCATTTGTAAATTTGCTCCTGTCACACCAATAGGTAGAAACAAGAAGTCCTTTGCGGCCATACCTGTAGCTATTTCTTCGGCTAATCCTCTTACATCCTGACCTGTATCAGGGGCACCATCCGTAATTAGAACGATCCAGGGGCGATTGTATGGTTGTCCCGTATTCTTATAATATTGTTTTCTGGATTGCACCAGCTCAATACCGGCTCGCACACCATCGACCAGTTTAGTGCTGCCTTTGGCATTTAATACCGGTGGCGAGAAGTGATCGACTAAAGCGGGTGGTTGAACAATTTCTACGGTATCACTAAACGCGACAATTGCAATTTCAAGGCGGTTGGCCGTTGCATTATCTTCATGGATTTCTGCGTGGAACTGACTTAAACCTTGATTAAGTTGGTTAATGGGCGATCCGCTTGGATTTAAAGTAGCCATTGAACCCGATACATCAACCACTAAACAGCAAATGGTTTTTTGTTCATAATTATCAGGTGTTTCAATAAAATCGGAAATAGACATAGAGTGTCCTCATTAAAAGGGGGGTAAGTTAATCGATTGGGTTGATAATTAAGTTTACTGATTATTGCCTTATTGTATAATCAGGAGCCATTCTTGCATGATATAAATATTTTTATTTATATCATAAGCTTAAGTAATAATTCAGACAAATATAATATCCCTGATTCGCTTCGAGAGCCCATGATTTATCTGCTCAGGGTCGTAAACTCTTATTACAGCAATAAAATCGAAGGAAACCCCCTCGCCAAGCAGATATTCTTTGAGCACAAGAAGACGGGGCATGTCAATTTATCAACAGAGCTATGTTTGAGGATAATTAGTATAAAAAAGGGAATCATGGGAAAAATATTCCAGTGATAACTAGAGATATATTCGAATATAAAGTGATAAAAGAAATGCACACTGGAGTTTAGCATGTTGTCCAGCTAAATTTATCTGTTTTATCTTTGTGTTATGCTGCATAGTCCTCAAGAGTTGCAAGTAGTTTTGCATAATAAATCGGGCGTGATAATACTACTATTCTAATGTTCAACTTTTTTACAGAATTGGGAAAACGCATTTCTACAGGAAGTCGATCAGATTGACTACGATTATTGATAAACTCAGTGCCACTAAAGAAGATCATAAACAGATTCTGAGAAATGTTCTTGTTTATTGTAACAAAAGGTAACAATCTCTGGCTTTGTTACAGTCTGTTACAAAATTAATCGGTGAACTTTAGAAAATTCAATTAACATTGTATCGCAGATAAAGTATTTACATAATGCAGAGAGTGCGATAAAGAGTTTTACCCGTTCAGGTTTAATAAGCTAGTCAATTATATAAAAAAACAGTTGGATCTAGCATTAATGCTTTTTTATATCAAACTGATTGGACCATTTTTATGCTCAGGCAATGTCCAAGACACCATAAATGTGTAGAAGCGTTTCTTTATTATCTAAAAAACGAATAACGCAAAAGTATACTTTTCCTTATGATTTATTTACCAAAACATGGTAGATCTATTTTTAAGAGCATTTTAATTTTTTAAAACCCCGGTACACCAATGAATAGTAAATCGTTAGGTCTAGTCATAATTATAGATGATGATAAAGATATATGTGACTTATTGGCTCATTTGTTGGAACACGCTGGCTATGAAACCCAGCAAGGTCATGATGGTTTGACAGCGATAGAATTTTTGACTCAACGCGAGCCTGATCTGTTATTGCTTGATAGTGTTATTCCTGAACCCAATGGCATGGCTGTTTTGGCAAAAGCCCGATCTCTTTATCCGCAACTCCCCGTCGTTATTATAACTGGAAGCGCGGGTATTCTAAGTGCTGTTTCTGCAATTAAAGCCGGTGCCTTTGATTATATTCCTAAACCCTTCGATAGTAATCGGGTTTTAGAGGTGGTCAAGCAGGCAGTGCAAATGCGTACGAGTAAACTAGATCCAAATAGCCAGTCCAATAGAGATGTTGTTAGCGTTGTTGGCGAATTAATGGGGAATAGTCCAGAAACGAAACGGGTTATGTTGGACATACTCCGTGTGGCCAAGACTGATTTCTCGGTGATTATTCAAGGAGAAACAGGGACAGGTAAAGAATTAGTGGCGAGAAATGTTCATTTAGCCAGTAAACGTGCAAATGCCGTTTTTATTCCAGTTGATTGTGGCTCAATGTCGGATACGTTGATTGAAAACGAATTGTTTGGTCATGAAAAAGGCTCTTTTACTGGCGCAGATCGTTTTTCAATCGGTAAGTTTGAAGCTGCTGAAGGAGGAACTTTATTTTTGGACGAAGTCGCTAATATGTCATTATCTGCGCAGGCTAAATTATTGAGAGTCTTACAAGAGCGTGTCGTCTACCGTATTGGAGGCACAAAACCGATTCCTATCAATGTTCGTATCGTATCTGCGAGCAATGAAGAGCTTTTGAATGCAGTCGCCAAAGGTGCCTTTCGTGAGGATTTATATTATCGCTTGAATGAGTACGTCATTCATATTCAACCCTTGCGTGAGCGCCCTGAAGACATCATGTTTTTAGCGAATCGTTTTATGAAGGAAGTGTGCGTTGATCTTGCTATAGAAATGCCTGAGATGACTGTTGAAGCTAAAAAAGTATTACTGGATTATGTATGGGCTGGGAATGTGCGAGAATTGCGCTCTGTGATTCGTCGTATTGCATTGGTTGCTAAAAAACAGGTTACAGCAGTGGACTTGAGTTTTTTATTGTCTAAAAAGTTTATTGCGAAAAGAGCCATGGATTCCCGAGTGGATTCAATTCCATTAGCGTTGCTACCAAAGACTGAATCAATAAAGATTCCTACATCCTGCATAGAGTGTCTAAATATCTCTGCGGATCACGGACTATCCTTGAAAGAAATTCATCGAATAAATACTAAAAAAATGGATACGATTATTATTGAAAAAATGTTGAAAGAAACTGGCAACAATAAAGCAGAAGCGGCACGGCGCTTGCGTGTTGACTATAAAACATTGTGCTCCAAACTAAAATCTTCGAATTCTAAATAGAACAGCGATTATTTGGGATAGTATGAGATCTAATCCAGTATTCTTAATTTTAAAATTAATGTTTTAATGTGCGGATTTCTGCTTGGGTTTGCCATGATTCGAATACCTACCAATAATCTGCTATCATACCCAAGTTGTTTTGGTTTTCTTTAATCTCTCAATCTGATTTCTTTGAGTTTGGGATAGTTTTAATTAACGGTAAAAGGGTGATTATTTTGTATATCAAATCAAAAAAAATGATGTTGCCGATATATCTTTGTTTGGTTTCATCGCTTGCGTTGGTATCTCCAACATTAATTAAGGCGGCATCCGATACTGGGAGCATAGCGGCAAGTAAAGCAGCGGATCAAAAGGCTGCTTTGGCAAAAAAGGCCAGAGAGCGGGAAAAAGCTGCCGAAGAGAAAAAGGCTGTTGAAGCTGCAAAATCGGTTAGTGAGGAAAAAAAACCACAAGACATTGAAAAGGAGGTTGCCAAATAATTCGGTTATCCATAGGTATTTATGACGCTAGAAGATTTAATTAGACTGCCTCGAACAATTGAACAGACAGGTATTGAGAAAGGGCTACTAGTTGATTTAATCTTAAAACACTTTTACGATGGTGGCGTATTTGATTCTGGGAGTCTTAGAATAAGTTATTAATTTATATAAAATAAACAGCGGTTATTTATAGCGTGTCAGCCACGTGATTTGTTCGAAATGGCGATGAATATAGCCAGATTCAATAATCAAGATGTTATCAGTAAAGAAAATATGTTGTTAGCATGGAATACTTATTTTTTGATTTAACAGGTAAGGATGACGCTTGACTAAATTTACCCGTGTGCTTATTATTACGAATTATAAGTGAGACTGGCCTAGGTATTTTTGACCATTTTTACTACCCATTTAACAATGGAGAATATCTATTGATACCTATTTCTTCGCAGCAGTTTTTGACTGGATTACGGGTGCTGATCGTTGATGATAGTGAAATAAACCGGGATGTGGCGGAGCTGTTGTTCGTTAGCGAAGGAGCTCACGTGATACTCGCCAACGACGGTCAACAAGCTGTGGAATGGCTACAAGCCCATCCGACTGAGGTTGATGTTGTGCTAATGGATGTGCATATGCCAGTTATGAATGGCTATGAGGCTACCCGCCAGATACGATTGATGCCTACCTTGACCGAACTGCCTGTTATTGCCTTGACTGGAGATACTTTTATGGAGCAAGGAGAATTGGCTATTGAAGCGGGTATGAACGGTTTTATCACTAAACCGTTTGTTATGGGCACAACTATCGAGCTGATACTCAAACTTACGGGATGGTCCGCAGAGATTACCCCCATTGAGAGTTCTGTTCCTAATGTGCTAGTTATGGATCTTGACCTTCCGGGTTTGGCGGTCGGATATGCCCTCAGTATCTGGAAAGATGCCTTATCCTATCAAAAATACTTGCGCAAGTTCGTGCGTGATTATGCCAATTGCGTGCAAGTAATGACACATTCTGAAAAAAACGAAGCCGCCGCGCTAGCGCATAAATTGAAGGGTGCTGCTGGCAGCCTAGGTATGAAACAGGTCTCCGCATTGGCTGATGAGGTGGCTCATAGGTTTTATGGCTTTGAAGATCCAGCCGATAGTTTGACTCGATTGCAGGCTGCGCTCAATACGGCATTGAAATCAATTGAGCGTTACGTGCCACTAGACATTGATACTAAAAGCCCCCAATACAACCCCGTCGATGTAGAACAGTTTGCCCAGCTGTTTGCCAAAATGCTTGAAGCATTGAACACCGATAGTCCATCTATTATTAGACCGATGTTGGTCGAACTGGACAAAATATTGCCACCACCATACTTGACGGCGCTCCACCAGGCTGTCGAGAATTTCGATTTTCGGGAGGGTGAGGCTGTTATCCGGGCACTTGCTGGTGGTCTTAATATTTTAATGGAAGCTTGAAAATGTCAAATCGCCCAATCCTGTTAGTTGATGACGAAGCGCAAAATCTTGCAGTGTTGGAAAATATTTTGTCGGACAAATATCCACTGGTCTTTGTTACTAAAGGGAAAGAGGTGCTTATGGCTGTCCATAAACACAAGCCCTCCTTGATTTTGTTGGATATCCAGATGCCTGATATGGATGGTTATACGGTATGTCGTCAACTGAAAGCCGACCCGCAAACTGAAAATATCCCTGTCATCTTTATCAGCGGGTTAGTTGATATATGCGATGAGGTCGCCGGGTTCCTGGCCGGTGGGGTCGACTATATTACAAAGCCAGTCTCGCCATCGATTGTGCTCGCACGCGTGAAAACACATTTGTCATTGGTGCGAGCAATCGATCTGGAACAGAGTTACTACGATGCAATTTATATGTTGGGCGCGGCAGGGCATTACAATGACTGCGATACGGGCGTTCATATCTGGCGTATGGCGGCCTATGCGAGTGCTCTGGCAAAAGCCTGTGACTGGTGTGATGAGGATTGCAAACTAATTGAATTAGCCGCTCCGATGCATGATACAGGCAAAATTGGCATAACCGACTCAATTCTTAAAAAACCCGGTAAGTTGGATTTAGAGGAATGGGGAGTAATGAAAACCCATTCAAAAATCGGATGTGACATACTTTCCAAGAGTAAGGCGAATGTGTTTCAAATGGCTGCTGAAATTGCTTTGCGTCATCATGAGCGCTGGGATGGCAGCGGATATCCTGATGGACTTGCGGGTAAGTCGATTCCTGAATCGGCACGAATTGTAGCATTAGCGGATGTATTCGATGCGCTAACAATGAAAAGACCCTACAAAGAAGCATGGCCGTTAGAGAAGGTTCTGAGCACAATCCAGGAAAGTGCAGGTAGCCATTTTGAACCACGATTGGTAGACAAGTTTGTTTCCATTTTGCCGCAAATACTGGAGATAAAGGCGATGTGGGGTGATTCTTGAGTCTTCTGCTGGTAGGGTAAAATCGGATTACCCCATTTTTTCACTTACAAAAAGGAGTGAAGAGACAATGGTGATCCTGGGTCTCGTATAAGACTTGGATAAGTAAACGTTACAGAATTACTTATCCAAGAGATTGGCTACTTACTCAGTATTATTTTTCTTCGCCTTCTTCGTCTTCATCTTTAGGTTCAAACGCTTTTAGCTTGAAGCTGAATATTTCACGTGCTGGATTATTAAGTGGATCATATTCAAGTGCTTTGTTTTGAGCATTTGCAGTAATACCTATGCTACGAACGGTGAGTGTATCACCGTCTTCACTGACATGAAACGTGTTGTAGTTGAATGTGTCTGGACTGTAGAAATCAACTATAGAAGGCGTAACGCTAGCATTCGGATCATTTTCGCGAGTCACGTTGCTTAAGCCAGGATAGCCCTGCAAACCAAACGGTTCGATACCTGCAGCAGATTGTGCTACAAAAAAGCTATCAGCTATTGTTTTGATACTGTTGTAATCATGATTTAGGAATAAATCCGGTCCAGTTGCTCCAAGCGGGCCTGCAACGATTGAAATGGTATAAGGAACCTTTACGTAAGAAGCTTGGTTTTCAGTGTCACCAGTCGGCGAATAAGTCAATTCGTTGATTCGGTTTTGGTGGTCATCGGTTGCCATGAAGACTACATTTGTGATGCCATTATCAGCAATGAATTTTAGCAAGTCATTACGTTCTGCACGGTACCCACCTAACCAGGACTTACCGCCGTCACTGTTTACGGGGCCGTAATTGATATTTCCGCTACTGTTGCAAATATGATTTACGTTACACCCTGCGGCTGGCTGATCGACAGGAAAAGCGCCAGCAATAGGGCCAATTTGGTCGATTGGATTGGATAGAGAAATGAATTTCCATTTTGTACCCTTTGTTTGAGCTTCTAAAAGAGTCTGTTTGAGCCAGCCCAATTGGGTTTTACCCAAGATAGTGCGGTCGGGGTTGTTGGCACGTGGCGCGCTGGTATCATCTGCTGTACTGCCTGAGGAGGGAAGTGTTTTCAGGCGAATATCGCGGTAGCTACGATCGTCTACATTGACATAAATAACATTTTTTCCCCACTGCTGTGCAAAATAAAGCTTCTTAGTACCATCAGTACGTGGATCAGAAGGTGCACTGATAGTGCCGTGGTTAGCAATTGGATGATAACTCAGGAAGGTGTCTTGAAGAGTCAGGAATCCCAAAGATCGGTTAATAAAATCTGAGGCTGACTTATTGGCATCATTAATGTTGCCAGGATTGCCGGCGCCATTTGCACGCGCATCGACACCACGACCCGTTGGCATATCAGTGCCTAGCGGTCCACCAACAGAACCACCAGCGGGTGCTCCACCATTGATATATTGACGGTTGCCTAACTCATGATTATCGTAAGTAGTGTAGTTACCTTGAGAGGCGTAAAGTATCTGCAAAGAGTTTTGTCCGCCTGTATTTACAGGTAAGAAGTTTTCACGGTATTTCTTCGAGTAATCAGCTCTCAATTGTGCTTGGGTAGCAAAAGTCGTTCCGGCTACAGGAAGCCCGTTTAGACTGGCTGATGAGCCTGATAGTGTTACCGATGGCGAGTTGAGCCAGCTGGCCCCGTTATCGCCAGCAACATTACTGGCATTTTCGTAAATAGTGTCACCAAGATTGATATAAAAATCCAGGTCTTGTGCTTGGATAGTGGCGGCCAGAGCATAAGGTCTCATCAGACCATCGTTGTCACCACTGAAGGCGAATTTCACACTCGCGTCCTCATTGGCTTCAGGTGCAGTCTTGAATTTGCCAATGTTACTGATTTCACCGTTTTGTCCGACAAAGCGATAGAAATAAGTTGTAGCCGGACGTAGCTGATCAATATCGATTTTAGCTGTGTAATCCTTGGTGGGATCAGTGGTTAACGTTGCGGACGTATGGATTTTTGAGAAGTTGCTTTTATGAGAAATTTCCAACTTCAAGTTGGCAGCTGCAGGCGCAGCGTCGTCCACTGCACGGGTCCACACAGAGATGCTTTTACTTGTGGCGTCCCCAGCGGCAACACCTGTGAAATTGATGCTTGCATTCGCTATAGAACTGCAAGCTAGCCAGATGGCGACTGATGTGCGAGTTAAGCGGAAATACGAAGGTAGATTTGTAGTTTTGTTCATGGTGATTAAAACGCCTTTAATTTAAGTGATTCTTGACAACCCAGTTTGCTCAATGTAATGCCTTTTAATGTCAATTGTATTAAGGAAATGTTACAGAAAAGTGAATCTTAAAACTAAGGATCAATGGCTGATAAATGGTTTAATGATATTATTGCTGCAAGTCCATTTGTTTGATTCCAGGAGTTGTTTGATGTCAAGGAAACTGAAACAGGTCATCTTGTCTTGGTGGTTGTTGTATCCCCTTTTTATTTTGTTTTGTGCTCCAGCTTTTGCTGAATCGCTAGATATATATCGGGTGTTAGGCCTGGATAAATCTCAGCTTACTGAGTTAGATAAAAGCCAGCCTATTGCTTATGATTTAAAAGAAGGCAGTAGTAATGAACTTGCTGTGGGTGTGATCTGGTATTTTCCAGTTCCTTTAGAAAAAGTTGTTGAAAAGTTGCGAATTCAGGATCCTGACATGCTAGACATAGATGTAACAGCTCACGGGATTTTGACAGAACATAGTGGAATGGGTGCACTTAAGGCCGCAATTTTCTCAAAAGAAGAAGCCCTGAATTTATTAGAGGCCGAGCCTGGGGACGAATTTAATTTATCCAGCCATGAGTTCGAAAAGCTCAAAGCTTTCAGGCATACGCTTAAAAGGACTCCTCAAAGAACCATCGAGGATGCAGCCGGAGAGTATTTTCGAGAGATTCTTTTACAGCGTCATGATGCCTATCGTCGTGGGGGTATCAATGCAATATCGCCCTATGTACGTAAACACGGCACAGAGTCGAAGCCATCTATAGAATTACGCCAGGCTGCAGTTGAAAGTGATCTATTGTCGCTATACTTTCCAGATTTGCTAAAAGATTGGCTGGACTATCCGAAAGCTTTGCCTGCTGGGGCCAGCGAAGTGTTTCCCTGGATTGAAAAGTACGTTGAAGGCCGCTCTGCGATTATTCTTAGACACCGCATTACGATGGATTGGAATGGGGGCGTATTAGTGTTAACACGCGAATACTATACGCCACATTCATATAATTCCAGTCAATGGATAACTGGCTGCCTACCTTATCGAGAGGGGACCGTAGTCTTTCAGCAGGTGCGTAGCTTTACCGACCAAGTAGCGGGAACTGGTAGTACAATCAAGCACTTGGTAGGTAGAGAGTTGCTGCAAGACAAAATGGTAAAGTCATTAGAACGTCTTTGCGTGCTCTTGGGAAGCTGTACTTGAACTCACTACCAAGTTATTACAAGCTACTAGCCTGCGTGGTTTCCTTTCTGGACAGATGTTCTTCCCACTTGCGGGCGGTAAGCCGTTGAAACATCGGTACTACGGGGTTAAGTTCGATAGGTGGAGCATCCCAATAGCTTTCATAAGCTAACATCTCTGCTTCAAGGGCGATGCCATCTTCTTGTAGTATGGGTTTAAACACCAAGGGTTTGGCGATATTCAGTACGAGTTGGGTGAGCCACTTCGGAGTTTTCATTGAAATCAGTGGAATCGTCAAGGCGTCGAAATAAAACAGAAAAAATACTCGGGTGGTTTGTTCGTTGATCGGTAGCATAAATGACCAGTTTTTTATGCTATCACCCGTATTGGTCCATTGATAGGGATATTGGTAACATAACTCGATAGAACGGGTATTGACCCGTTTGCGGTCAACAAAAATACCAGAAATCCGACCTCCGGCCATATAGGCATCGTAAGTCAGGTAAACTCTATGCTCATCGGCTTCGTGGTGGGTTAGTTTGGCATCAATGAAAGGCTTGTATTTACGGTGTAAGAAGGCGTGTGAGAAGTCACAGATATTGTCCATTACCATCGAATGATGGGTTTTCCACGTAAGGTCTGAGACAAAGTTGGCCCAAGGGCTCGTTCCAGTGAGTTCGGGGATCACTGGGATCAAGTGTTCACTGGCTAGTTCATGATTGCCAGGAAACAACCAGATCAGGCCATAACGAACTTGCACCGGGTAAGTTTTCAGTTGTTTCTTAATCAGGGGTTTACCAAAGTTATCATGCGAATAGTCCTCCAACTGGCCTTCTTTATTGAAGGACCAACCATGGTAAGCGCAACGCAGATTACACTTATCCACAGCGCCATGAGTGAGCTTGAGTTGGCGGTGTGGGCAACGGTTCTCTAATGCGGCAAGCTGGCTATCTTCACCACGGTAGAGGGCTATGGACGTATTCCAGAAGGTAATCTCTTTCACTTGGCCTTTTTTAACTGCATTATCATATTCCACCACGTACCAGCGATCTGGGTCCATGCCGGAGGCGCGAGCTTTTTGTCGTGGATTCTTGGCTGCCGCAAAGCTAGGTGGGGGGGATTTCGTCTTCGCGTTGTTCATATTTGAGGCTCTGGTTCGTGGTTAAGGTAGGATGAATGTTTATTTATCTGGCTGGGACAATCAAGCCTCGGCGCACGAAATCGTCATAGGCTTCCCTCACTGCCTGGGATAATTCTGTCGGCTGATAGCCTAATTCATGTTTCGCTTTGTCATGGCTTGCCCTGCGGTGCATTTGCAGCAAGCGCACTGCACCTGGTGTAAATCGTCGAGGTCGGTTGGGGAACGCTCGGTACCAGGTTTTGTCGGCTACTTCTGCTAGTGTGGCCATCAGCAAGGGTGGCAGTCGTAACCTCGGCAATGGGCAGCCGGTGACATCGCGGAATATCGATAACAGATCATCCACACTGGCGTAGGCGGTGCCAAAAATATATTTCTGTCCGGAACGGCCATGCTGCATGGCTAAAATATGGCCCTTTGCAATATCGTGGCTGGACACAAATTCAAATCCGCCGGGAATGTAAGCACGTAGTGAGCCATTAGCATAATCGATCAGGACACGACCCATGCGCGAGGGAACATAATCATGCGGGCCGATGATGGCACAGGAGGTGGCAATGACGACATTGAGGCCATTGGCATGGGCTTTGAGGCATTCATGTTCGGTTAAATGTTTGGTAAAACCGTACGGTAGATGGCGATCAAATGGGTAAAAAGGCATGTCCTCATGACTAGACATATCGGGTTCGTAGCCAGTGGCACTCAGTGAACCTGACACCACTACTTTTTTAATGTTGTGTAGATCTGCTGATTTGAGTATATTAATGGTGCCGAGAACGTTAGTATCGAATATTTCGCGCTTATGGGTCGCATTACCGTCGATGGTCGAAACCAAGGCGGCGCAATGGTAAATATGGTCGCAACCACGCACCGCATTAGATACTTCTTTGTTGTTGCGAAGATCCGCATCAACACGTTCTATGTCAAGACCTTCTAGCGCGCCGTTGTCTTGTTGGGTGCGCATCATCACCCGCACTTGCTCACCTTCTGCGATCAAATGGCGAACCAGATTTGCTCCCAAGTGCCCGGTGGCTCCTGTAATCAAAGTGATACCAGTGCTCATGTTATTGTCCTATCGTAAGTCTATTTTATGGGGACTGATTTAAATTTCTTAACTGCTTCTCTAAGCGGTAAGTATTGTTCAAGTATTTTAGACGATAACTTAAATATAAGATGTTTAACCGATCAGGAGTTTAACACATAAAATAGATCCCTTATGTACTTTAGGGATGAGTCACTATTCGTTGAAATTAGCCTCAAAAGTTCAGGAGTCCCCCGGAAAAAGCCGAGGGATGGGCTTGTATAATTACTGTACCAAAGCCCATTGCCCAGTTTGTGGATTCAAACAGGCGATACGATTTTCATTTAGCTTTTGTCCATTTGGCAACGTTACCACTTCCTGCAGGTTTTGGCATTGCTGTTGAGATTGTGTATTGTAATTTTGTTGGCCAACAGGATTGAGTTGCATTGAGCTGCCCGTTTGTGGATTAACCCATTGCTGATTTTGGGTTATTGATCCAGATTGAACAGCGTTGTTTAATTGTTGTAAGCGAAAAGTTTGGTCAGCGGAGGGTAGTTGTGAGCCAATCTGACCATTTAAAACGCTGCCAACCATGTTTTGCAACATCACACTTTCCAATGAATTCATTAGTGCAGGATTGGCGCTCGCAACGCCTGGAACTCCACTACCCGTATTGGGGCCAAGACAGCCGGTTAGTACAGTTAAGGAAAAGCCATATCCAAGCGCTGTAAATTTATTCAAATGTTTCATAAGATTACACCATTAAGAGCTAATAAGAAATACTGAGATCGTATCAAAAAAATTTGGGGGATCATAACAGAATAAATAAAGCTAATCACTAGGTGTTTATCAGCTTATATCTTATCCCGGTGAAATTATGCTTTGCTGGGCGTATACTGAATCGCTATAGTGGTTTCATATGTGAGGCAAACATGCTTAAGTCAGAACTTATTAATATTATCGCTAATAAACAACAGCATTTAAAGCTTAAGGATGTAGATTTGGCGGTTGATTGTATTATTGAAACGATGAGTCAGGCGCTAATTGCAAACGATAGAATAGAAATTAGAGGATTTGGCGCATTCACATTGCATTACCATCGCGCGCGATTAGGGCGAAATCCAAAAACAGGTGAGAGTTTGAATTTGTCTGCAAAGTACGCACTTCGATTTAAGCCGGGCAAAGAGTTAAGAGATCGAGTTAATGGCTCTATCCTTGCTGCACCGATTATTATGTCTGACGAGTGACTTCCGTTTTTTAGTTAATACAATCAGGATGGTTCTTTTGGGTTGGTGCCTGTAATTGGTTAGTGATCCTTATTTTAGGTATGATGGTCTTTTTTGATTGTCACTCTGTCCATCTATGTCTATTATTAATAGTCTTGCATCCGAACTCGATCAGTTACCTGTGAATCTGCACGCCCCTTTAATCGTCCTGTTGGAGCAGTGGGAAGAGAAGCGGGTAGCATCTAATTTAGTTTTTCACCCAACATCAGAGATAGTCTCATCACTAGTAAAGGTTTGGTCCTCAAGTTTGTTCGTTGCAGAAAGTTGTATTCGGCAACCTGAGATTTTACTTGATTTGGTCTTGAGTGGTGATTTGTTAGCAAGTTATGAAGAACAGCGATATGCAGATACATTAGCTAGGATAGCGG
This sequence comes from uncultured Methylococcaceae bacterium, assembly GCA_903859415.1. GTDB lineage: Bacteria > Pseudomonadota > Gammaproteobacteria > Methylococcales > Methylomonadaceae > Methylobacter_C. The sequence continues at coordinate 39,628 of CAIOMN010000170.1, forward strand.
TCACTAGCGAAGCTCAGTTAATGCAACTGTTACGACATTTCCGCCGGCGTGAAATGATAAGAATTGCCTGGCGTGATTTAGCCGGTTGGGCGCCCTTATCTGAAACATTGGCAGAGGTCTCCTGGTTGGCGGATGCCTGTATTCAGTCTGCACTTGCCACTCTTTATCATGAAGCGTGTGAAAAGCGCGGTACACCTTTATTACCTGATGGGAGTCCACAACAAATCGTTGTTTTAGGCATGGGAAAGCTAGGTGCCTATGAGCTCAATTATTCGTCTGACATTGATTTGATATTTGCTTATGCAGAAAATGGGGTTTTGTCTGATAGAAAAGAAACTAGTTATAGCGAGTTTTTTACCCGTCTTTGTCAGCGCTTGATTAAGGTGTTGGACGAAATTACTGTAGACGATTTTGTTTTTCGTACCGATATACGCCTAAGGCCATTTGGTGATAGCGGCCCCGTTATTATGAGCTTTGAGGGGATGGAAAATTATTATCAGACCCAAGCGCGAGAATGGGAACGCTATGCGATGATTAAAGCACGGCAGGTTGCGGGTGACTTTAAAACAGGGAGTCAGTTGATGGCTATGTTGAAATCGTTCGTTTATAGACGCTATCTTGATTATGGCGCGTTTGAAGAGTTACGTTCTTTGAAGATGCAGATAACTCAAGAGCTAAGGCGCAAAGACCGTATGGATAATGTTAAGTTGGGGCCGGGCGGTATTCGAGAATGTGAGTTTATTGGTCAGGTATTTCAATTGATACGCGGTGGTAATGAAAAAACCTTGCAAGTACGCCCTATTCTTGAAGTGCTTAACCGTCTCGGAGAATTGGGCTTATTAACGAAGGCTGATGCTGAGCAATTAAAAAGCTCTTATTGTTTTTTAAGACGCGTTGAAAATCATATTCAGCAATATAAAGATCAACAAACTCATGATTTACCCATGAGCGTCGAAGTTCAACAGCGTCTGGCTTATTCTTTGGATTATCCTGATTGGAGCAGTTTTAAAGAACAATTGGATAGTGTTAGATCGGATGTTCATGCAGTTTTTGATCAAGTCTTTTCTGTTTCTAAATTAGCCATAATAGATCAGCGTAGTTTACAAGTTTGGAATGGTGCGGCTGATGAAACTGAATTACAGGCAAATTTGAGTGAATTGGGTTTTAAGCTGGCAGCAGATAGCTTGCTGACTATCAAGTATTTTAAACATGCAGCGTCGATTAGGCGGTTGACTAATAAAGGAGCGCAGGTTCTAGATAGATTGATGCCGCAATTGCTGGTTGCTTTGCAACAGGTCAGTAATCCTGATATTACGTTAAAGCGCTTGTTAGGATTATTTGAAGCGGTAGCGGGTAGAAATGTTTATCTGGCTTTATTGGCTGAAAACACAGACGCTTTGGCACAATTATTAAGGCTGGTGTCGGCCAGTGCCTGGTTATGTGATTATTTAGCGTTATATCCCGTGCTGTTTGATGAGTTGCTGGATGTGCGTTCTTTATATGAGCCACTCAAAAAAGAGGCACTGGATAAACAGTTAGCGGATTTATTAGCGCCCATTGACGTTCAAGATCTTGAACAATTAATGATAACCCTACGACAATTTAAACATATTAATGTGTTAAAGGTCGCCGCTGCGGATATTATGGGCGTGATTTCGGTGATGGTGGTCAGTGATTATTTGACTTACATTGCTGAAAGCGTTGTGGCTCAAGTGATTGAGCGGGCCTGGCTGATTCTCACTGAAAAGCACGGCTTTCCATCAGGCCGTGATCGACAGTTGACTGGCTTTGCTGTAATAGGATTTGGGAAGTTGGGTGGAATTGAGCTGGCTTATGGCTCTGATCTGGATTTGGTGTTTTTGTATGATTGTCCAGACGGTAACGCCTTAACCAATGGTGAGAAACCAATAGTTTGTACGCAATTTTATGGACGGCTAGGTTTAAAGGTTAGGCATATTCTGGATACTAAACTCTTGTCGGGCGTGCTTTATGATGTTGATATGCGCTTACGCCCCAATGGTGATTCAGGTTTGTTGGTCACTCAGATCAATACTTATGAGGCTTACTTACAAAATGAGGCGTGGACGTGGGAGCATCAGGCTTTGGTGAGAGGGCGTTTTATAGCAGGCGATTTGCAGTTAAAGGTTGCGTATGAAAGGATTCGGCATCAGGTATTAAGCCTGCCCAGAGAATTATCGCAGTTGAAAGCGGACGTGCGAGTAATGCGTGAAAAAATGCGCGATGCTTTAGCCACAAAACAAATTCACCAGTTTGATTTAAAGCATAGTAAGGGCGGGATTGCTGATATTGAGTTTATAGTGCAATTTGGGATTTTAGCGCGAGCTGCAAAAAACTCAGTCCTAACAACTTATACAGATAATGTTCGTTTACTCGAAGGCTTACAAGAGGATGGTTTTATGTCCAAAGCAGATGCTCAAGTTCTCACAACAGCTTATTGTACTTATCGTGACGTGGGGCATAAGCGAGTTTTACAAGGTGAAAACGTTATCATCAACGAGGTTGAAGTGGCGGATTTAAGTCAACAAGTTGAGCGAATTTGGCATTATATTATGGGGTAAACGATATGTTTGTCATGCAGAGGTCATATAAATGTCATTTATTTGTAATATGTCTTTGTTACTGTCTTATCTCTTACCTTTCCTAATGCTGTAGAGAGATATAATCCATGAAAATAGATAACCCCCTGATTTCACTTGCCGTTAGTATGGCTTTAAGTGCTGTCGCGATGACCACTGTAAATGCTGCGCCTGCTGTCAGTTCGCCAGTTAAGCACGTTTTGTTGATTTCAGTTGATGGCTTACACCAAACTGATTTGGATTGGTTTGTAAAAAATAATCCAAATTCGACTTTAGCGGCTATGATTAATTATGGTGTTTATTATAAAAATGCCCTGACTCCATTTCCTTCTGACTCGTTCCCCGGTTTAGTAGGTCAGTTAACCGGTGGGAATCCAAGGTCAGCAGGTATTTATTATGATGATGGTTATAGCCGTGGTGAATTACCGCTTGGAACAACAAAAACTGATTGTAAAGCAGGCAACGTTGCTTTAGGTGCAGAAGTTCAATATGCTGAAAACATCGAGCCAACGAATACAGCTGGTCAAATTTTGCTTGATGGTACTCAAGGTATTGCGGGCTTGTATCCAGTTAAAACAATCACTCCTGGTTATTTAGATTCTGTTAATCCTACTAAAATCTTAAAGCTTGCGGGTGGTCCGGACGACGTTAGAAATATTTTGATTGATCCAACCCAGTTACCCGTTGATCCAATCAGTTGTAATCCGGTTTATCCTCATCAATATCTTTTAGTCAATACAGTATTTGAAGTTGCGAAAGCGGCTGGTTTACGCACTGCCTGGATTGACAAGCATCCTGCTTATGAAATACTGAACGGCCCTTCTGGCTACGGTATTGATGATTTATTTGCACCGGAAATTAATAGTGTTATCGATCTTGGTTCAGGGAATGATTGGACTAAAAGCAATATAAGTACTCAGCAATACGATACTATTCACGTTGCGGCTGTGATTAATGAGATCAATGGTTATGATCACGCGGGTATCAACAAACACGGTACGCCAGCGGTTTTTGGTTTGAACTTTCAATCTGTTTCAACTGCACAAAAGCTCCCAAACTCTGCGACACCTGAAAACGGTGATACAACTCAGTTAGGTGGTTATACCACAGTGAGTGGGGTTGCTGTTCCTGGTCCTGTTCTGCAAAGTGCATTGTATTTTGTTGATGATAGTTTAAAACAAATCGGCGATGCAATACTTAACAATCCAAATACTCAATTAAACACTGTCGTTATTCTCTCAGCCAAGCATGGACAGTCACCGCAAAATCGTAGTGATTTGACCATAATTAACGATGGCACCCTAATAGATGCGCTGAACGCTGCCTGGGCTAAGCAAACTCCAAGCGATGCGCTGCCTTTGGTTGCTCATGCAATGGATGACGATGGTGTTTTGTTATGGTTGAATAATAGATCAACAACTGCAACAAGCTTTGCAAAGAGCTTTTTAACTAGTTATACCACAGGTGCTACAGTCAATGGTGTGGTTGTTCCAGCTGGCATAGGTTCTGACGCTAGCGGAAATAAAACCGTTAAACCGTTCACTAGTGCAGGTTTAAGTAGCATTTACGCGGGTGCTGATGCCGCTGGTTTTATGGGTGTTAATCCATTAACTGATCACCGTTATCCTGATGTGATTGGTATCGCTACAGTTGGTTCAGTTTATGGGGGCAGTAAGTTGTCTAAACTGGCTGAACATGGTGGCAATTCAATTAACGATCGTCATGTTCCGATTGTTGGATGGGGCGCTAATTTGCCTGGTGGAGTAGTGATCAACACAGCTGTTTCTACGATACAAATTGCACCTAGTATTTTGGCGTTACTAGGCCTTAATCCGCAAGATTTGAAAGCGGTTCAGTTAGAAGGTACTAGCGTATTACCGTTACAATAATTGCATAATGCTTCATCAGGCGAGAAATCTCGCCTGATGATTCTGCAGACAAACTTCTTAAGGTGGTACTTCTGATCTTAAGTTTATAGTACAATTCGAAATTTCATATAATCTATCCGGACTAGGCGCTGAATAGTTGTGATATTAGATACTATAAATCGATTTGGGGAATACAAAGATGACAATGGACGATAGAGATGGCGTAATTTGGCTAGATGGCGCTTGGGTTGAATGGCGAGAAGCAAAAGTCCATGTATTAACACATACCTTACATTATGGCTTGGGTGTTTTTGAAGGTATTAGAGCCTATCATGCTGAAAAAGGCACTGCTATTTTCAGAATGCAAGAACATACCGATCGTTTATTTCGGTCTGCGCATATCATGAATATGCCGATGCCGTTTAACAAAGATGAAATTAACATAGCACATCGTGATGCGGTAGCAAAAAACAATCTGGATAGTGCTTATATCCGTAGCATGTGCTTCTTTGGCTCTGAAGGCATGGGTTTACGTGCAGATAATTTAAAAGTTCATGTCATGGTGGCGGCTTGGCCTTGGGGCGCTTATTTGGGCGCTGAAAGTATCGAGCACGGCATTCGTATCCGTACCTCGTCATATACGCGTAATCATCATAACAGTACCATGTGTAAAGCCAAAGCGAATGGCAATTACATTAACTCTATTCTGGCTCTTCAAGAAGCTCTGTCGAATGGTTATGATGAAGCTTTAATGTTAGATCATGAAGGGTTTGCAGCAGAGGGCAGTGCAGAAAACCTGTTTGTGGTGCGTAACGGTAAAATTTACACCCCAGAAACAACGTCTGCTTTAGAAGGCATTACTCGTGATACCGTCATGACGATTGCCAGAGAACAAGGTTTTGAAGTGATAGAGAAACGGATTACCCGTGATGAAATCTATGTGGCTGATGAAGCCTTCTTTACCGGTTCTGCAGCTGAAGTGACTCCGATTAGAGAATTGGATAACCGTAAGATTGGTTCAGGTAGTCGCGGTGTTATTACTGAAAAACTGCAATCGTTATATTTTGATTATGTACATGGCCGTCGTGAAGATCATGCTGATTGGTTAACATACGTTACACAGTCTTGAAAAAATCGCTGAAGATTCTTGTGGTCGGCCCTTCTTGGGTCGGCGATATGGTGATGGCTCAAAGCCTGTTCATCATCTTAAAAAATGCTCATCCAGAGTGCCAAATTGACGTGTTGGCGCCTGCATGGTCATTGGCACTGATGGAAAGAATGCCAGAAATAACCCAGGCGATTGCGATGCCTTTGGCACATGGTCAGTTTAATGTCCTGGCTAGAGTCAAGTTGGGTAAATCACTAAGAGCTAATGCTTATGATCAAGCTATCTTGCTACCTAATTCATGGAAGTCTGGGCTAACACCTTATTTTGCAAATATCTCACTGCGTACCGGCTATATAGGTGAATGTCGCTGGGGATTGCTTAATGATGCCAGAAAGCTGGATAAAAGCATTTTGAAGATGACTGTGCAACGGTTTGTTGCCTTAGGGTTGCCAAGAGGCGCATCTTTACCGCCTGAATATCCAACACCCCGGCTCGTTATTAGTCAGGATCAGCAGGCTAATGTAATTGAAAAGTTTCAGTTATCCAAAGATCGTGATTTAAATAAGCCATCCTTTCAAAAGATTCTGGCGCTTTGTCCAGGGGCCGAATACGGTGAAGCAAAACGATGGCCGATCAATCATTATGCTGAAGTCGCCAAACAAAAATTAGCTGAGGGCTGGAAAGTATGGTTGTTGGGTTCCGAGAAAGATAAAGAGACTGCTGAACAAATTAACACTCAAGTGTCAGGAGCCTGTGTTGATTTTACGGGTCGGACTTCATTAGCCGAAGCCGTCGATTTAATGTCATTAGTCGATACGGTTGTTAGCAATGATTCAGGCTTAATGCATGTGGCGGCGGCACTGGATAAAAACATCATTGCTTTGTACGGTTCTTCTGATCCTGGTTTTACCCCACCGTTAAATAATAAGGCTAAAGTTATTTCATTAAAACTGGCTTGTTCGCCCTGTTTTAAACGGGTGTGCCCCTTAGGTCATACCGACTGTTTGACAGGTATTACGCCTGATGCGGTATTAAAGCTCATTCAGGAATAGCGAGTGAAGATTGCAATTGTCAGGCTGTCTGCGTTGGGTGATCTTGTTCATTCCATGGTGGCACTTCAGTTTATTAAAGCCGCTCTACCGACGTTACAGATCGATTGGTTTGTTGAAGAGCGCTTTGCTGGATTACTCGATAATAATCCTGACATTAATCATGTCATTACCGTTAACCTCAAGGCGTTAAAAGCCAATAAGTTAGGTGTGTTCCAGCAAGTTAAGACGCTGCGTCAGCACGCGCTGAATCATTATGATTTGGTTATTGATGCACAGGGGTTAATAAAATCAGCGGTTGTAGCAAGATTGCTGGGACGTCAGATTGCAGGCTTTGATGTTAATTCAATCAGAGAAAAACTCGCATCGTGGTTTTATACCCTTAAAGTTGCGTGTCCTTATGATACGAATGCCATTGTTAGAAATGCATTTGTTTTGTCTGAACCGTTAGGGGTTGATATTACAGAAGGGCAGCTTTTGAATAAGCAGCCATTCTTGTTTTATCAGAACGAATATCCTCTGATTGCCGATTATCTTAAGTCAGATAAAAAGACGGTTGTTTTAGTGATCGGCTCAAGTTGGGATAGCAAGAATTACCCGGCGGACAAGTTCGTAAAAATAGCGCAGGCGTTGCAGGGAAACTGTCTGGTGGTTTGGGGTAATGAGGAAGAGCGGCAAAAAGCTGAATGGATGGCTACGCAAGCCGAAAATATTAAAGCAATGCCTCGACTTGATTTAAATAGTTTAAAGGCATTGATTTCTAAAGCAGATTTATTAATAGGCAATGATACGGGTCCCACTCACATGGCATGGGCTTTAAATAGGCCCTCCATCACTATTTTTGGCCCAACCCCAGTGAGAATGGCTTTTCAAACTGACATTAATAAAGTGATCAAGTCTGCCTCAATCGTTAATCCATTCAAGTTGAATAAACAGGACACTTCAATCAAAGATATTGATGAGCATGACATTATTCGCTTAGCAAAGCGTTTAATTTAGATTGTTTTTGCTAATATTGTCTCATTCATTTATGAGAAAAAGGTCTTGATAACTATGGACATAACACCAGCAATCAAGATGCCCATCATCCATTTTATTGTCACAGAGTCTGCTTTAAGAACCGCTAAGTCAGTTTTAATAGGATTAATAACATCATCTAATGTTGATTTTAAATCATCTTTAGTAAGCAACTGATCTTGTGCTTCAGCAATGACTCTAATTACAGCCTCTGCTTGCTCTTGTGGTATGCCTGCCGACTTAAGCTTATCAACTAGATGCAGTGTGTCAAACGTTACGGTAGTCATATGATTAAATGCTAAGTAAATAACTTTATAGTGATCGATCTAAACATAATAACTATCAGTTGTCAATGCACTGTGGGATTGCCAGCAACTCAGAGCATCATAAAAACTCAGCAAAGCGATCTTCTACCTTTTTATTCCGAACATACGCTCGCCTCTCCAGGGCTAGAGTCAGCAATACTTCGCTATCATGGGTGGAAATTTGGGTGAGGCCTCCTCGAATC
>CAIOMN010000171.1 GCA_903859415.1 uncultured Methylococcaceae bacterium
CAGCCGTAATGCCGGTTAAGGGGGCCGTAAATTTTAGATTTCCGTGGGTTGTTTCTATAAAAGGCCCGCCCGCTAAAATAAATAGAAAGCTGGGTAAAAAGGTAAAGTAAGTCACCACCGTTGCGCCAACACTCCCAGCTAACAGTAGATGGTCAGGGCCAAAGATTTCCTTTGCCCATCCAGCTACAAACCCCACAAAGGTCACCACCATAATGAGTGGGCCAGGTGTGGTTTCTCCCAAGGCTAAGCCGTCAATCATTTGACGTGGTGTTAACCAGTGGAAATACTCAACAGCCCCTTGATAGACATAAGGCAACACCGCATAAGCGCCACCAAAGGTGAGTAATGCCGCTTTAGTAAAGAACCACCCCATTTGGGTTAATGCCCCCTCCCAACCATAACGACTGCAAAGAAAACCAATGGCTCCACCCCATAAACTGAGTCCAACCAACATCAACTTTGAGAAACCTAACCAGCTGAATAAAGCGTGAGCGGGTGTAGGGGTATCATCATCGATTAATGCGGGTCCATAGCTTTGCTGGACTGAGCCATGCCCGCCACCAATTATAAATTTCTGCGGCGCAACTTTACCGCCTATGGCGCCTAAAATGGCAGCTATCAGTACAATCAAAGGGAAAGGCGTTTTGAATAGAAAGATGGCGAGAAAAGCCAAGGCAGCCATAGACCAAAGCAGCCAATTTTTGAGAGCCCTTGAACCAATTCGATAGGCGGCAAAGATAACAATGGCAGTCACTGCGGGCTTGATCCCATAAAGAACCCCAGCAATCCCTGTAATATGACCATAAGCCATATAAATAAAGCTTAACCCAATCAGGATTAACAGCGAGGGCAAAACAAACAATCCACCGGCAACAATACCACCCCAACTGCCATGCATGAGCCAACCGATATAGGTTGCTAATTGTTGAGCTTCTGGCCCGGGTAATAGCATGCAATAGTTTAAGGCATGTAAGAAACGTTTATTGGAAAGCCAGCGCCGCTTTTCCACCAGTTCCTGATGCATGATGGCGATTTGTCCGGCTGGCCCACCAAAACTTACAAAACCGAGTTTTAGCCAGAACAGAAAGGCTTCCCAAAAACTAACCGGATCAGGTCGGGTCAAGTGAGTATCAACTGATTGTTTGTCATTGTCTGTCATTATTAATTACCCTCGCCCATTTCAAAAGTGATCAGTAGACTGTTAAACACCGAAGTGGCAACTGTCAGTAGTTGTTCATCATCGTTGATCGTGTCGCGTAAACCCGCCAAAACACTTTCAATACCTGCCGCTTCAGGTGGTTGAACACCGCCAACATTCAAAAAATGTACCAGTGCGCCCAAACGTTTTAGCGCAGGTGTTTCAAGATCAAAACTCGCTAGCAAAACTTCAAAGGTCACTCGTCCTTCTATATGGCTAAAGGTTGCTCCGTCAAAATCAAAGCCAAGCACATGCTCAGGACAGTCATAAGGCGAGGGTTCTCCACGTCATCATTCCGCAGAGAGATAATCAGGCGGCCAGTTTATGAACGCCCAAACTGTCACGTTTCGCTTCCAGTTTCCATAAGTCGTAAGCCGCCTGTGCAGAAAGCCAGGACTCAGCGCTTTTTCCAAAAGCCAACTCTAGTCGCAATGCCATTTCTGGGCTAATGCCTGTTTTGCCATTAACCAGAGAAGAAACGGTTTTACGCGTTACATTCAAATTTTTTGCGGTCTGAGTAATGCTCAATTTAAGCGGATCGAGCCATAATTCAGCTAAAATTTCACCGGGATGCGGCGGGTTAAACATTCGCATAAAAATACCTCGTTAGTGATAGTCAAGATAGTCGACAACATAAACGTTGCCCTCTTCAAATTTAAAGATTACTCGCCAATTAGCTTGAACAGTAACTGCCCAGAAACCTCCCCGGTTGCCCTTCAGGGTATGAAGTCGCAAAGCAGGTGAATCAATATCACTGATCACCTTGGCATCATGAAGAATCGCCAGAATCAAACGCAGCCGCTTGGCATGAATGATCTGAATACCCGATTGATTACCTAAGGTGAAGAATTTTTCCAAGCCTTTGTGTGCGAAACTTTTAATCATGGATTCATTGTAACTTAACTAGTTACAATATGTAATAGTACATTCACTCCGCATGACCCATTAAAAAACTATAATACCCCATACCTATCACCCTCTAAAGAGTTTATGACGCCCAGTATAGTCGTTACTAGCGCCTTTAAAGTATCGAAAGCCACCTTACTCATGTTTAGCTCCATTAATTAATTCATTGAGGTATAGCACCATAAAAATAAGCCCAGTTAATATTCCCTATACCCGCTTATCCAATAAAGTCATATAATGGCTATCCTATTAGCCATAGAATATAACTTATCTTTACAATGGACAAAATAATATCTATTAATGATTGGGTTCCCCATGATGCTAAACTTGAATTAGCTAAAGCCGCTAAAGAGGCGCGGTTAAAACGCGGGTGGAAGCGAGACACGTTAAGTGAAAAAACCGGCATCCCCTTATCGACCCTTAAACGCTATGAATTGACTGGGGATATTTCACTCAATCAGTTTTTAATGCTTACTTTTGTATTGGGGGATTTAGATAAATTAAAAGAGCTATTTGCAAGTGAAGAACCCGTATACACCTCATTAGACGATATACTTAAACAAAAACCCACAGTTAAACGTCGCAGGGGAAACCTGTGATTAATGTTTTTATAAACATTAACGGACAAAAATTAGCAGTGGGGCGTTTAGTAAGCAAAGATAAACAGACTTATTTTCAATACAATCCTGAATTTATTGCCACTGGACTACAATTATCCCCTTTTCATTTACCGCTTAATAATCAGGTTAATAAAGCGCCACAGAAACCTTTTAATGGTTTGCAAGGTGTCTTTGCCGATTCTCTTCCTGATGGTTGGGGGTTGTTATTAATGGATCGATTTTTAAGACA
>CAIOMN010000172.1 GCA_903859415.1 uncultured Methylococcaceae bacterium
GAGTTGAATGAAGATAAATTGCTTGATGATGATAAAGCCGCCCGTTTAAAAAGCTGGTTTGGAACAGAAAAGAAAGATGATGTAGCAGAACAAGCCGGTGACTTTATCTTCTTTGATGCGATTCCAGAACAGAGGCCGAGTTTAATTGCTGACATTATGACCCCTCATATGGGTGATTGGTATAGCGATGGGGCAAAGGGTAATCCAAATAACCCTAAAGCTATACCTGCAGATTGGCATGAGCCGATTCCAGTCACCTTTTTAGCGGTTAAACACGCGCAGTTTATTTTTAGTATTGCCCCGCGTAAAGTTCAATTAGACGCGTCACAAAAAACACATCAAGACGCACAATTATCAGCCGTGTTTAAAGCATTAGAGCAAGCCTTGGAATGGCTTGGTGCAGGTGCTAAAACCGGTGCTGGTTATGGATACATGAGCCAAGATGCTAATTTTGCTAAAGACATGGAAGTAGAGTTAGCTAAATATAATGCGGAATTAGCAAAGCAGACTATGAGTGTACAACAGCAAGCTATCGCCAAAATAAGAGAGGTGTATGAAGAAAAAAAGATTAAGAATCATAAGGAGACAGTATCTGGCTCTTTGTTCCAAGATTTTAATGCCTTAGTTAAAGAAGTTAAGAATGCTGCTGATGGAGTTTGGACAGATCAAGATAAAAAAGACTTACGTGAACTAGGCGAAGAGTTACTGAGATTTGTAGATGCTAATAAGAAAAAGATTCGTGAAACCTTAGAGCAGTTAGCTTAATAAACACTATTATCTTATGAGTTCACTACCCGTTCATCGTTATCAATTTAACTGCCGAGTCACCTCACCGCTTAATTTAAACTTTTATTCAGGTTCAATGTTACGTGGGGCTTTTGGCAAAGCCTTGCGTAAATTGGCTTGTGTCACCCATATGCAGGATTGCAAAAGCTGTTTACTTTATCGGCAATGTGCTTATCCTAGACTATTTGAAACGCCCGTGCCTTTGCAGGCTCAATATCAGAATCTGAGTCAAATCCCGAGTCCTATCGTTATCGAACCCCCAGCAATGGGTAGTAAAGTACTTAATAAGGGGGATGTCTTTACTTTTAATATGGTGTTGATTGGACAGGCCTTAGATTATCTACCGTTGATTATTTTCGCTTGGCAACAGGCTTTTAAAACAGGATTAGGCATAACGTACTCCCAGATGGAGTTGGTTAATGTGGTCTTTGAGCCTGAGCAAACGGTTGCACAGATTATTTACACGAATGGTACAGAGGCTCAATTAATACCAGCGCCAGTCTTTGTTCCGCCTGTCATTGCGTCTACGCATCAACTCAAGTTGCAATTTTTAACCCCCTTACGAATTCAGCAAAAAGGACAGATACTTTCAAATTCCATGCGAGGTAAAGACTTTTTAATGGCTTTAGTGAGACGGTATTATTTTTTGCAAGAGTTTCACACTCAGGATTATCAGCCACCTGATTTTAAAGCCTTTGCTTATCAAGCAGAGCAAATAGAAGCGCGTCCTAACTTTAAGTGGTGTGAATGGCAACGTTATTCAAACAGGCAAAAGCAGAAAATGATCTTTGGTGGTGTCTTGGGTGAGTTGGAACTGATTGGTGAGTTAGCGCCTTTTTTGCCGTTATTGGTTAGTGGGCAATGGTTACACGTAGGTAATAAAACTACCTTTGGGATGGGGCATTATCAATTGCTGTATTAGGCTCTTAGCAAGAGTGGCTAAAAATGATTAGCCTGTTTTTTAATTAAAATGATACAATCTTCACTCGTTTTAAAGGTCTATAAAATGAAATTAACTGACAGTTGGAATACCCCTTTGCAATCTATTGATAGTAAAGGTGAATTTAACCTCTAGCAGTTAGAAAGTTGCCCTGATTAAGAAGGGATTAAGACGAGTGATGGCGATCGTAGAACCCTATCAGGAGGTTAGAAAGTTGCCCTGATTAAGAAGGGATTAAGACCTGCTAAATCAGCAGCTAACGTAGCTGCTAAAGGTTAGAAAGTTGCCCTGATTAAGAAGGGATTAAGACTATAAAACGTGGTACTGTACTGCTGATCCCTTTGAGTTAGAAAGTTGCCCTGATTAAGAAGGGATTAAGACATAGTGAGTGTGATGTAGGCATAAAAAAACCCTTGTTAGAAAGTTGCCCTGATTAAGAAGGGATTAAGACTTTAAGTTGATTATAATCAACTCTTAATACATTAGTTAGAAAGTTGCCCTGATTAAGAAGGGATTAAGACAGATAGTTTACTCGACTATCAACCAAAAATTTAGTTAGAAAGTTGCCCTGATTAAGAAGGGATTAAGACAGTTAATGTCGTATTGTTGGACAATACGCATTGGTTAGAAAGTTGCCCTGATTAAGAAGGGATTAAGACAAATCTTTACGTCCATTTTTACGTTAACGGCTGGTTAGAAAGTTGCCCTGATTAAGAAGGGATTAAGACCTATTTCTAGACCAATTAAAGCGTGTCGTATGTGTTAGAAAGTTGCCCTGATTAAGAAGGGATTAAGACGGAAAAGGGTAGAGCACTAGAAAATGCGGATACGTTAGAAAGTTGCCCTGATTAAGAAGGGATTAAGACCTAGTAAGGTCGTTCATGTCACTCTCTAACATGCGTTAGAAAGTTGCCC
>CAIOMN010000173.1 GCA_903859415.1 uncultured Methylococcaceae bacterium
AAAACCCCAAAATGATCAAAATTAACAGACACTAAATTACGGGCAACCAATTGTCTAAACACGGATGACCATTGCTGCTCATCCAGATCTTTACCAATACCAAACGTCGATAGTTTGTCATGGGCTGCACTGATAATGCGCTCGGTGAGTTTACCTCGCAATACATCAATCAAATAACCCACACCATAGCGCTGACCGGTACGATAAATACACGATAAAGCCTGTTGTGCCACTAAAGATCCATTCCAGGTTTCTACAGCATCCAAACAGGTATCGCAATTATTACAAGGGTGCTCAAGCTCATCACCAAAGTATTTTAATAAGCCTTGACGCCGACAATGCACTTGCTCACATAATGCCAGCATCGCATCCAGCTTATGCAGTTCTAAACGCTTATGGGCTTCATCGGCATTAGAATCGGCCAGCATTCGTCTTAAGGTAATTACATCTTGCAGACCATAAGCCATCCAGGCATTCGCAGGTAAACCATCACGCCCTGCCCTACCGGTTTCTTGGTAGTACGCTTCAACACTTTTAGGCAAATCCAGATGTGCCACAAAACGCACATTAGGTTTATCAATGCCCATCCCAAAAGCAATGGTGGCAACCATAACCAACCCTTCTTCCATCAAAAATCGATGTTGATGCTGATAGCGTAAGTCATTGGTCATGCCGGCATGATAAGCCAAAGCATTAATCCCTTTTGATCTTAACCATTCCGCCGTTTCATCAACCTTTTTACGGGATAAACAATAAACAATACCCGCATCACCTGTATGTTCAGCTCTTATAAAATCGATTAATTGTTGCCGTGAATTTTGTTTCTGCACAATTCGATAACGGATATTCGGACGATCAAACCCGCTAAGATAAAGCGGCGCTTGCTCTAAGCGTAAGCGTAGAATGATTTCTTGACGGGTTTTCTCATCCGCCGTAGCCGTTAAAGCAATCCGGGGAATACTGGGGAATTGCTCATGCAGCAAGGAGAGTTGTAAATAATCGACTCTAAAGTCATGCCCCCATTGAGACACACAATGCGCTTCATCAATTGCAAACAAGGCTATTTTAATGCGTTGAAATAAAGCTAAAGTTCGTGCTGAGGTTAATCGTTCAGGAGCTATGTATAACAAATCCAGTTCATTATTTAATAACTGCCGCTCAATGTTGCGAACCTCATCAAGGGCTAAGGTGGAGTTTAAAAACGCAGCCCGAACCCCCAGTTGAAGTAAGGCGCTGACTTGATCTTGCATTAAGGCAATCAAAGGTGAAATAACAATACCTACACCCGACCTTATTAATGCAGGAATCTGATAGCATAAGGATTTACCACCTCCGGTTGGCATTAAAACTAAGGCGTCCTGCCCTGCTAATATCGTTTCAATAGCCGCCAGTTGCTGGCCTCTAAAGCAATCATAGCCAAAAACAGCCTTCAGTATTTCGATAGGTTTAGTGTTCACTGTGTCATGCTCATACGACGATAATATTTCTTCAATCAGTTAAACCCTTTATAATGGTTCAATTATACAGGACTGCAGGGAACACACGCCGACTCTATGACGTATTTTACGAATAAGCTTTCAAAGCGACTCGATCAACTCTTAGAACATGATCGTCAACATCTACTTTGCGAGGGATTTAAAGGCATTGAAAAAGAAAGTCTACGCATCGGGCAAGATGGCCATATAGCGAAAACAGCGCACCCTAGTGCGCTGGGCTCAGCGCTCACTCATCCGACCATAACGACAGATTATTCTGAAGCCCTTATTGAATTAATTACTCCGCCGTTCGCAAACATCCGCGATAGTCTGGATTACTTACAACATATTCACCAATTTGTTTATGATCACTTAAACGGCGAAATGCTACTGGGCGCGAGTATGCCTTGTGGAATCGATGGTGATGAAAGTATTCCTATAGCAGAATATGGCTCTTCTAATATTGGCCGGATGAAACATGTCTATCGTCACGGCTTATGGCATCGCTATGGTAGAACTATGCAAGCTATTGCGGGTATTCATTTTAATTATTCTGTCCCTGAACCGCTTTGGCCCGTATTGCACCAACAAGAAAACAGCCCGCTTAACATCGAGCAATTTAGAGCTGAAGCCTATTTTGGATTGATTAGAAACTTTCAACGTGTCGGCTGGTTAATTCTTTATTTGTTCGGCGCATCGCCCGCTATTTGCAAAAACTTCTTTAAAAGTCGCCCGGAGTTAATGACTCAATTTGAAGAATTTGACGCGGGTACCTTATATCACCCTTATGCAACGTCATTGCGGATGAGTGATATTGGGTATAAGAGTAAAAACCAGGCGAATCTCAAAATTGATTACAATTCCTTGACAGGGTATGTTGATAGCCTCAGTAAGGCTATCGAAACCCCCTACCCTGACTATGAAAAAATAGGCGTGATTGTCGACGACCAGTATAAGCAACTCAACTGTAATATCCTACAAATTGAAAATGAGTTTTATAGTACGATTCGTCCCAAGCAAATCATCAACTCTGGCGAAAAACCCACCCTGGCTCTTAAAAAGCGGGGCGTTCGTTATATAGAAATGCGCTCTCTGGATTTGGACTTATTCAATCCTATTGGTATAGATGAGGATAAAGCACGTTTTATTGAGGCTCTATTACTGACGTGCTTAGTAAAAGATAGCCCACAGATCTCTGACCTGGATCATCAAGTCAATAACGCTAATCAATTAGCCGTCGCCAATTTAGGTCGAAAACCAGGCCTACTACTGGATAGAGGTGAAGAGAAAGTGCTATTAACAGACTGGGCGTCAGAAATACTGGAAGCTATGCGACCCGTGTGTGAGATTTTGGATAACGGCGATGATAATAAGCCCTATACTGCTGCTCTCGCAAAACAACAATCCTTAGTTGAAAATCCTAACTTAACAGCATCAGCACGCATCCTGGCTAGTCTGTCAGAGACTCGGCAACCGTTTAGTCGATATGCTATCAATAAATCAGCGGAACACGCACAGTATTTTAGACAAGCGTCTTTAGACGATAAACTAACACAAGAGTTTACCGAAATGGCTGCAAGTTCACTTGCCAAACAGAAAGAACTCGAATCAAAAGAACAAATACCTTTTGACGAATTCTTAACACACTATTTTTCACAGACTTAAATCCCAGTATAAATATATCCATGACAAGTTTAAATATTGAGTCATTACAAACTGAGTTGGCGAATAAGAATCCCAGAACCATTCTTAAAAAAGCCCTGGAACTGTACGATAATGTGGCTATTTCTTTCAGTGGTGCGGAAGATGTCGTCCTGATTGATATGGCAATGCAAATTAGAAAAGATATTCAGGTCTTTTCTCTGGATACCGGACGCCTGCATCCAGAAACGTACCGCTTTATAGAAAAAGTTCGTAATCATTATCAAATAGACATAGAACTATTAACCCCAGACCGGGATAAGCTGGATAGTTTCGTCAAAACTAAAGGCTTATTCAGCTTTTATGAGGACGGTCATCAGGAGTGTTGTGGTATTCGTAAAGTTGAACCTTTAACGCGCAAATTAGCTCAGGTTGATGCCTGGATAACAGGCCAACGTAAAGATCAAAGTTTAGATACACGGCAAGATATTCCTGAGGTTCAAATAGATACCACTTTTTCAACACCCGAAAGCACGCTGATTAAATTTAATCCCTTACTAAACTGGTCTTCTGCTCAAGTCTGGGATTATATCGAAGCGTATCAAGTACCATTTAACGAGTTACATGAAAAAGGCTTTATTAGTATCGGCTGTGAACCCTGTACCCGGTCTGTATTACCTAATCAACATGAACGAGTCGGTCGGTGGTGGTGGGAATCTGGTAAAAAAGAATGTGGTCTGCATGCAGGTAATTTGAAATAACACGAAAGCCTATAGTCTTTCGGAAATTAAACTTCTATAAGGTGGAGTAAAATAGCTTTAGCTGTTTTTACAGGCAATAGCTAAAGCGATTGCACTCCGATTTTAAAGATAGAGGCGTAGTAACTACGCCTCTATCTGCCAAAATTAAGCCTTGGTAAACTGCAAGCCCTCCGCATCAACAGTTACTTTTATAGTATTACCCGGCACAAAGTGCCCTGCCAAGAGCTCTTGTGATAGTGGGTTTTCTAATAGCTGCTGAATCGCTCTTTTCATCGGTCTTGCCCCATAGACAGGATCAAAGCCGGCTTCACCCAATATATCCAAGGCTGCTGCGCTAATATCAAAGCCGATCTCTTTCGCTTGTAATCGGTCACGAAGAAACTCAATTTGAATCGCTGAAATGGCTCTAATTTGTTCACGCGCCAAGGGATGAAACACAACCGCCTCATCAATACGGTTAATAAACTCCGGCCTAAAGTGCTGACCGACTCTTTCCATCACCGCTGCTTTCATGACCGGATACAGTGCTTCACCGGCTAGCTCTTGAATAATGTCAGAACCTATATTTGAGGTCATCACAATCACTGTATTTCTAAAGTCAACGGTTCTGCCTTGACCATCGGTTAAACGCCCATCATCCAACACTTGCAGCAAAATATTAAACACGTCAGGGTGGGCTTTTTCAATCTCATCCATGAGGATCACTGAATACGGTTTACGCCTGACCAATTCCGTCAGATACCCGCCTTCTTCATACCCCACATACCCCGGAGGCGCGCCAATTAAACGCGCAACTGAATGTTTTTCCATAAACTCAGACATATCAATACGCACCATAGCATCCGTCGTATCAAACATAAACTCGGCTAAGGCTTTGCAGAGTTCAGTCTTACCTACGCCTGTGGGGCCTAAGAACAAAAACGAACCATTCGGACGATTAGGATCAGATAAGCCCGCTCTGGATCGACGTATCGCATTACTCACCGCTTTAAGCGCTTCATCTTGACCGACCACACGCTGTCTTAAATAATCTTCCATGCGTAACAGTTTATCCCGTTCACCTTCCATCATTTTAGAAACAGGAATACCCGTCCACTTTGAAACCACTTCGGCAATTTCTTCATCCGTCACTTTATTACGTAATAACGTCATCTTGTGATTTTCTGCCGGTGCAGACAGGGTTAGCTGTTTTTCTAATTCAGGAATAATGCCAAACTTTAACTCTGACATACGCCCTAAATCATTGGCTCGACTCGCCGCTTCCAATTCTGTTTTGGCATGCTCAAGCTTTTCTTTAATCGTCGCAGACCCTTGCAACATGGTTTTTTCTGATTTCCAGATCTCTTCTAAATCAGAATATTCTTTTTCCAGTTCGTTGATATCATCTTCAATAATATCCAAACGTTTCTTGGATGCTGCATCGGTTTCTTTCTTTAAGGCTACCTGTTCCATTTTTAATTGGATTAAACGTCGATATAAGCGATCCATTTCTTCAGGTTTAGAATCAATCTCCATACGAATCCGACTCGCGGCTTCATCTATTAAATCAATCGCCTTATCAGGTAATTGTCGATCAGCAATATAACGATAGGATAAGGTTGCTGCGGCTACAATGGCCGGGTCTGTAATTTCAACCCCATGATGCACCTCATACTTTTCTTTTAAGCCCCGCAGAATAGCAATAGTGTCTTCAACTGAAGGCTCATCAACCATCACTTTTTGGAAACGACGTTCTAACGCGGCATCCTTTTCAACATATTTACGGTATTCATCTAACGTCGTTGCGCCAACGCAATGCAATTCACCTCGCGCGAGGGCTGGCTTTAACATATTACCGGCATCCATTGCACCTTCTGCTTTACCGGCGCCCACCATAGTATGTAGCTCATCGATAAATAGAATCACTTGACCTTCTTGTTTAGCAAGATCATTTAACACGGCTTTAAGGCGTTCTTCAAATTCACCGCGAAACTTGGCACCCGCAATCAAGGCAGCCATATCTAACGACAACACTTGCTTGCCTTTAATGCCTTCAGGCACTTCACCATTCACAATTCGCTGCGCCAAACCTTCAACAATCGCCGTTTTACCCACCCCAGGCTCACCGATCAACACCGGGTTGTTTTTTGTACGTCGTTGTAACACCTGAATAGTTCGACGAATCTCATCATCACGACCAATCACGGGATCTAACTTACCTTGTTCGGCACGCTCAGTTAAATTAATCGTATATTTATTTAAAGCCTGGCGTTGATCTTCAGCATTGGGATCATCAACAGCCTCACCCCCTCGCATTTTATCAATAGCGACTTCAACAGCCTTCTTATTGATACCTGATTTTTTAAAGAGCTCATTTAAAAAACCCTTTTCTTCACAAGCCGCTAACAGAAATAGTTCACTTGAAATGAATTTATCATTACGTTTCTGAGCTAGCTTATCGGTTAAGTTAAGCAGCCTGGATAATTCATTGGAGACTTGAACATCGCCCCCTGAACCACTAACTGTCGCAATACGACCTAACTCTTTAACCAATTCAGTCCGCAATAATTGAGTATTGACACCCAGCTGTGCTAGTAATGGCTTGATTGTTCCGCCTTCCTGGTCTAACAGAGCCGTCATTAAGTGAGCTGGCTCTATAAATTGATGGTCTTTTCCCAAGGCCAAACTTTGTGCATCAGCTATTGCAGCCTGAAATTTGCTGGTTAGTTTATCCATCCGCATTGTAATTACCTTTTAAAAAGATTTAAGTTAACGCTGATATTAGGGATCATCAGAACTATTTCAAGTAATAGCCAAAGAAATAACGGCTACTCACTTAATCGGGACATTTCCCGCCTCCCCCTCAGTGGAGTCAACTATATTATGCGCTTAATTAATGCTAATTCATTAGCTTCCCATGTAATCTAGCTGTTATCGGTGGGATTACACAAGCTTCCCAGGAAATCCAGATGTTATCGTTGTGTACCTTATCAACTACCGGACCTCGACAAGATTGGCGGGGGAATGAACACCAAAACAGCGTCCTACGCAGACTGGAATTCCATTACTCATTTTCAACGGTTACAAGATCCTTTCGGGTGGAGCAAAAGTAGTCTGTCAGGAGGATGGCGAGTTACTCACCGCATCTTACCTAATCGGCGACAACCAGTGGTCAGCTAAAGCCAAAGATGCTGTAGTGCCTGATAAGGCAATACTTACGGTTTATGCGGTTGCGGTTTATGATCCCTATAATTGGCTTGATGTTAAGGTTTTTTCTAGTGTATCCACATTGGTTGCACACCCCACTGCTTCAATCAGCGTAGATTCTGATCACGCCATGACTGGCGGTGGAGCACAAACCACTTATATGGGTGTGGGTAACTATTTGACAGCCTCATACCCCGCTTCTGCGGGTACTTGGTCGGTGGCATCAAAGGATCACATTAATTCCTGTCCAGCGACAATCACTGCGTATGCAATCGGAGTTAAGTGGAGTTCAACGGCTCAAAGTCGCTTCCTTGGATTACAAGCTATAACAACTCAATATGAGCAGGCTTCTTCAAATCCCAATGCACATCCAGAATCAACTGTGGCGGCACCCAGTGGTACAACTACAGTCGGAGGCGGTGCGCTTGTTGCAACATTTTGGGTTCTAATAAACTAATGGCATTGAGTAATCTAATCTCCCCAAATTTTTGAGAAGAATGTCGCGGAAGAGTTTTTCTTAAATAGCTTACTTAAAGACAATCACCTGGGTCATATCCATTTCGACGATGTGGTAAAAAACATGGAAAAGCATCGAGGCAAAATACAAGAAGAGTTTGATTTGGTATTATTGAAGGAAATCGAGCTACTCGACGATTGGATTGATTTTTTAACCCTATTGATTTTTTTGAGCTAGCAGGGCTTTTAAGCGCTCAATTTCAGCGATTGCAAGTTCTTCGCGTTGTTGCGCAGCCTCTTCCCGTTGTTGCGCTGCTTGCTTTTCTTGCAAGGCTAATTTCTCTCGCCTTTTAGCGGCTTCCTCTCGCTGGTTCGCCTGCTCTAATTCATATTGAATGGTACGTTGTTCACGCAAATATTCTTGCCGAGCCTGGTATTGATAATAATGCTGATCTTTTTCTGAAAAAGTACTTAAGGTATTCATGGCTTGTTTCATCTCCCGGGTAATCATCCAGTCTGGTAAGGCTTCATCGTTGAGTTGTTCGCCCTCTCTAAAGAACTTTAACCAACGCTGATCTTCGGTTTCAATACGATTGGCCTGAAACTTTTTTAATTCCAGCAGCCATATCCCGCCGTGTTGCATCAGGGTATGGCCTTGC
>CAIOMN010000174.1 GCA_903859415.1 uncultured Methylococcaceae bacterium
CCGTACGGAATAACAATAAAACCACACGCTATTTCCAAATACCACACGGAATAACAATAAAACCACACGCTATTTCCAAATACCACACGGAATAACAATAAAACCACACGCTATTTCCAAATACCGCACGGAATACCAATAACACCGTACGGTATTTTCATTAATCCTAAACCTTAAGTAGATTAAATAAAGTTGTTCGTGTTATATTTCTACCTAAATATCTATTTGGAATCATTCTCACAATTACATCTATATATCTCTTGTCGCCCTTACTTAACACAACTTATGAAATCAGTTATTTTAACCGGTGGACTAGGCATTCGTTTATCAGAAGATACTTCTTCGCATGCCAAGCCAATGATAGAATTTGGCGTTAACAATGTAAATTTACCTACAAATAAAAGGCTCCAATGATGTTTGATGATAAGTTTTTTGATGATTGGTTAAATACTCAAGCACAAAAAGTAATGGAACAAGTCGCCAGTGGCCAAAGCATTTCATCTGATCAAATGATGATATTAATGCTTAAGGCACAAACAAATCATTTCGCGCATTTAGATGTTGATTTACGTAGTGAAATGCGAGCGTTGCGCGAAGACATGGATAAGCGCTTTGAACAAGTGGATAAGCGCTTTGAACAATTTGATAAACGTTTTGATCAACTGACCTCACGAATGGATCATTTTATGATTTGGTCATTCGCAACGACACTAACCGTTGGCGGCATTGTCATCGCAGCCATTAAGTTTCTCTAATTAACATCAACCAAATTGAGCCGATAGGTGAGCAAAAAGGCGAACAAATCTAGTTGCAACGCATGCTAATACGACGCTTTGGAGAATTGCCGGATTGGGCTCAAAAGCGCTTACTAAAAGCCGGTTCCGAGCAACTGGAACAGCGGACCAATCGACTGTTAGATGCGCCTACCATAGATAAATAACGCACAGCCCCGTATTGCAAAAACATAACCTTGCTGTTATAGTGCGTTCAAATATTGAACAGATGTAAAAATGACCAAAAACAAAACCCGCGCGTGCTGATCGTGAAACAGCATGGCGGTAGCGTGCTCGACCTTATATCCAGATACCATGAAAGGGTTACGAGACAAAAAACTAATGAGCTATTATATTGGAAAAAGAGAGCCATCTAAAAGTCTTACGTATCCTTGAAACAAACCCTCAGATAAGTCAACGCGAATTGTCCGAAGCCTTAGGCGTCAGTTTAGGAAAAACCAACTACTGCCTCAAGGCACTACTGGACAAAGGGCTTATCAAAATACAAAACTTTCGGAACAGTAACAACAAACTGGCCTACTCTTACCTACTCACACCGCACGGTATCGAACAAAAAGCCAACATGACCATTCGTTATTTGCAAAAGAAAACCCAAGAGTATGACTTATTACGCTTGGAAATAGCCGAACTGAAACGTGAAATTGAAGAAACAAATTCATAGTATCAACATCCTTTATCATTTTTTAATTGCATCACAGACATTCCTTATGACTCATAAAGTTGCACTAATCACCGGCATTACCGGACAAGACGGTTCTTACCTCGCTGAATTTTTATTAGAAAAAGGTTACGAAGTCCACGGCATCAAACGCCGCTCGTCTTTATTTAATACCCAACGAATTGATCACATTTACGAAGACCGGCACATTAGTCATCCAAAGTTCTTTTTGCATTACGGTGATTTAACCGACAGTTCAAACTTAACCCGGATTTTAAGCGAAACCCAACCGGATGAAGTCTACAACCTGGGTGCGATGAGCCACGTGGCAGTGTCTTTTGAATCACCCGAATATACCGCCGATGTCGATGGTATGGGTACCTTACGTTTATTAGAAGCCATTCGGTTTTTAAAACTCGAAAAGAAAACCCGCTTTTATCAAGCTTCAACTTCAGAGTTATACGGCTTAGTCCAAGAAATCCCGCAAAAAGAAACCACTCCGTTTTATCCACGCTCACCGTATGCGGTCGCTAAACTGTACGCCTACTGGATTACGGTTAACTACCGAGAAGCCTATGACATGTATGCCTGTAACGGTATATTGTTTAACCACGAATCACCCCGCCGTGGTGAAACCTTCGTTACCCGTAAAATCACGCGCGGCTTAAGCTATATTGCGGTTGGTTTAGAGCAATGTTTATTCATGGGTAATATGGACTCACTCAGGGACTGGGGCCATGCCAAAGACTTTGTCCGTATGCAATGGATGATGTTGCAACAAGACCAACCTGAAGATTTTGTGATCGCGACCGGCGTGCAATATTCAGTTCGGCAATTTATTGAAATGTCTGCAAAAGAACTGGGGATTACCCTCCGTTGGGAAGGCACAGGCGTTGATGAAAAAGGCATCGTATCAGACATCACCGGCGATAAAGCCCCTGGTTTAAGCGTTGGCCAAACCATCGTAGCGGTTGACCCACGCTACTTTAGGCCCGCAGAAGTGGAAACCTTGTTAGGAGATCCTAGTAAAGCTAAAGCTAAATTAGGTTGGACACCACAAATTACCCTACAAGAAATGATTACCGAAATGATCGCTTATGATCATGAAGAAGCTAAAAAACATGCCTTATTAAAAGGCCAAGGCTATCACGTTTCTGTCAGCCGAGAATAAGATCATGATTGATTTAAACGCGAAAATTTATATCGCTGGTCATCGGGGTATGGTTGGCTCTGCTATTGTTAAGCAACTCACTGCTGCAGGACATCAAAACTTGCTAGTTCGTAGCCACGATGAATTAGATTTAACTGATCAAGCTGCGGTGCGCAACTTTATGCAGCAGGAAAGGCCAGATATCGTAATCTTGGCAGCCGCAAAGGTCGGAGGTATTCATGCGAATAATCAATATCCAGCGGAATTTATCTATCAAAACTTAATGATAGAAAGCAATATTATTCACCAAGCGTGGGATGCGGACTGCCAAAAACTATTATTTTTAGGGAGTTCATGCATTTACCCTAAACTAGCTGAACAACCGATGCAAGAAAGCGCCCTGTTAACCGGTGCCTTAGAAGCCACTAACGAACCTTATGCCATCGCCAAAATTGCTGGCATAAAACTCTGTGAATCTTATAACCGTCAATACGGCACGGATTATCGTTCCATCATGCCCACTAATCTGTATGGTCATAATGACAATTTTCATTTGGAAAACAGTCATGTGATACCTGCAATGATTAGAAAGTTTCATGATGCCAAAGTCAACCAATCAGCAACAGTTACGCTTTGGGGCACAGGCACTGCCAAGCGGGAATTTTTACATGTCGATGATATGGCGGCTGCGAGTATTCATATCATGAACTTAAGTAA
>CAIOMN010000175.1 GCA_903859415.1 uncultured Methylococcaceae bacterium
CAAGAAATCATAAGATGTTTAATTTTAAACACTTAATAGTATTTACCTAACAAAGCACATCAGCATAAAGAGCCGCTATTATTACTTAAAGAATTAAAATAAAATATGGAGTTAATTTCAAAAATAATTAAATTAAAAGCGGTTGTAGATGTAAAGCAATCGCTATTCAGCGGCCAGTCTTTTTTGTGGGATAATTATGATCATACGAACAATTATTATATGACCATAATTAAAAATACACCACTAATAATAAGGCAATTATCTGATAATACTATCGAGGTAATATCGAATTCAATGAATGTTGATTCGATTATAATTGATGAATTTATAAATAATTACTTTTCTATTGAAGTTGATGTAAATAAGATTTATTCAGAAAATTTAAGAAAATTATATCCCGATGTTTATAGTAGATTAAACGGATATTATCCTTTAAGAATACTGAGACAGGATCCATTTGAAACTATGATCTCATTTATGTGCGCTCAAGGGATAGGAATGCATATCATAAGAAAACAGGTCTCCATGCTTAAAAAATTTTATGGTGAAAAATTATCAATAACCTTTAATGGTGATGAGATTCTTTTATATGCTTTCCCGACTCCACAACGGCTTGCAAACGCTGATTTATCTCAACTCTCTTTCTGCACAAACAACAATAAAATTCGGGCAGCAAACATTATACTTGCAGCCAGAAGTGTTGTTGATGGAAGTTTGGATCTAAATATTTTGGGGGCATCAGAGATTCCTCTTGCTCAACTGCGTAACACGCTTTGCCAAATTCGAGGTATAGGATTTAAAATTGCTGACTGTATCGCTCTCTTCGGACTGGGTCGTTTTGATGCATTCCCTATCGATACTCATGTCAAACAATATCTTGGGACATGGTTCAAAAGCACCACGGCTTTTCGTTCTTTAAGTCCGGCGAATTATCTTATCCTTGATGCAGAGGCGCGCACGTTCTTGAACCCGGATTTTGCCGGATATGCGGGACATATTCTCTTTCACTGTTGGCGTAAAGAGATAAAAAAGCTTCAATCGTTCTGACTATAGTAATAATACAAATCTTGACGAACTGCTTATGACAAAGATAAAGCAAGTGCTGGTTGCTGGAGCCTCAGGCTATCTCGGAAGATATGTAGTACAGGAGTTCAAGGAGAGAGGATATTATGTTCGGGCACTGGTAAGAAATCAGGATAAAATCAAAACGCCTGGACCATACGGAGCGCCTGCGATATATGACATAGTCGATGACATCGTTACTGGTGATATAACCTCGCCACAAAGTCTCAAGGAGATATGCAGGGATATTGATCTTGTTTTTTCAGCACTCGGCCTGACAGCTCCACATCCTGAACAAACCAGCCATGATGTCGATTACCTGGGTAATAAATGGATCCTTGAACAGGCTCTCGCGGAAAATGTATCACGGTTTACCTACGTATCGGTGTTCAATCAGGAAAAAATGGCTGAAATTCCCACCATCAAGGCTCACGAACTTTTTGTGGATGAACTGAAAAAATCCGCTATCTCATGGACCGTCATAAGACCTAACGGATATTTTTCTGATATGGGACGATTTTTCTCAATGGCTCAAAGTGGCCATATCTTCATGATTGGAGAAGGGGAGAAAAAAATTAATCCGATTCACGGAGCCGACCTTGCAAAGGTTTGTGTTAATGCGGCAGCAGAGAAAGAGCCACGGGAAATTGCCGCTGGTGGGCCTGATATTTATTCATTCAGAGAGATTATCGAAATAGCATTTCAGGCATGCGGAAAAACACCATGGATAACGTCACTTCCGTTGTGGCTTGCAGAAGGCGGGCTCATAGTAACAGCTCTTTTCAACAGAAATCTGGCCGATCTCTTGTCGTTCGCTGTTGAAGCTCTGAAATTCGACCATGTAGCGCCCCCTTACGGCACAAAACATCTGAAAGATTTTTTTGCTGAACTTGCCAAAGAGAGGCAATAAATCAAACGGGTTTATGATCATCTCCGGGAGCTTCGCGCTAAAAGAACCGTGTCTCCTTCTTGCATCCTCTTTTTTTCAGGGCTTCCCGCTTTTTTCTCACTATCTAATTCAATACCTTGGGAATCGATTGGAAGGCACTTGACAAATGGCCCCGCTTTTTCCAAAAAACTGAAATTTTAGAGTCTACACGTTCCCATGTTGAA
>CAIOMN010000176.1 GCA_903859415.1 uncultured Methylococcaceae bacterium
GTTTGGATATTGATCAGGTAATTAAAAAGCTATTCTCGTATTACACCATAGTATAAGCTCAAACAATAGTTTTAATTAGAACTAAATATGCTAAACTTTAGCCTATGCCATCAAGGTAAAAAAAGGTATTTTAAATTTGCGAGAGTTGCGGCGTTGCAAGTGCGATAACTTGCTATCATTACCGTCATGTATGCCGAGAGGTGTTAGCTGTATGGCTGTTTCAATCGTTCTGACATTGACAGCCTGCATGTCACCGAGCGCCGACCCATTTGATCAACCTTATGCGGCGGTTCCTGCAGCCACTGCGGCTTATCGGCATAATAACCAGGCCACAAACCCTACCCAGCAAGCTCCAATATTAAAC
Source organism: uncultured Methylococcaceae bacterium (assembly GCA_903859415.1). Lineage (GTDB taxonomy): Bacteria > Pseudomonadota > Gammaproteobacteria > Methylococcales > Methylomonadaceae > Methylobacter_C. Next base: position 365 of record CAIOMN010000176.1, read on the forward strand.
CGTTCCTCTGAAGAAAGTCTGATCAATACAAAACTAACCTACGATCTACCGGCCTTGGTCGATCTTGCCCTGCATACTAACCCGGAAACCAGGGTTAGCTGGGAGGAGGCCAAAGCTGCCGCTGCCCGGCTCGAAAGGAATCGAAGCGCATGGTATCCCACACTGACGGCTATGGCGTTCGGGCAATATTTCAAAACGAGCTTTCCCATCCCGGGAGGAGCGTTAGTAAACAATGGTTACGCCTACTTTGGTAGTTTGGATTTAGCATGGACACTCTTCGATTTCGGACGTAGGGAGGCCTTGGTCGACGCAGGCGCACAGCGTTTGAGTGCCGCTAATTTTGCTTTCAACCGTAAACATCAAGAAATTGCCTATCGGGTTGCAACCCGTTTTTTTGCCTATCAGGCTGCTCTTGCCAAGGTAACGGCGGCGCAGCAAACATTTGAGGCCGCAAGAGCCGGCTCTGCTTCGGTTCAGGCTAAACTCGGTAAAGGTCTGGCGACACGCCCCGATTTGTTATTGGCGATTCAGGAACAGGCGAAAGCCAGTTATGACCTTCAGGACGCTCACAGTTTGGAAATTCAGGCGCATGCTGATCTGACTGCGAACCTGGGTATTTCACCGTCTTATTCGCTGCAATTAATAAACTTAAGTAAGTTGCCGTTACCAGCAGAGCTAGTTCAGTCGGTCGAGAAAATTGTTGATCAGGCATTGGAACAACGTCCCGATCTGATGGCACGTCTTGCGGAATTACGAGCACGCGAAGCGGAAGTAAAGAAGGCTAGAGCCGAATTTTTGCCCAAATTTTCCTTGGGTGGCAAGGTGGGTAATCAGTACTGGGGAAATGTGCATACCAATCCACCCGGTAATGAAACTTATTCGGCAAGCAATATGGTTGGCACGGCTATGCTGACTATGGAATGGACTTTGTTCGATGGTTTTGAGCGCAGTAATGCAGTGCATGAAGCAGAGGCCAGGAAAGAGGCTTCCAAGGCGCAGCTTGATGTCTTGCGTCTAGAAATTACGCGAGATATCTGGAAAGCTTATGCCGATACCAAAACCACGTTGGAAAAACGCGAGTATGCATTGGCCCTATTGAAAGCGGCCGAAGAATCTTATGCTGCCACACAAGAATCGTATACCCAAGGCTTTTCCACTGTGATAGAACTGCTTTCCGCACAAAAGGATTTGGCACGCGCCCGTTATACCGAAATCGATAGTCGTGCCACATTACTACAATCAGCAGCAGCCTTGGTTTATGCCGCAGGCAAGCAGAGTGTGGAAGACATTAATACAGAAAGCGCAGTATTTGGCAGGGGCCTTCCAGAGTGAGTGTGAGATGTCGCAAGGTGATGTTCAATATACTTAGGCTTGTGTAATGTCAAATATTGAACCTCCTATCTTTATCAGAGGGGCTTTCACCCCCCTTATCAGCCGCTCATTTAGAAGAACGATTGGAAACACTGCACAGATAATGAGAGAATTTCACCAACAACTTGAATATGTTATGAATTGTGTGCAATTGTGGTTATTCGAAGATTATCGTATCGCCGCGATTCACTATCCCCGTTGAGATAACACGCGCATAAACACCAATACTGGGCAATGATCTACCGGCAAAAGGTACATAGACATTATTTTGTGCAATCCCTTTTTTAAATATCGCCTTATCTTGAGGTAAATCACCTTGTGCCAGCGTCGGCATGACGCAACGAGGGCAAGGGTCAGTGATATGTATCCGCACGCTTGCACCAATTTTAATCGTTTTACCTACCCAATTGTTTTCAACAAAGCCGTGCTGACCTTCGGTATTAATGACGAGATTAGGGCGGAATCGTTCTACTTCGTAGCGGCCCTCAGGATGTAACTCTCTAAGCTTTGCGAGTGAACTGGTGGTTATAATATGCAAGGTTGCATAATCAAAAAAAGTGCCGGTTGGGGCATCTCCTGCTATAGCTTCTTGACTCACTTCATCAGCCTGACCTTCAAATTCTGGCCAAAACTGTTCCAGGCTGGATTGTTGTGGTGCGCTGTTTTTTAAAGTAACCGGACGCGCCAGCGCGTTTGAAAGTGTGTCATTGATCTCTTCATCGTCACTCTTCAGAACTTGACCGTCTGGTAATTTAATCCACAGTGCCGTCAATACCTCATCATTCGGCTGCGCAGTATAACCGGCCTGGTAAGAAAATATGTCAGGCCATTTTTTTGGATTTTTGGCACTAACCACATGACCTGTTTCATTATCCAACAAAGCAAAAGCACGATCTCCCAGTACACCATTTTCCGTGATAAAACTGGTATTCAATTCTTCGCCCAACATGGATTTGACAGGGTAGCGCCAGAGTGTTGCGATAGTGGCGGCAGTTTGAGTATTCATAGCAATTCACCATTTCTTGTTATTTAAGGCTTATTTTTGTGAGGCCTAGCGTTTATCAGCCAGTATATCCAATAAACCATCGAGATACCTAAAAGGATACAAAGTTTAGTAAAAAAATCGACATCTTGAATTTTAATGGGCGATGGGTTTGATAGGTTATGTTGAACAATATTTGTACTCACTAATGTTATCCCTTCTTGGTTTTCAAGTCCAAAGGCATTAAGTGAGAAAAGGAATACTGATAGGCAGATTGCGAATTTTATTATTTTCATTGTTTACTTCCTCGCAGGTTGATAAATCACTACAGTTAGTGATTCGGTTTCAATGGCGTTGTAATAGCCAAGGCCTATGACTGCAATTCATCTACTGCAAGTAAAGGAAACGTAGCGATAGCGGAATGAAGCTTTTTTATTCGCCAGAAACGAAGGGGGACATTTAAAGCGCATCTAGTCACAGTGTTGGCCGTTGCAATATTTCACCAGAAAAATTGGATTTGTTATAATGTTGTCAATCTTGTCAATTAAATTGACGAGGAGAAACAACGGGCCAACGCAAGCGCTCTAACTAAGCCGTTTCGCTAATTATATTAAGCTATAGCCACTATGGAAAAAGTAGACGTGTTCGATTTGATCGAGCGTATTGCAGCTTTAATTCGTTCAGAAGAACGAAAAAAATGTACGGCAGTTGGTTTGCAAACCGTACATTTACAAGCCCTAAATTACTTATCGCGCTGTAATAAATACAGCGATACTCCAGCAGCACTGACAAATTACCTGGGTATGACCAGAGGCACGGTTTCTCAGAGTTTGTCGTTATTGGAGAAAAAAGGCTATATCAAAAAAATAGCCGACTTAAATGATCGACGCGTTATCCATCTTGAGTTATTGCCGGAAGGCAAGACCATTTTAGAACAAGCCAAACCGGCGGAATTATTTATTAAAGCGGCCACCATGATGGACAAAAAAGGAGACGCTGTAGATTATGAAATAGTTTTTGCTAATCTGCTGACGGCATTACAGAAAGCTAATCAATCACAATCGTTTGGTCTATGCAAGACTTGCCATTATTTTACGATCATGGATGACAGTTTTTTATGTGGTGTCACTAAAGAA
>CAIOMN010000177.1 GCA_903859415.1 uncultured Methylococcaceae bacterium
CGCGTTACTCACCCGTCCGCCACTCGTCAGCGCCCGAAGGCCTGCTACCGTTCGACTTGCATGTGTTAAGCATACCGCCAGCGTTCAATCTGAGCCATGATCAAACTCTTCAGTTTAAATCAGTTTGCCACTTAATAAGATAAGTAGCCAATCTTGGCTCGACTATAGACTTAAACGTTAAAATTACTTTTTACGTGTTGTTCTTGTGTCGATTATTTGTTAACATAACTAACAATCACCACAAGCACCCACACAAATTATTTTGATCGAGTTGTTAAAGAGCGTGGAACTTATGTCCCGTTGAGCCTGCTTATTATACAGAAGCTACTCAGCTTGTCAACACCCTGTCGACTTTTATTTTTCAACCCCGAAGAGAGCGGCAATTGCCAGAACCCGACGAAGCCGACCATTCTAACTCATCCAGCCAAAATGTCAACAGTTAATTTGATTCTTTATCAACCATCATAAGATCAAACTGAAGCCTCCCGCTTCCTGCCCCTCCAGGACTTACCCCGAAAGAGCAGCAAATTATACATGAGATTTTGGTTTAGTCAAGCAGATATTTTAATGCGAGCAAACTTTCTCTTCCCCACCTGATAAACACCTTCGGAATCAATGCCTATTAACAACTTAGGATCAGACACCTTTTCTCCATCAATCTTGACTGCACCCTGATTTATCAGGCGAATAGCTTCCGAAGTACTACCGACCAAACCCGCATCTTTCAATACATTAGCAATTGAATAAGTATCGCCACCAACCGTTAATATAAATTCATCCACCTGGTCAGGAATCGCCCCACGCTGAAACCGGGCTTCAAAATTCTCCAACGCTTTTATTGACGCATTTACATCATGAAAACGCTCAATAATCTCCTGAGCCAACTTCACCTTATAATTACGTGGATTCGCACCCTCATCACACGTTTGCTTCCACTGTTTGATTTCTGCCATCGGACGAAAGCTCAGCAATTCAAAATATCGCCACATTAACTCATCAGATATAGACATAATTTTGCCAAACATATCATCAGCAGCATCCGCTATACCTATATAGTTATTAAGCGACTTGGACATTTTTTGAACACCATCCAAACCCTCAAGTATTGGCATGGTTATAACAACCTGAGGTTTCTGACCATACACTTCTTGCAACTGCCTACCCACTAAAAGATTAAATTTTTGATCTGTCCCACCCAGCTCCACATCAGCCTTCATGACAACTGAATCATAACCTTGTATTAATGGATATAAAAACTCATGAATAGCAATAGGCTGCCCACCTTTAAAGCGCTTATCAAAATCATCCCTCTCCAACATTCTTGCCACCGTATGTTTTGCTGCCAATTGAATTAACTCTGCAGGCGACATTCTATCCATCCACGATGAATTAAACATAACAGTCGTCTTATCAGGATCGAGAATTTTAAACACTTGCTCTTGATAAGTCTTGGCGTTTTCCAGAACTTCAGCTTTTGTCAATGGCTTACGCGTTACATTTTTACCAGTCGGATCGCCAATCATCCCAGTAAAATCACCTATCAAAAAAAGCACTTCATGACCTAAATCCTGAAACTGCTTTAATTTATTAATTAATACCGTGTGCCCCAAGTGTAAATCTGGAGCTGTTGGATCAAACCCCGCCTTTATTCTAAGAGGCCGCCCTTCTTCAAGCTTTTTAACCAGCTCATTCTTAACAAGGACCTCATTAACCCCCCTTAATAACTCTTCCAATACATCCTCTTGCAACTTTTTTCTCCCAAAGCAATCTACATTTAATTGCCTCCATTATAGAATTATTGGCAGTTTCATTTGAATAATTTTTTACATTCATGAAATTAACACCCTGAAAATTGGCAATAACACAAAAAAACACTTAGAATGGCAACAGGTAAACTTTTAGAGCGTTAACTTTGAATAAATTTACACACCCTAATTTGCGATTAAAAAAGCATAAAACCTGTAAGACCTTTTTACTTTGGGTCGGCATTAGCCTCGGTTTAAGCTTTACTCCCTCAAACAGTCACGCAAAAACAGCCCCAAAAAAACTTCCAAACGTGACAGCAAAGCACGTTAAGATAAGTCCGCAGATCAGTGCTATTAATAAAGTAGCAACTAGCAAAGTGACAAATAATAAAGTAATCAGTACCAAAGTTAATAGTAAAATAAACAATCATAAAGAAGCTAATCTCAAAACCACCAAACCTGAGACTCCTATTTCTAAACTTAAGATAGCTACCCTCAAGCATGCACCAAAACCCATAGCTCAACACCACACCAAGTTTAGAACACATAAATCATATAACAGGAATATACCTGACATCATCTATGAATCTGAACCCGTTGAAACTAATGATATAAACCAAGCGGCTCCTACAGAAGCCCAGTTAACAATGACTGAAAAAAATGAACGTATTCACAAGCTCATTGACACTCACGATAATAAAGTCGTCGTAAGCGACACCCCCTCTTCTAAAACCGAAGCACTCGGCACCAAAACCAGCACTCACGGCGTTATCGAATCATCTTTTACTTTAGCCGCCCAAGACGCTGGCTTATCAGAAGATTTAATATTACAACTTACCAATATATTTGCTTGGGATATTGATTTCGCAACCAATCTCGATCAAGGTGATCAATTTACTGTTGTTTATGCCAATTCAGACTCAGACAACAGCGCTTCCAGCCGACAAATACTCGCCGCTGAATTTGTAAATCAGGGTCGCATATTGACAGCCATACGCTATAAGGACGACGAAGGCCTGGTTAATTATTACAGCCCTGAGGGTAAACCCATGCGTAAAGCCTTTTTAAGCGCTCCGCTGGACTACCTAAGAATCAGTTCTGGTTTTAATATGAACCGAAGACATCCTATTCTTAATAGAATTAGAGCGCATAAAGGCATTGATTATGCTGCAAGAACAGGCACTCCTGTAAAAGCAGCAGGAGACGGAGAAATTATATTCTGTGGCAATAAAGGCGGCTATGGTCAGGTATTAATTGTAAAACATGATGATAGACATGAAACCCTCTATGCACATCTTTCAGATTTCAGAAAAAACCTTCAAGTCGGAGACTTGGTAAAACAAAGCGAAGTGATCGGTTACGTTGGACAAACAGGACTGGCTACTGGCCCGCACTTACATTATGAATTCCGTGTGGCCGGAGAACATCGTAATCCAGAAGCACTCAACATTGAAAAGTCTGAAGCACTTCATGGTGAAATCTTAGCTGACTTTAAAGAGAAAACTCGATCGACTTTAAACCAGCTCAATAGAACTAAAGCTCAATCTCTATTAGCCAGAAACCAGATCCATATCAATTTTGATTTACAACAATAAAATCAAAGAGAGGATTTAATATCCTCTCTTTACCTAATCAAGCAGAAAAAGAGGAACCACAACCACAGGTAGTGGTTGCATTAGGATTACGAATCACGAACTGTGCACCTGAAACATCCTCTTTATAATCAACTTCAGCACCCGCCAAATATTGGATACTCATCGAGTCGATCAAAACAGTAACCCCTCCGTTCTCAACTTGAGTATCATCTTCATTGACTTCTTCATCAAACGTAAAGCCGTATTGAAAACCTGAACAGCCACCGCCAGAAACATACACTCGCAATTTAAGATTATCATTACCTTCTTCGGCAATTAATTCGCCTACCTTAGCTGCAGCGTTATCAGTAAATATAATTGGATTTGCCATAATAGAACTCACCTTAAAATTAATTTTATTGATTATGACTATACCTAGTCTTTTAGTCAAGATTTATGGGTACAAAGCAATTATCTTTAAACCAGCACTTTCTTCAAACCCAAACATCAGATTCATGTTTTGAATAGCTTGACCAGCCGCCCCCTTAACCAGGTTATCAATGACTGACAAAACAACCATCACCTCACTACCTTGCGGCTGAAAAATTGAAATCTGACAATTATTGCTACCCCGAACATTTCTTGTATCTGGATGTGAACCTTGAGGTAATACTTCTACGAACGGTTCATGTTGATAACGAGATTCATACAAAGATTGCACCTCGCTCAAACTTATCCTATCTGAATCCACGACTAATTGCCCATATAAAGTCGCATGAATACCTCTGATCATAGGTGTTAAATGTGGAACAAACGTTAAGCCTACTGGATTACCCGCAAAGGCAGTCAACCCTTGAGTAATTTCAGGCAGATGTCGGTGTCCATTGACTGCATACGCTTTAAAACTTTCACCTGTTTCACTCATTAACGTAGCCAATTCCGCCTTACGACCTGCTCCACTAACCCCTGACTTGACATCAGCAATTAAATGCTTAATATCAATTAAACCGGCCTCAAGCAAAGGTAAAAAACCTAACTGTACAGCAGTCGGATAACACCCAGGACAAGCAATTAAATTAGCTTTCTTAATCGCTTCACGATTAACTTCTGGCAAACCATATACGGCATCAGCAATTAAACCCGGACAGGCATGCTCCATACCATACCAATGACTCCACTCCACCGGATCTTTCAATCTGAAATCAGCCGATAAATCTATCACCTTAATGCCTAACGCTAATAACTGCTCAGCCATTAACATCGCGGTTCCATTGGGTGTAGCGAAAAAAACCACATCACACTGACTCAACACGTCAATCTCTGGCGCACTAAAGGTGATATTAATCACACCTCGAAGACTCGGATACAAGGCATCTACCCTTAAACCTGCATCTGCACGAGAGGTAACCACAGTGACATCTACCTCAGTATGTAAAGCTAACAATCTGAGTAGCTCAACACCCGTATAACCGGTTCCACCTACAATACCTGCTCGAATCATCAACTTAATCCTATCTATAAAGATTGTTTATCAAAATAACTGGGGCATATAATAACCTGATCCCACTTTTTTCAATACTCAACTTATGCCACTACTCAATAGCCTGCAAGCGATAGAAATTGAAGCCGGTTCTGAAACGCTAAAATTCGTTGAACGGGTGGTGCCTACACCGGCAGATCATCAAGTTTTAATAAACGTAGTCGCTGCGGGCATTAATCGACCCGACATCATGCAACGAAAAGGCTTATATCCGGCCCCACCAGGAGCATCTGATATACCTGGATTAGAAATCTCTGGCCTCGTGGTTGCTAAAGGTAAAGCCGTTACTCAACTCAAGGAAGGTGATGCCGTTTGTGCTTTAGTGACTGGCGGCGGCTATGCAAATTATTGCTTAGCCGCAGCTGAGCTTTGCTTACCCATACCTCAAGGGCTTTCATTTATCGAAGCGGCAGCGCTGCCAGAAACATTTTTTACAGTCTGGAGTAATCTCTTCGATCGAGCCCAATTGCTACCTAACGAAACATTACTTGTGCACGGTGGCACCAGTGGTATAGGCACAACTGCCATCCAACTGGCAAAGGCATTTAACAGCAACATTATAGTCACAGCCGGATCAGCCGAAAAATGTCTGTTTTGTTTAGATCTTGGTGCAGATGCAGCTATCAACTATAGAGACCAAGATTTTGTAAAAGAAGTTAAGCGACTAACCCAAAACAAAGGCGTTGATGTCATTCTCGATATGATCGGCGGTGACTATTTTCCACGTAACTTGCAATGCATGGGCTTCGATGCTCGACTGGTACAAATAGCCATTCAAAATGGTCCAAAGACAGAAATTAATCTCCTCCCGCTAATGCTTAAACGTCTCACGTTGACTGGATCGACATTACGCACCCGAGATGATCATTTTAAATCCAAAATAGCGCAGAAACTGCTTAAAAACGTCTGGCCTTTACTTGCATCAGGACAAATAAAGCCCATAATTCATTCCACTTTCACACTCAAAGATGCAAGCCAGGCTCATCAACTCATGGAAAGTAGTCAACACATCGGTAAAATAATATTAGAGGTATAAACCCAATGGCTTACAACACCCTTATTTCTGCAACCGCCTTACAGCAAGAAATTAACAACCCAAAATGGATCATCATTGATTGTCGGTTTTCACTTGCGAATAGCGATACTGGCCCTGCGGCTTATCGACACGGTCATATTCCAAATGCTCGTTACGCACATTTGAACACTGACCTATCCTCAAGAATTACTGATTTTACAGGTCGCCATCCTTTACCAGACTTTAAAGTTCTCGCAAAAAAACTAGGTGCTTGGGGAGTCAGTAACGACACACAAGTTGTCGCTTATGACGATGCAGGCGGTGCCTTTGCGGGTCGACTCTGGTGGTTATTAAAATGTTTGGGACATGAGAAAGTGGCTGTATTAGACGGCGGTATTAAACACTGGCAGCAACAACAATTCCCTATTACAACAACTTTACCCCGCATCAAGCCAACTGTATTCAGGCCTTATTTAGATACCACTCGCTGGCTTAATGCCTCACAAGTGCAAGACAAGCTCGCTAAACAAGCCATTATCCTCATCGATGCACGGACACCTGAACGCTTTCGGGGTGAACAAGAACCAATCGACCCTATTGCCGGGCATATTCCTAAAGCAAAAAACCGGACGTTTCAATTAAACCTGGATAGTAACGGCTTGTTTTTATCTGCTGACCGATTGCAGGATCAATTTAAACAGTTAATAGGCAAAACAGCCTCAGAAAACGTTGTGCATTATTGCGGCTCAGGCGTTACGGCGTGCCATAACCTACTTGCAATGGAATACGCTGGTTTAAGAGGATCAAAAATATATGCGGGCTCTTGGAGCGACTGGATAAGAAATAAAAATAGAGGTATTGCGAAGGGTTATTAAGCATAAATGATAAACGCGAAATAATAGCTAGGCAGACGTTCTTGCCTGGCTATTATTATCAAACAAAAATCTATAAGATTGATTTCGCAAAAGCGTTATTGCCCTGCAACACCCGCCATAAAAAAATTCAGCATTTGCATACCAAAAATAGCAAATGGAGCCGCAGAAAAAGCAAACAACAGCCCAACTATGGCAGCAGTATTTAAGCCATTTTTCGCATTAGGTTTATTTCCGTTTAATTTAGTAGTCATAGACTATCTCCGATTATTTAACTTCTGTCCAAAATAAAAGCATTTTGTATGCCAAATTATTGTTAAATTACTTTTACAAGAGAGATTATCTTGCCATTCCATTACCAATAAATGAACCTGCCGCTGCACCTAGCCCAGTTGCAATAGGATCGCCATTACCCATCTCATAACCTAAAACACTACCCACAACACCACCTGCGAGACCTTGCGGACTTCCACCTCTATAACGCGGTGGCGGTGGCGGGTAATAACCCATGGGAGGCTGAGGATAATATCGTTCACGATAACGACCCTGATGCTCATAGCCCTCACCTCGCCACCCATCACGATCAGCAAACGAAGTAGATGAATATAAGCAAATTAAAATAGCCATATATATTAGAGATGATATTTTTTTCATTTAGTTTTTCTCATTAAGTTGTAAGGTCAGGAGATAAAATCAGTTCAACATCCTTGAATTCATCGATTATTTGAAACAGATAATAGCGGGGCTAAACTTAATGAGAGCTTAACGAAAATTAACCGACCTAGAATTTTTCACTTGAAACAATCCACATGATAAATCCCGAAAAAAATCTTCTATAACGCTTATAATGGACACTTTTTGATGGTAATGGCAACTCAATCAATGGCAGAATTTATCCCCGGCCAACGCTGGATTAGCAACACCGAGTCAGAACTTGGTTTAGGTCTTATTCTTGAAGTCAGTTTTAAACGTGTTACGGTACTTTATTTAGCCAGTGACGAACGCCGCATCTATGCAAGTGATAACGCACCACTAACACGAGTTAGTTTTGCAATTGGCGATACCATTCAAACCATTGACGAAGAAGAATTAACTGTTACACGCTTAATTGAAAAGGACGGCTTAATAATCTATGTCGGCAAGAATGCAGACGGGGAAGAAATTGAACTCGAAGAAATTGAACTCAACCATCATATTCAGTTCAACAAACCTCAAGACAGGCTGTTTACCGGGCAAATCGATCCAAGCTCCTGGTTCCTGTTACGCTACGAAACCTGGCTAAGACTTCAGCAACATCAGCAATCACCCGTTAAGGGCTTAATGGGTGGACGCACCTCATTAATTCCACATCAGCTTTATATTGCTCACGAGTCAGCGAATCGTTCAGCGCCTAGAATTATGCTGGCTGATGAAGTGGGCTTAGGTAAAACTATCGAAGCCGGCCTAATATTACATCATCGTTTAATTAATGGTCTTACAAATCGGGTTTTAATTATCGTACCTGAAAGCTTACTGCATCAATGGCTCGTTGAAATGCTCAGACGTTTTAACCTGCGTTTCAGCGTATTTGATCAAGCCCGCTGTCTTGACGACATTAACATTGATGACCCAGATGAAATCGAACAAATTGATAAAGATCATAATCCGTTCTTAAGTGAACAATTGATCCTGTGTAGCCAAAGCTTTTTTTCAGCCTATCCAAATCGCCAACAGCAAGCCTTAGACGCCGGTTGGGACATGGTGATCGTCGATGAGGCGCACCATCTTGAATGGAGTGAAAACCATGCCAGTCCAGAATATCAATTTGTAGAGCAACTCAGCATACAAACACCTAGCCTTATTTTATTAACGGCTACCCCTGAGCAACTCGGTAAAGAAAGTCATTTCGCCCGACTCAGATTACTTGACCCTGATCGTTTTTACAGCTTTTCTGCATTCGAAGAAGAAGAACGCCTCTTCGAACCCGTAGCCAATGCCGCTAAATTATTGCTTGCAGAACAAAAGCTGGATGCTCAAGATCAACAATCACTCACTACCTTACTTAAAGATGATAATGTCGGTGGCTTATTAGAAAACCTGAATGACCCTTTAAAATCAGCGGCTGCCCGGGATGCCTTAATTACAATATTGCTTGATCATCATGGAACTGGGCGAATCTTATTCAGAAACTCCCGACAAACCGTACAGGGCTTCCCTGACCGCGAACGCTTCGGTTACGCACTGAGTGGCGAACAAGATGACAGCGATTTGCAACAAGATCCTCGCTATATTTGGCTTGTTAATAAGTTAACTACGACCTCTAAGTCAAAAGACAACCCGTCACTTAAAGGACAAAAAGCCCTGTTAATCTGTAAACATGCTCAAACGGCCATCGATTTAGAGCAAACCTTAAAGAACCGTGCAGGCATAGCCTCAGCCGTATTTCATGAAGGCATGTCTATTATCGAGCGCGACCGCGCTGCAGCTTACTTTGCTGACGAAGAAAGCTCTGCCCGCTTATTAATCTGTTCTGAGATTGGTAGTGAAGGCAGAAACTTTCAATTTGTTCATCACCTGATTTTATGGGACTTACCCATCAATCCTGACTTGTTACAACAACGCATCGGACGCCTGGATCGTATTGGCCAAAAGCATGTCATCCAAATACACATCCCCTATATAGAAAACACCGTACAACACACTCTATATCAATGGTATGACCAAGGGCTTAATGCATTTCGCGCTAACAATTCGGCTGCACAAGCCGTTGCTGACCAGTTACATGAGGAACTAGACGCGGTATTGCAAAACAATCAACCTGCCTACATTGACGCATTCATCAACAAAACCAAACAATTGAGTAAAACTATTGAAACCCAACTACACAATGGTCGGGATCAGTTATTAGAGCTAAACTCGTGCCGTAAGGAATCAGCTGATGAATTAATTGATCAACTGAACACCTATGATAATGAAGGGGTACTGTGGCCTTACATGGAAAATGTCTTTGAATGCTACGGTGTAGACACTGAATTTCATTCAGCGGATTGTTTTATTATTCGCCCTAGCGACCATTTGCGTGTATCACACTTTCCTAATCTCTCAGAAGACGGCTTGACTATCACTATTAATCGTACTACTGCGCTCGCCAGAGAAGAACTCCAATTCTTAACCTGGGAACATCCGCTGGTTACTTCGTCAATAGATTTAATCTTATCCAGTGAAACTGGCAATGCCGCCATTAGCGTTGTAAAGCACCCTGAGTTAAGAGCAGGACAGTTTCTGTTGGAATGTTTATATATTGTTGAATGCAGTGCACCGGCTGAACTACAAATTGGACGTTTCTTACCCCCAACACCCGTGCGTGTTTTAATTAACCAACATCAAAAGGATTTGACTGAAAACATAGACCATGCCAGCTTATTTGAAACCGGGAAAAACTTTGACAAATTACAAATCATTGGCTTTCTGAATAATCAGCGACAATTGATCACAAAACTGTTATCAGCCGCCGAAGTTAAAGCTAAAGCCGATATGCAGGTTTTGATTAATGACGCCACTAATACGATGCTGACTTCACTGTCTGCAGAAATAAAACGCTTGGTACGCTTAAAGAAAGTTAACCCTACTATTAAGTCAGAAGAAATTGAATACATTAAAGATATGACCATGCTAGCCCATGAGAATATGCAAGCCGCACAGATACGTTTAGACGCCGTGCGTTTTATTATTACTAGCTGAGTATCACCATGTTAAACATCGGAAAAATTAACACCTTAAACGTTGTAAAGAAACAAGGCCCAGACATCTATCTTGATAACGGTGTTTCTGCAAAAGTATTACTGGCTGATAAAAGACCGCCAGAACACTGTGAGTTAGGTGACAGTCTTGATGTGTTTGTCTATGTCGATTCCGATGGCCACCTGGCCGCAACCACCAAAAAGCCCTTGGCACTGGTCGATGAAATTGCGTGGTTAAAAGTAGTCTCCCTGAATTATATCGGGGCTTTTTTGGATTGGGGCTTACCTAAAGATTTACTGGTGCCCTTTAGTGAGCAGCATCATGAAATGGAAGTCGGTCGCTCTTATCTGGTTAGAGTGTTTCTTGATGAGAAAAATCGCCTGGCAGCCACCACCAAGATTGATCGCTTTATTGCCGATGAAGTTGAAGAGCCTGAAACCTTTGAAGCGGGTCAAAAAGTATCGTTAATCATTGCTGAAAAAACCGACTTAGGCGTTAAAGCCATTATTAATAACGCTTACTGGGGTATGCTCTACCACAATGAATTGTATCAACCGGTTAGAAAAGGCCAAAAGCTGGACGGTTACATTAAACAAATCCGTGACGATGGCAAGATTGACCTTGTCTTGCAAGAACCCGGTTATGGAAAAGTGGTCTCACTCACTGACAAAATCCTGCTAAAACTTAAACAAAACAATGGCGTGTTACTGCTCAGTGACAAGAGTCCTCCAGAAGCTATCTACGCTGCCTTTGGTGTCAGCAAAAAAGTATTTAAACAGGCCATAGGCTCATTATATAAACAACAGCTCATTAGCATCGATGATAAGGAAGGCATTAAACTGGTTTAGCCAACTAAATAAATTGGTAACCCCATGAAAACCTCGCCAACAATCAATCACGCCAGAGTACTTCTGGTAGAAGACCACAAAAACCTTGCCTTAGCTGTTGGAACTTATCTGGAAAGTAGCGGCTTCAGCATGGATTATGCGTACGACGGTCTCTCTGGATTGCACTTGGCCACAACTCAACGTTATGAGGCCATTATTCTGGATATCATGCTTCCGGGTATTGACGGTCTGGAAATATGTGGCCGATTACGGACGGATTTACATTTGTCTACACCTATCCTTATGCTGACCGCACGGGATCAACTGCAAGACAAATTGAATGGTTTTAAACAGGGCGCTGACGATTATCTGCTAAAACCCTTTGATATGCCAGAATTAGAGGCCAGGATAATCGCGCTAATCCGTCGAGAACGCGGCGAACTGGATGGATCAGTTTACAGCATACATGATCTAAGTCTTAATAATCGAACCATGCAGGTTGTACGTAATAATCATGTCATCCATTTATCCCCAACGTGCCTTAGAATTTTACGAATCCTGATGCGTGAATCGCCGGCGCTGGTCACTCGGGAACAACTCGAATATGAACTTTGGGGAGAGTTATCGCCTGATAGCGATACCTTGCGAAGCCATTTATATAAATTGCGTAAGGCTATCGATAAACCTTTTGATCTGCCCTTGCTAGAGACTCAACAAGGTCTTGGATTTAGAATTGTTGCCCCGGAACAGTCATAAGTTGCTGCTAGATATTATCAGTTCTACCACCTAGCAGGCGAGCCTTAGGAAAGACTACCGTAATCCGCGTACCTTCACCCTGTTTACTCCGTATTTTTAACTTCCAACCATATCTATTACATAATTGAGTGACAATAGTCAGCCCCAAACCATGACCATTGCTATCCGCATGAGCCCGATAAAAAGGTTCGAAAACATGCTCTAACTGGTGTTGACTCATGCCGATTCCGGTATCCGAAATGCTAACCTGCCTGTCACCAATGGTAATGGAAATAACCCCTTGACGGGTATAAATAAAGGCATTGCGGAGCAAATTGCTAAACAGGATAGCCAGTACTTTTTCAGCTGCAGGTATTAATAATAGACAGTTTTGCTCAATCTCAAGGCTAACTTTATCATTGCCGATTGCCTGATTAATTTGTTCCATCAGCATAATCAAAAGGTCATTAATTAATACATCTCCCTCCGGCAATGGCGAGGACTCTTCCCGTGCCAAGAGGAGCAGCGTCTCTATCAAACTCTCCATATCGCGCAAAGTATGGTCTATCCTTGCTATAGACTGGTTTTCATTGGGCAGAAAGTCGGTACGTTTTTGCAGTAATGCCAGCGAACTTTTGATGACAGCCAAAGGGGTTCTCAATTCATGACTGGCATCACGCGTAAAATTCTTTTCACGCTGGATAAATTGTTCCAGTCGTTCGGTAAAATGATCGAGTGCATCAATCAGTTTGATCACATCACTATCGGATGTTCGTCGTAATTCATTCAAATCTAGCTGAGCAAGACTCTGTCTACGGAAATCAAATTGCTCAACAATATAGGCCAGTTTTATCACCGGGGAAATGGCATTTCTAGATTGCCGATACGATAACCAGGCAAATAAATAGATCAGAAGCAATACCAGACTCAGAGGCACCACACCAAAATAAAAGGCTAAATTGGCGACCTGTTCTTCATCAAAAACAAGGTACAAACGGGCGCTGCGGTAATCTTCGATATAGACTATCGGCTTTCGCCCGTTAAAATCAGCACGAAAATACCCGGGTAGTTTCTTTTGCAATGGCTCCGGGATATTAGCGAAGCTATTGTCTACCGCAAGATAACCTTTTAGATTTAAAGTGTCAGGTGTAGGAAAATCCGGATTTTGTTGATATCGCATCCAAAAGTGAGCGGCTTCACCTACGAGCGCCTGACGAACCAGTACCTTTTCGACAATTTTTTCCGCAGAAAAAACGCCGAACAAGGTTGCCAAACTAATCAACAAAATCTGCACCAAGAATGCCTTGACTAGTTTGTTATGCAAGCCTTGCTTTTTCATTGTGTTGTTTAACTAGCTTTGTTTACTAAAAAGATAATGCGCTACCAGCCACTCATTACCGTTGCTGTAACCAAATAATTCTGCACAAGACATAAAAAAGATACGCCAGCGCTGTACCCAAAGTTTGGCCTCATTTGTACCGTATGTTTCGGAAAAGAGTTGCATAATTTCTCCAGCATTCTTATCCATATTATCAAGCCAGGCTTCGGACGTTTTTTGATAATGGCTACCGGATAAATCCCATTGTCGTTGCAATTTTAAATGCTTTTGAAAATGCAACAAGGTATCACGGGCAGGCATCAGACCCCCGGTAAAAAAATACTTCCCCATCCAGTTATCATCGCCTTGTGTTTCAAACGGATATGCCAAATAGCGATGACAAAAAATATGCACAAACAATTTACCGTCAGGTTTTAACCACAAAGCCACTTTGTTCAGTAGACTGTCATAATTCCGCATGTGTTCAAACATTTCAACTGAAACAATTCGATCATACTGATGTTGTAAATTTAACAGATTGACATCACAGGTAATCACTTCGATATTATCAAGATGCCTCAATTTTGCCTGCTTTTGTATGTGCTCTCTTTGACTATTGGAATTTGAAACGGCTGTGATATGACTATTGGGTAACTGTTCTGCCATCCATAAAGTGAGTGACCCCCAACCGCAACCTAATTCGAGGATATGCTGACCATCCTGTAATTCGGCTCTTGCCATCGTCAGGCCCAGCATCTTTGCTTCAGCCTGATCCAGATTTTCTGTTTCATTATCCCAATAACACGATGAATATTTAAGATGCTTTCCTAAAGCATATTGATAGAATGCGGCAGGCACTTCATAGTGCTGTTCATTGGCTGCATCGGTTTCTATGGCAATGGGGCTTTGTCGTAAACTCTCCAGCAATTCCCCATAGCGTTTGTTTTGTTGTTCCACATCGTAAGCAAACTCATCTTTCAGCCGCTGCTTCAATAACTGTCGAATGCCAAACCGAATAATACTGTCTGGCAACCATCTATTTTCTGCAAGTGTTATAACACTCATCGTTGATTCTCTTATTAGAAGGGTTCAGATTTAGGGCACCATAGAAAAAACTTAGAGGTCGCCTGTTGATACTTTCGGTAATCCTCTCCTCGACTACGCAATGCCTGCTGTTCTGTGAAAGGGATACCGGTCAAAAAATATAAAAAGCAAAATAGGGCTATTGGAGCTAACCATAACTCATAGTGATAAGAACTTCCCCAGCCCAACAAGGGATAAGCAAACCAGTGCAACCATTCAAAAAAATAGTTAGGATGTCGGGAATAACGCCACCAGCCACTGCGACAACTTAACCCACGATGTTCAGGCTTGCTTTTGAATTTGGCTAATTGCTGATCAGCGGTGGTTTCACCGTATAAAGACAGCCCAGCAAGTATTAAGGCGGCAATGACTAAAGCAGGTTGTGGTTGCATGTTCTGTGCAACCGCCCAGAACGGCAGCGATAATAACCAGACAAACCCGGCCTGTAATAGAAAAAATACTAAAAAACCACTATTAGCACGCTCTTTCATCGCCTTACGCATGGCTCGATATCGACCATCTTCTGGTTCTGACAACACGCGTCGTTGTAAATGAATGCCCAAACGCAGAAACCAGCTAAACGTCAGTAAGCCTAAACTTAATCTTATCAGCAAAGGCCCAGCACCGGTTAAAGCATAAAAAACCCCAGAAAACATCATCCCATAAGCCCAAACCACATCAACAATACCCGCATTGACATGATTCTTTTGCCAGTTCCAGGCCAGTAACATGGCGACAACACTTAAAACAGCTACGGTAATCAGACTAAACATCCACTGATACCTCTTCTTGTTTAAGCTGCTTCAAATGTCTGGCTAACCAAAGTAAGAATGGCAAAGCTACTGCCCAGCTAAAACCGAGTCCGATAGCCCAGTGCCAGGAATCCGTCACAATATTAACCGCCCCCAAACGTGCTGCTCCCAAATAAGATAATGGACAGCAAAAGCCACTTAACACGCCAGCAAGCAGTAACCGGGATTGTAACCAGGCCAGAGAATGATTCAGGGTTAATGCC
>CAIOMN010000178.1 GCA_903859415.1 uncultured Methylococcaceae bacterium
CAGTCTACCAATACGAGGGGAGCCATACGTATAGCCCAGCGCCGTATACCCTGTTGAAGCGTTGGTAATTTCCCATTTAATTTTACTGGCCGCCGAAGCTTCATCAACTGCCGTAATATTGGTCACATCCAAGGCATACAGCCCCTTGCCCCCTGCCCCTAAGCTACCGACTAAAACAGTTTTAATAACACCCGAAATATCAACATTTGCCAACGCGATTCCTCCATCTACAAAATAGGTATGTACATAGGGTTTGGTGCTTAGATTCTTTAAGTTAGTGATTACCATGGAATGAATATACGCAAAGACCTCTTGCCCGTTAGCCGTATTAAACACATGTAACATGCCATCATTGGCTCCGACAAAGAGACGTTGTGTGGAGAGATCCTGTTTCCAGACTACTAAGGGCGAATGCAGAATATCGCCTAATACACTGTCTCGTGTCCGATAAAGTGCCCCTGACGGCTCTTCATTACTGCGATCACCCCGAACAAAGTTAAGCCGTTTAGGCCCTGTGGTTGCATCTCCAATACTTGCTTGCTGGGTTGCCGATAAATTGGCCCATCTAAAAGCAATATTAACGCTGCCATTACGAGTGACTATCTTTCGACCCGTGTCATAATTGACGGCATCCAATAAAAGGCCTGCCGTATTAGGGTCCCAAGGCCCATTACTAGCGACAACGGCTTGATTATTGATATATTTCGCTAAAATATCACCCCGCCAACTGTTTTTATCATAATTCAGTTGATAGATGACTTCAGCATTTGACAACAGATTGTTATTACTTAAACTCGGTCGGGATAACCAACCCGTTGGCTGAGACGCGGGGGTAAAGATCGTCGCTGAAAAGCAACCAAAACTAACAAATAAACTAATGGTGAATAGTTGAACCTTTATAAACCCGCTAATAGACAAAAGAATTAACCTTCAAATTATAAAGACTTTGAAGTTGAACAACGACATTAGGATCACTCCCCCAAGCCATTGCTGTTATCCTGAACAACGCACTCATTTTGTTAGAATCTACGTTCACTTTTTGCTCCAATAACTCAATGACATAGCGAGGTTGCTGATTAATGACTTGTAGAACACCCGTATAGCTCCGCCCTTTAACACTCCAATTAAAATCAGCCGCCGCCCAAATTGGAGAGCTTGTCGTTGGGCATAAACCGTTAGAGCAATCAGCACCCTGAAACGGGCCGTTACTTAACTTTAAGGGATTAAAGGCCGTATCGGCTCCTTGAATAAATTGTTCGGCTTCACGTAAGGCGGATTCTGCTGCCTGAAAGGCAAGGTTTCTATTGCGCTTGTTACCCGCTATCTTTTCTTCCAAGGTCGTTGTCTGCATACCAGACATCGCGATCAAGGTCAGTAATAACAACATCACCAAACTAATGATTAATATCACGCCATGTTGCTTTGACTGACACATTTTATACGTTAAAGAAGACGATTTCTAAGTGCAAAGGTCGCACTAAAAACCCGCCTTAAGTGATGATCGGTTGGCAGTGTTGTTATGTTATTAAAGAGGTATGGAGCCGGTTGAGCCGTGAGATTATCTTCAAGACTGGTGATGAGTATCAACACCCGCACACTGACCACATGCTCCCAGTTAAGCACCTGATTGGCTATCACATAGTCATTGACGGCATGATCCCCATTGGTGTCTTCACCATACAAAAACTGTATCGCTTCAACGCCTTCAATCAAGTCATTATTTTGATTGTTCGTATTTTTTCGTAACACCCCGTTAACAATGACATAAACGATAGTTGATGTTTTTGCGAGATAATAAGTCATGGTTTTATCAACCGTACTACTACATCCACCTGTTGGAATAGTAACAAAAGCCGCTTTTAAAGTAATCGTCGCATCGGTCCCTAATAAATCCCCAGTCGAGCCTTTCATACAACCCCAATAGCCTGTTGCTCTTAAATCCCGGCCAATAATCTCCAACGCCAGAGAACCACTTTCTTGCATTCTGGACATGCTTTCCTGCAAACGGTAAGTGGTTTGCGCGTTGATAAATGTTTGAATAACCCCCAGCAATAAAAATACACTGATCAGTAAGGCAATCATAATCTCTATTAAAGAAAA
>CAIOMN010000179.1 GCA_903859415.1 uncultured Methylococcaceae bacterium
ATTGACTTGTTAAAAATAAAATTAATATAAGTACGGATATTTACAAATATAGACTACACTCTACGACTCACCTCACCATTAAAAGGCTACACTATGAAATATGTCAAAGTGCTTTTAGACTTTATCCTGTTATCCGTTGGCGATAAAATTGCTTTCTATCGTAATATTATTGATAAATTAACCAACAACCCTTCTTTCTCTGATCCTGATGTGAGCTTATTGGAAGCTACCACCTCGGTTAACGATTTAGAAGCCGCCGTTCTAGCAGCCTCTGATGGTTCTCACACAGCCAATGCAATTCTGCATGATACCATAGGCTCAACCGATAGAACTTTTCGCACATTAGCCGCTTACATTGATCGTAAGTCAAAAGGTATTGAAAGCACTATTTTATCCAGTGGGTTTCATGCCACAAGACAACCGACTGCTCCACAAAAAGAGCAGTTCTACATTATAGATGGCGATAATACAGGTTGTGTCCACTTATTTTCTAAACCAACCCCCCGTGCCGGCGCTTATATTTGGCAAATGTATAAAGGGTCAATCCCCCTTAATGAAGCTGACTGGATTACTATTGGTCATACTACCCGGGCTGATTTGGAAGTTTCCGGTCTGGAAGCCACGGCAATTTATTACTTTAGAAACTGTGCGATTACACCTGATGGCAAAACTGATTATTGTGCACCTGTAAAAAAGATAGTCATATAAAGAGCGGTATTAGTTTAAAGTGTATTATCTTACAACGAAGCTAAAGCAGTCACTGACACTGCCTATGCCGATGGTAAATCAGAGGGTAAAATTGAAGGTGAAAAAGAAAAAGCCATTGAAGTCGCAAGAACTATGTTGGCCAAAGGTTTTGACCCCAGCCTTATTGGTGAAATCACCCAATTATCCATAACGGTCA
This sequence comes from uncultured Methylococcaceae bacterium, assembly GCA_903859415.1. GTDB lineage: Bacteria > Pseudomonadota > Gammaproteobacteria > Methylococcales > Methylomonadaceae > Methylobacter_C. The sequence continues at coordinate 905 of CAIOMN010000179.1, forward strand.
TTGACGCGTTGAAATAAATGAGCTATTGAAAGAAGCAGGATCACTTAATTCAGTCGTAATATACAGCCAGCCGTTGAGGTAATGACATTGAATCGAGGAATATAGAAGTCTGCAAATCCTCGATTACGTTTTACTCCATCGAGGCTACTTGCTGTATTATTCTTATCATAACTCCCTCACAACAACCATCTATCTATTTGACTTTTATATTAAAAGTCATATGATATTCTTATCAAAACTATGATAATTACTTGTTTATGCGGCCTAAAAATATTTCAGCGCGTGAGAGACTGGATGCAGTCATGCTGCAAACAGGGCTCACTTCAGCAATAACCATCAGTGAAAAATTAGATATCAGTGTTCAGACCTTACACCGAATACTTCATGAGCGAGGTGATCAAATTGTCCGCTTGGGATCAACCAAACGGGCGCGGTTTGCTTTGCGTCGCTTATTACGAGGTAAGAATGTCCCTATCCCCATCTATTTAATTGATGCGTCTGGGCAAGGGAATCCTGTTGGCTTTTTAGATCTGATCGCCCCTGCGGGTTCACTCTTGCAACTGCAACCATTAGGATTACCGATTGATCAAGACTATGCGAACGGGGTTTGGGATGGTTTGCCTTATCCGCTTTACGATATGCGCCCACAAGGTTATTTGGGGCGTATCTTTGCAAAACAAATAGCTAATCTTGGCCCCTGCCTATGATATGCTGCCTATGCTTTACGCGCCGTTATCCGGTGGCGAAGTGCCTGTTCGGGAGTTTATCGGTGCCTTACCTCTACCTCAACAAGCAGAGGCATGGCAAATAGCGCATACCGCAGCGCTTTCTTTCTGGGAGATTGCCAGTCTGGATGAACGCATCAGTAGTTCGTTTCGAGAAACCTGCAGAAGGAATCAGGAACAGTTAGTTCAACTGCAATCCAGGGTAATATAAACTTAATCTAATTTAACCACTTTTCCACTTGCAGCGGATTCTAATGCAGCAACAATCAAACGACAATTTTCTTTAGCATCATCTAAGGATAACAAGGGCAATTTCTTATTAAGCACACAGTCACTAAAGTGTTCTATTTCGAGTTTAAAATGATTATGGGGCAACAACTGCTCTTGATAATTAAGCCCTTCTTCAGTCCACCATGAAATAACCGGTACAGTCTCTGGTAATTGCCATACGGTATGACATTTGATGCCGCCCTTAGTCCCTACAATTTCATACTCACAGCGCCTTGCATGTTCAAAACTAAAATTAAAGTGCGCATACTTGCCTAACCCAAAATCAATAACTCCACTCGTGGTAATATCTGCCCCACTCTCTACATATTTTGCCATAGCGGTTATTGCAACAGGCTTTTCCTCAAAAAATAACCGGGCTGAATGGATCGCATAACAGCCAATATCCCACATGGCACCACCACCCCGCTCGACACTTTCTGATAAGCGATAAATGCGAGCCGGTTTCATCATAAAAGAATAGCTAGCACGAACTGACCTGACTTCACCAATCACTCCTGAGCTAATTAATTCTTTCACTCTTTGATGTTGAGGATGAAAGCGATACATAAAGCCTTCCATAACCACTACATTATGTTTTACAGAAGCTTCCTTGATGACATCAATGTCTGCAGTAGTTAAAGCCATCGGCTTTTCACATAAAACATGCTTACCACTTTCAATGGCTCGTAAGACCCATTCCGCATGTTCATGATTAGCTAGAGGTACGTAGACGGCATCAACATCCTCGTCACCTAACAACGCATCAAGGCTGTCATAGGTTTTTACATTATCTTCCTGAGGTGCAAACTGCTTAAGCGTTTTTTCTGCGGCTCCAGCACGACGACTGGCAATAGCCACTAACTGGGCATTGTCAGCCGCAACAATTGCGGGTAGTAAGCGCTCATTAATACGGGCCGCCCCTAAAATACCCCAACGTAATTTTGAATTTGCAGAGACCATTATTTCTTATACCTTCTGTTGTGTAACATAGTCATCAATCAACCCATCCGTTCGGCATTTAATTTTGCATATAAGGCTGCACCAACTATGCCTGCCTGATTTAAGAACGCTGCTGGTTTAACAGGCGCTTCAACTGTTAATTGCGCATTGAACTTGTCGAAATGCTTACTGGTACCACCGCCAATAACAATCAAATCGGGCCAAAATAAAGCTTCCATTTGAGTCAGATACTTATTAAAGCGCTTACCCCATCGCTTCCAACCTAAGCCTTTTGTTTGACGAACTAAATCGGATGCATAATGTTCGGCTTTTTTTCCGTTTTTTAAATATAAATGCCCTAACTCAGTATTGGGTAATAAATTTCCATCGGTAAATAAAACCGTACCTAATCCCGTTCCAACGGTGACAAGTAAAACAACACCGGTTTGACCTACACCCTCACCGAAATGCATTTCTGCCAAACCTGCCGCATCGGCATCGTTAAGACAAAAACAGGGGCATTGCGTCGCTTCAGAGAATAATTGATTAATATTAGTATCAATAAAAAGAGGTGATATATTGGAAGCAGTTCGCGCAACACCGTGTTGAATG
>CAIOMN010000180.1 GCA_903859415.1 uncultured Methylococcaceae bacterium
AATTTGATAATCTATACTGTAGCTAGCAGCCAGTGTAACAATGCTGATTAAGCCCGTAAATACAGCCCAGCCGGAAATCCCGGTTAGATTGGCCAACCAAACCACCGGCAGGTAAAGAAAAACGATTAAGGGCGGATTGGTATCCAGAATGTCTCGATAAAATAGCCCCCCCTCCAATAAACGTTTCGCTTCGATAAGATAGGTTGCCGCATCATGATTAGGTGCCCAAACAAACACATTAACCCAGTAGATAAGACCAACCACCAACAATGCTATACTTGTCTTAACAAACTGCTCTGAAAAGTGGTTTGTGTTAGTCAATTTTAATTTTGATATATCCGTCATTGTTTCACAAAAATATTAATTTGCTCTGCAAGAGCTTGCAGTCTTCGATCTGTAAAAAAAACATTGCGCATTTTTAAGGCTATCATATCGCACGATGGTAAGTAGGTCTATAGCCCATTCCTGTATTGATATTTGGAGTCGATCGCGAGGGTGGCGACAATTAATATGACATAAACAAATTACTGTCAAAACCTGTCGAGTGGGCTAAATCTGCTTTTTCAACCTGATTAATTCGAATTAAGCTATTCTTATTGGATAAGTAATCAGCTAAAGACAGCAACTGAAATAATCCTGTGACACAACGAATTAATGAATACTTATTGATCCTTATCTCATCAATCATCCAGAAGACCTGTGCCTTACGTAATCCTCTTTCTTAATAATCGTTTATTCAAGAAAAAGTCAATATCTTTTTTGCATGTAAATCAGATTTACGACTTACCCTCTAATTTAAAAATATCGGGCATTAACCCAAAAATGTACAGCAATGCTTGCAAAATAGCCCAGTAAGATGACCGGTGTCCAACGCATGTGAAAAGCAAAAGAATAGCCATCCTTAATCAGACCTAGCAAAGCAACACCCGGAGCAGAACCGATAGCCAACAAACTGCCACCAACCCCCAGGGTCAATGTTAATAGCAGCCATTGACCGGTCACGAGATCTGGATGCATACTCAATACAGCAAACATTAAGGTACCGTTATCAACAAACGCAGACGAAAGACCGATAATCGTATTGGCAAGGGTAGGACTAATTGATCCGAACAAAAAATGCGCGATAGAATCAAGATATCCAATAAATCCAAGAGCTCCAATTAACATCATTGCGCCATAGAAAAATAGTAGCGTATCCCAATCTACCGTACTGATATTCTTGAAAATATCAAAGTCCTGTTTTTTGTTATTTCGAGGTGCTTCTACTTGAAAGAGTTGGTAGACATGAGCAAAATCACTTTTTACTTCATGAGCCGTTTTAGTCAGGTAAAAACTGAAAAACTGTAATAAACCAAGACCCGCCATCATACCTGCTGCCGGTGGGAGTTGCAGGACGATATTTGACCAAACAGTAATTGATAGTGTTAGCACAAAAAGAAAAATCACCACTTTACTACCACGACGTAACCATATCTTACTCGTAGAAGCTGCTGGGGTTTCTTTAGGAACAAAGAAATGCATGATAGCCGCCGGCACCAGAAAATTAACCATGCAAGGAACAGCCAAAGTGAAGAATTCATAAAAGTGCAGAATTTTATTTTGCCAAACAAACAGCGTCGAAATACCTCCCAAAGGACTTAAAGACCCCCCCGCATTGGTCGCAATAACGATATTAAGACAAGCAAAAGCAGCAAACTCTTTATTTCTTTTACCTACCGCAGCCGCAACAGAACCCAATATCAAGGCAATCGCCATACCACTGATCACCGTAGATAGCAGAAAAGCCAGTACTCCAGTAATCCAGAATAATTGCCTATAGCTATATTGCCGATTGAGTAGCCATATTCTAAGTCCATCGAAAACCCCCCGCTCCTCCATAGCATTTAAATAAGTCATTGATACTAAAATAAATAAAAACAACTCAATATACGCCAATAAATTGCTTTCAAAGGCGAGGGCAGCTACTTTAGCTTCTCCATGTAAAGCGTAATAAATACATATCGCAAACCAGACTAGAGATGACCCTAAAACCATAGGTTTAGACTTCCGTAATTCCAGTACCTCTTCTGACATGGCAGCAACATAGGCCAAAACAGTAACTAATATGGAAAGATAACCGACGATATGACCTGTCAAACTGAGTGGTTTGGTGGGACTTAAAATATCCATTCCTTCGCCGGCAAAGGTAGCAACAGGCACTAGAAACAATAATCCGAGAGTTAAGAGCTTTAATATATTGCTATTCATTTATTTCCAGAATAATTAGGTTATATCGTGTATTCAGCTTGAGCATACGGCTTATTAGTGGATATTATAGATGCCACGAAAAGTTTTGTCCTTTAGCTTGTTTACTAAAATGTAAAAAAAATTCCTATTCTTAAGGAAATAGCTCAAGAAAACACCAATTTATCAGCGAGCAATAGAAAGTAAAGTAATACAGCGACAATCCTACCCATAAATCCCAGTATGAATTCAGAAAAAAATCTATTCTAAGATACTCTTGAGTATGCATTATTAGCGGAAATAATGCTTGTTGTAAAAAATTTAATATGGGAAGATCCACCATTTTTTAAATACAGTTGATTATTAAAAAGAAACAGGATTAGCAAAGCTCAACTCTAAGTTGACTGCGCTCTTCAATGAAAACTCCTGAAAGATAAAGCCAATGAAATATAGACGAGAGATTGATGGGCTTCGTGCTCTGGCGGTTATACCAGTCATACTTTTTCACGCTGGCTTTCATAGCTTTAGCGGGGGATTTATTGGCGTTGACATCTTCTTTGTAATCAGCGGCTACCTCATTACTTCAATTATTTTTTCTGAAATTAATACAAACACATTTAGCATAATAAACTTTTATGAACGGAGAGCACGACGAATATTACCTGCATTATTCCTAGTAATACTCGCTTGTTTGCTATTGTCATGGACTTTGTTACCATCAGACTTAAATAACTTCTCAAAAAGTATCGTTGCCGTTAATTTTTTTGCTTCCAATTGGTTTTTCTTAAAGCAATCCAATTATTTTGCCCCTGATGCAGAGTTAAGTCCGCTGTTACATACCTGGAGCCTGGCTGTTGAAGAACAGTACTACATGTTGTTCCCAATATTTCTAATGCTTGCCTGGCGCTTTGGTTTTCGCTGGCTTGTTTCATTGCTTGCAGGTGTCTTTGTAATGAGTATTGCGTCAGCACAATGGACTTCTATTAACAACCCTGCATTTGGTTTCTTTATGCTGCCAACCCGCATCTGGGAGCTGTTAATTGGCGCTTTTATTGCTTTTTACTTTACTAAATCAAATAAATCATCCAGCCAATCATTCAGCATCATTGGCTTGCTACTCATCATTTACTCAATATTTTCTTTTGATAATAAAACCCCGTTTCCAAGTCTATATACATTAATTCCTACAGCGGGCGCCGGCCTTATTATTTTATTTGCCACACCACAAACGTTCGTTGGGAAATTACTCGGCAGAAAGGTTTTTGTGGGTGTCGGTCTTATTAGCTATAGCGCCTATTTGTGGCACCAACCGTTGTTTGCTTTTGCAAAATATAACCATTGGAATGAAGAAATAAGTTTACTTATGGCTTACTTGATTGGCTTAACTTTTGTCCTTGCCTATTTGACCTGGAAATATGTTGAAACACCCTTTAGAAACAAACAACTGTTCAATCGAAAACAAATCTTTATCTATGGCTTTATCGGCAGTATTTGTTTTGTAACCATTGGCTTAAGTGGATATTTCACCAATGGATTTTTGAAGTTAAAAACAACGGATGACCAACTTTTAGCTCTGGAAACTGCTCAATCAAGTCCAAAACGCAATCTATGTCATACCGGTGGCGCCAATTACCTTAAGCCCAAGGATGCTTGTGAGTATCATCCAGGCGTGCTAAGTTGGGCCGTGTTTGGTGACAGTCATAGCGTTGAACTTGCTTATGCTTTAGCCGATGAGTTGAAAAAATCAGGAGCCATGTTAAAACATTTTTCTTTTAGTGCTTGCATCCCGACTTATGGCCGAGATCTTGGCGATGGCTACAAAAATTGTTCTGATTGGACAGATGAAGCTATTGAATACATTGCCAAAAATAAAGATATTAAAAATATCGTCGTGTCCTATCGTGTTAACGCTGCTCTTTCCGGTGTATATGAGGTCCAATATCCAAATCTAAATAATGTAACAAGTGAAACTGAGCGAGAGCAACGCTGGGACTCATACGTAAAAACTTTACACTATTTTGTGAGCCAGGGAAAAAATGTTGTACTTGTTCTTCAAGCACCTGAGCTACCCAAAACTATTGAAGAACTCGTGCTGAAATCAACTGATGCAAAAGGTGAAGTGATTGGAGTGAGTCGCCCTTGGTGGAATGAAAGAAGTAAATATGTAACTATGAGGCTTAATGAGATTCCAAAGCAGGTGATAATTGTCGATCCCGCGAAGTTTTTTTGTAACGAAACTCATTGTTTTGCCGCTAATATCGGTATTTCTTATTATTTCGACAACAACCATATGTCTATTGCTGGTGCACGACTTGTTACAAATGAAATAATTAAAAACGTTAATATCGTTTCCAAACAGAGTCAGTGAGATTTCTGTTAAAAACAAAAGTAGAACATTTTTGACAACTTGAATCGGACATTAAATTAACATTAAGTTGTTAATAGACGGCTGCCTAAATTAGCCATAACCAAAAAATTAAAACATGATAACAATTAGAATTTCCGTAAAATTTAATTTATTTATGCTTCGTTGGAGAAAATTTTTTGTTAATAAAATAGGCTTGCTAATCCCTTTTTTCAAATTCAGTAAGGCCAAACGAATACTATTTATTAGTGAAGAAAATCCCATTGCTCAAACTCAATTATTTCCTTTTTTCTTTTATGGAAAAGAATTATCCAAGAAGCCAATAGTGTTGCGCGAACTCCCATTAAAACGGTTCAAATCCAATAAACATCCCTATCACGCACCTGTGGATATCATTTTTTTACAAACATGGTTTGATTATACGTCTGATGAAATGGACAAACTGGTCATGTCAATTAAACAGACGTGGCCAGTGGCTAAGTTAGTCTATGCAGACTGGTTTGCAAATACAGACTTACGTTATGCTGATGTTTTGGATAAGCATATTGACGCCTACTTGAAAAAAACCGTCGTAAAAGATTTTAACGAATACAATCATTCCACTATTGGACACACCCTGCTAACAGATTATTATAACCACTTGTTTTGCCTGGAAGATGCAGAGTTCTATTTTAAGGTTCCTGAGAATTTTCAAGAAAAAATGTTTGTAGGCTCTAGCTTTGCTTTTGCAGATTATCTTATACAGAGGTTTCTTATACCCTTTCCTAAGCATGAAATTCGTAATATTGATATTCATGCACGACTTGCTGTCTCAGGCACTCCTTGGTATCAGGGAATGCGCCAGCACTGTTATGATAAAGTGCAATATTGTGCTTCTAATAAAAAGCTGGTTAGCCAAGAAAGGGTTTCTAATGACGCATTCTTAAAGGAACTGCTAGACTCCAAAATCTGTTTTAGTCCTTTTGGCTATGGTGAAGTCTGTTGGCGAGATTTTGAAGCAATATGTACAGGAAGTCTAGTGTTCAAACAGGACATGTCTCACGCCGTTTGTAGTCCTGATATATTTATACCATATGAAACCTATGTTCCTTTGGCTTTTGATTTAAGCGACTTTGATGAAAAATTAAATTATTATCTTTTAAACGAAGAAGAGCGGGTACGAATTACCCGTAACGCTTTTAATCGCTTACATAATTATTTTATAAATGACGATTTTTTATATGATATGCGCCCTTTACTGAAAAGACTGGACCTATAGGTAATATGACAACGATAACTGAAATTTTTCCTTGGAACGACAACTTTAATACCGGTATTGATACTATTGATCGGCAGCATATTAAATTAGTTGCTTTAATCAATCAACTTGCAACTAATCTGGAAGACCTATTAAACAGTAATGAACTTGATAAAACCTTTACCGAATTGTTGTCTTATGCTGATTATCACTTCCATACCGAAGAAACGATTTGGTCGAAATACTTTACTAATAAGGAGATTGAACTAAACCATAAAAATACCCACCGGCAATTTTTTGATAACGTCCTTAAACTAAAAAGGGAAACGAATAGTGAACAACACTTGAGCGAGGTCATCTCAAAAACTATTTCATTTCTAACACATTGGCTCGCTTACCATATATTAAATAATGATATGCATATGGCTCAACTTGTACTGGCTATAGAGTCTGGATTAACCTATGAAGAAGCCAGTCTTATCGTCAAAGACAAAATGACTAAGGCAACTCAGACGCTCATTGATACTACACTATCAATGTATGATAGTCTTTCAAGCCGTACCCTGCTTTTAATTGGGGAAATGCGTGAGCGACAAAAAGCCGATGCAAAACTTATACTCGCAGCGAATGTATTTAAAAATACACTCGATAAGATTTGTATTACTGATTCAGACTTTCATATTATGGATGTTAACCCTAAGTTTTGTGAAAGTACTCACTTTAAGTATGAAGAATTAATTGGTAAGAATTTAAAAACAGTCAAACCTGCCCTTAATGATCAAGAGTTTTCACACATCTTATGGGAAAGTATTAGAATTAAAGGTTACTGGTCCGGTGAAATTCGAAATAATCTTCAAAAAGGCAATATTGAATCCGAATGGCTAACGCTCTCTTCTATCAAAGATGACAGCGGTGCGATTACAAACTATGTTGGTGTATTTTCCAATGTATCTCAATTGTTAAAACGAAAACAAACACTTGAATACTTAGCAAATTATGATGCTCTGACTAATTTGCCTAATCGTTTTCTGTTCAAAGATCGTTTGGAGCAGGCTATAGCAAATTCTAATAGAAACTTTGAAAAATTTGCTGTTTGCTATCTGGATTTAGACAACTTTAAGCCAGTCAATGATCGATTGGGGCATGACGCTGGCGACCTACTGTTGCGTGAAATAGCAAACCGATTTAAAAAAGTCATAAGAAGAAATGACACAGTAGCTAGAATCGGCGGTGATGAATTCGTCATTATCCTAAGACATATTAAAAATGATGACGATTGCAAAGATATATTAATGCGATTATTGAATGATATCAATAAACCCGTTTATATTGGCAAAGAGACAGCAAATGTTACATCAAGTATTGGCGTGGCCATTTATCCCACTAACGGCCACGATTTTAAATCCTTATTAAAAAAAGCTGATCAAGCCATGTATGAGGCTAAACAATTAGGAAAATCACGGTATCACTTTGCTTCAGGTCCAGATGTTTCTTAAAATATTACTCACTTTGATTTAGATGGAAAAGTGTTTTTTGAAGAAACACTTTTCCGGCACTCAAAAAAACTAAAGTCCTAGGCTAAATGAGCTTGCGTTATGCTGCTACCTGAGGGCACGCTATGAGTCAGCCACACATTGCCGCCTATGGTCGAATTTTTACCAATGGTAATCCGGCCTAAAATAGTAGCACCGGCATAAATGACCACATTATCCTCAACAATCGGATGTCTGGCCGTCCCCTTTACCAGTAAACCAGAACTGTCTTTTTCAAAACGTTTGGCACCCAAAGTAACGGCCTGATAAACCCGCACATTTTTTCCAATAACAGCAGTTTCTCCGATAACAACACCCGTTCCATGATCGATAAAAAAGCTCTCACCAATTTGCGCACCCGGATGAATGTCTATACCGGTAGCAGAATGAGCCAGTTCTGATATAATCCTGGCGACCAACGGCGCCCCAAGTTCATACAGGATATGAGCCAGGCGATGATGAATAATCGCTGTAATACCCGGGTAACAGACTAATACTTCGTCAGGACTTCTTGCGGCAGGATCTCCCTCAAAGGCGGCCTGAATATCTGTATCTAGCAGTTTTCTAACTAAGGGTAATCTTGTCGCAAACTGCCTCGCAATATTAATTGCTTGTTGATTATCTGCTTCATTGAAACCTTGAAAACCAGAAACAAAATGTAATTCACGACTTATTTGTTTGTAGAGCTTACGGAGCAAATTTTCTAGTGTATGTCCAACAAAATAATCGATACCTTCATTATTCAGATCTGGCAAACCCAGACGGTTAGGAAACAAAACTGCTCCTAAACCATCCAATATAATTTGCAGTTCTTTACTGGAAGGTAGTTTGGGCGGTTTATCCCGCCGACTTCTATTTTCCAGCGATTGAACACGCAAATCACGCAGTTCAGCTACGATGCTGTCAATTCCCCAGGCATAATGTCCATTTAAAGGGTGGTAATCGTTCATACTGCAAGACCACCCTCATTAAATAATCCTTCAAACAAGATCGAACTTAAATAACGTTCACCAGAATCGGGTAAGATGACAACAATAGTTTTACCGACATTTTCAGGACGCTTAGCAATACGATCTGCCACAGCAACCGCTGCACCACAGGAGATACCTGAAAGTATACCTTCTTCCTGAGCCAATCGACGCGCATAAGCAACAGCTTCTTCATTGCTCACCTGTTCAATTTCATCAACCAGGGATAAATCAAGTATCGCTGGCACAAAACCCGCGCCGATACCTTGAATTTTATGCGGACCCGGTTGTAAGGGGACGCCTGCGCGATATTGACTAAGGACTGGGCTGGCAGAAGGTTCCACCGCAATTGAAGTAATCGCTTTACCCTTTGTTTGTTTGATGTAACGTGAGACACCGGTAATAGTTCCTCCCGTCCCCACACCAGATATTAAAATATCAATTTCGCCATCGGTATCTTCCCAAATTTCTGGCCCAGTGGTCTGTTCGTGAATAGCCGGATTTGCAGGGTTTTTAAATTGTTGCAGTAATACATAACGATCTGGATCAGAAGCAGCAATTTCTTCGGCCTTTGCAATAGCACCACTCATCCCTTTTGGGCCTTCTGTCAATATCAACTTGGCCCCGTAGGCTACGAGTAACTTTCTGCGCTCTATGCTCATGGTTTCTGGCATCGTTAACGTTAAAGGTATGCCGCGCGCAGCCGCGACAAAAGCTAGAGCAATACCAGTATTACCGCTAGTAGGCTCAATCAACTCCTTGCCTGGCCCCAGCAAACCACGCTGTTCTGCATCCCAAATTAAGGCGGCACCAATACGGCATTTTACTGAATACGCTGGATTGCGGCCTTCAATTTTTGCCAGTACAGTCACCGATGTATTGTCAATAATGCGATTAAGCCGCACTAAAGGCGTTTTTCCAATTGACTGAGAATTATCTTTATACCAGTTTGACATATAATAGTTGCCTATGATTAACCCGCTGGCTCCCAGTTGACTGGCCACCATGCAAGATTTAGATTGAAAATCTCCTCACATTAAATTTTGTAAAACATGTAGGAGCATGTACATACTAATTTGGTTTAATCATCATGACTTAGTAACTGGCTTATCTTTCGGTTTATTATCCTGTTTCGACGGTGTTTCAACGATCTTCACTGTCTCCCCTTCTACCAATAAATCTGAAGGACTCGCCACTAATACATGATTTAAATCTATTCCCTCAACTATTTCGACTTCCCTTCCAAAATCCCGGCCTAACTTAACCGGACGAAAAGCAATACGCTTTTCAGAATCTACCGTAACAACATGGGTTCCTGCCTGATCAACCACCAAGACATTGGCAGGCACCACCAGCGGACTCGCTTTACTACTCACCACATTGATTGAAATTTCAACATAAGATCCTGGTAAGATTTTACCATCACTATTCGGTAACGTAATATCGACTTGACGTGAGCGATTAATGGGATCTAAAGCACCGGCAACATGTTCAATATGAGCAGCGGACACTATACTACCCGATTCTTGCTGCTGACGCACTCCGACTTCTTGCCCCACTTTAACATCGTCGGCATAAACTTGCGGAACCCACACTGTCAACCGAAGTGGATCGGTTTGCGTCAGTGCAAATAATTCCTGTGTACCCACATTAATCAGGCTACCGACATCGACTGAACGACGCGTTATAACACCTGAAAATGGCGCTACAATGCGTCGATAACTTTCAATCTTTTCTATACGTTTAACATTGACTTCAGCTGCGGCAAAATCGGCTTCAGCCTGTAAAACTGCACTGCGCTTTTCATCAAACTCCTGTTGAATCACACTGTCCGTTTCTTTCAAATGAGTCCAACGTTTTAAAGTCGAACGACCCAATTCCAGCCTGACTTTAACTTGTGCCAGTGCGGCATGTGCTTGGGCTAGTTCCTGCTCTAACTCGGGCACATCAATGACGGCCAAAAACTCACCTTTCTTTACCTGATCGCCAATCGTCTTATACCAAGCACTCAAATAACCATTGGTACGAGAATAGAGCTGTGTTTCAGTATTCCCTCTTAAACTTGCAGGTAAAACAAGTTTACGGGAAACTTCACCGGGTTTTGAGTGAACGGTTATGACGCTTCGGGCGAGACTTGCAGCGTTTCGTTTATTTAAATTGTTTGCTTCAACCTGGTTGATTGACAATCGCCACCCACCAGCAGCCAACAAAAAAACTAAAAAACCCAATCCCAATCTCTTAGCAATCACAAGGGTACGATGCGGATTATCAACAGAAGACAAAGAAAATGAAGGAGGTTGACTACTATTCATACAATTTTATTCAGCTAAAAGAAGAGTTCGATTAGAAAACCGGCGATCAAGCCAACGATGTGTACTTGCAAAGACCAGTGGCACAAACAGTAAGGTTGAGACGGTAGCAAATGCCAAACCACCAATCACAGCACGCCCCAACGGTGCATTTTGCTCAGCCCCCTCACCCCAACCCACCGCCATCGGTAACATACCCACGATCATAGCAAAGGCCGTCATCAATACTGGCCTTAAGCGAGTCGCTGCGGCTTCCAGGGCAGCCGTAACAGGCGGCACACCGTCATTGAGTCTGGTACGCGCGAAAGACACCAGCAAAATACTATTCGCAGTCACTACGCCCATTGACATAATACTGCCGGTCAGAGCCGGTATACTTAAGGTAGTGCCAGTCAAAAAAAGTGTCCAGGCAATACCCGCTAGAGCAGCCGGTAAGGCACTCACAATAATCAGCGGATCAAGCCAGGACTGAAAGTTAACCACCAACAATAAATACAACATCACAATAGCAACCGCTAAGCCAATGGCTAAACCAATAAATGAACTATTCAAGGTCTGGATTTGCCCACGTACCGCGATTTCAGCACCCCGAGGCAATTTAGGTTTAATATCCTCTGTCAGCTTTTCAATTTCAGCCCCTACTGCCCCCAAGTCCCTGCCCTCTACACTGGCATAAATATTAAATACGTTATTCGCATTATAGTGAGTCACTGCCGCAGGTTGACCTGATCGTTTTAGAGTAACCAAATTACCTAATAACTGAGGCTCGCCATTATTAGCGCCTCCTACAGGTATTCTCATCAAGGCTTCAATACTGTCTAAATCCAGTGGATTACCCATCACCCCAATATTAACAGTATTACCATTATTAGGATTCAACCAATAGGTCGGTGCCGTTTGCATACTGCCGCTCAAGGTTAATAATAAATTCTGAGCCACATCACGTGCCGACAAGCCAAATTGCTCTAGCTGTGAACGATTCATCTCAAGATCTAAGGCGGGCTTACCCACCCGTTGAAAAATATGCGCATCAACAATACCTGGAATTCCACGGAGACTATTATTAAGCTGTCTGACCAACGGCATAATGTCTTCGGGTTTTCCACCAACAAATTGAATATCAATCGGTGCCGGCACCCCAAAATTAAGCGTCTGACTGACTTGATCGGCGGGTTGAAAAAAGAACTCTATACCGGGGAAGCGATTAGGTAATTCTGCACGTAAATCCTGAATATATTCACTACTCGGCGCATGTTGTCCTGGTGTCAGTGAAATCATAATTTCACTATCCGCTGTCTCAACCGTACCTGAGTTCCCAAATAGTGTATTGCGTGAACTATAAGGCCCCCCAATAATATCCAGAACATCACCCAGTTCAGCTGCGGGAATGCGTGAACGAATGACCTTCTCTATCTCATCGATTAAAGCAGGCATCTCTTCTATACGTGTGCCTGCGGGAGCACGCACATGTAATCTAAGTTGACCTGCATCAACCGCGGGAAACAAATCTCTTCCCAAAAAAGGCGTTAGCGCTAAGGAGAATAAGAAAAAAATCATAAATCCTGTACTGTATCGAGTACGATGCGTCAAAAAGTGACTTAAAAGCAGCACATAATGACTTCGAAAATGCTCAAAGCCGCGCTCAAACGCTCGATGTATTTTCTTAAAAGCACTTACGTTAATATGATCCGAATGCACCTCTTTATGACTCGGCAAGGGGTGATGCCCTGACATCATATACATTACCAAAGTAGGAACTAACGTCCGTGATAATAAATAGGAGGCCAGCATTGCAAACACCACCGCTTCTGCCATGGGTACAAAAAGGCTGTGAGCCACCCCGGTTAAAAAGAACATCGGAACGAACACGATACAAATACATAAAGTAGAAACTAATGCGGGCATTGCAATTTCAGCCGCGCCATCAAGAATAGCCTGACGGGGATTTTTTCCCATCAACATTTGTCGCTCAATGTTCTCAATTTCAACCGTAGCATCATCCACTAAAATACCGACCGCTAAGGCCAAACCTCCCATGGTCATCAAGTTGATAGTTTCACCCAGCAAGTACAACATAATCAGTGAACACATAATCGACAAAGGAATCGACACCGCAATAATACAGGTACTGCGCCAATTACCCAGAAACAGTAAAATCATTGCCGCTGTTAAACCGGCTGCAATCAATGCCTCGTGTAAAACATTACCGATCGCAGCCCGAACAAACAAGGACTGGTCAAACATCAGTCTCATATTAATACCCTCGGGCATTTGCGCAAGCATACTGGGGATTATATCCTTTACAAAACCGACTACATCCAGAGTTGAGACTCGGCCTCTTTTAAAAATAGAGTTTAAAATACCTCGCTCACCATTTTGGCGTGCAATCGTGGTCTGGGGTGAAGCCCCATCTCGAATAATAGCCACATCCCGAACAAAAGTAGTCACACCATTGACCGTTCGCACAGGAATATCACCAATCTTGGGGATTGATGCAATCGCACCATTCAATGTAACATCGTATTCCGTTGACCCCACTTTTAGGGTACCAGTGGGTAAAATTAAATTATGTACCGCCATTGCCTCAACAAGATCCGAAGGTGTTAATCCACGGGCAGTTAAAGCAGCAGGGTTAATATCTACCGTCACTTGACGACCTTTTGAGCCAAACGGATTAGTTACTGAAATACCGGGTTTCGACTGCAGAGCATTTCGGACAATATTATTAGTTAAATCGTTGACTTCTGTTTCTGGAACTGTGCTACTGGAGATACCTAATTGAACCAGTGGCAAATCCGATGCAGAGTATTGAATAACCTGTGGAGGCGCTGTATTAGCGGGCAATGAGCGATACACCGAGTTACTGCTAGACATCACTTGAGCAATGGCAGTACGTATATCGGTATCAGGATGAAAAAACACCTTTATCACCGCAGTACCAGCAAATGACAATGATTCACTATGTTCAATACCATCAATCAGAGACATTGAGCGCTCAACAGACCCCGTCAAACGATCAGATAGCTCCTTAGCGGTCATACCTTTGTATTCCCACAACATAGCCACCACAGGGATATCAATGGTTGGAAAAATATCCGTTGGCATGTTGCGCAGCACATAGGGTGTGGACAACAGAATAAGTAAAGCCGCCACTATAAAAGTGTATGGGCGACGTAAAGCAATATGAACAATCCACATAACGTTAAATAATTCGATGAGGTAATAAATTGGTTTTTATGTTTATGCTGAGCGTTATTTAAATAAAGTGGTCAATGTCATGTTAAGTCTCATAATATTACGTGAATAATGAGACTACTCACCATAAAACTATGCAATTAATAAGCCAGAAAATACAGCAACAACTCATTACCTGATATAAATTATGCTCTGATAACGATTACAATCATTAACCGCTCAATCCAGAGTAACTTATCCTGTAAAATAGTAAGCCAAGCAATAAAACACTGCTGATAAATAAGCACCCTATCAGCAACAGCTGACCAAGAAACAACAGCACGCTCTTGTTACCACACCTTGACAAGCTAACTAATCAATCAGTTAATCAATGGCATAAATTATGCTGAACTCGCTGAAGTATCTAACACTACATAAATCAGAATCCACCCATGAGCAAATACACCCTCCACATCAATGGCAACATAAAAACGGTCAGTGTTGCCTCCGATACCCCCTTGCTGTGGGTATTGAGAGATCATTTAAATCTTGTCGGCACTAAATATGACTGTGGTATCGGCCAGTGCGGTGCCTGTACTGTGTATATCGATGGCGAACCGACTCAAGCCTGCCAAACCCCTATTTCTACTCTAGGTAATCGTAAAGTAACCACTATCGAAGGTCTTGACCCCAAAGGAGAGCATCCTTTACAAAAAGCCTGGCAAGAACTCGACGTACCGCAATGTGGTTACTGCCAAACCGGACAAATCATGACCGCTGCAGCTTTACTGAAAAAAACACCCAAGCCCTCAGATGCGGACATCGATAAAGCCCTTGCCGGGAACCTCTGCCGCTGTGGCACTTATCTCAGAATACGAAAAGGTATTCACCTCGCCGCCGAAATAGCTACCAAGGAGTCAGCATGAACGATCAACATTTAGAAAATGCCAGTCGCCGTGACTTTATGCGAAAGTCAGTATTGTGCACCCTTCCCTTTTACGAGTGCCGCCCTGCAAACCATTGAGAAACAAAATCCGCATATTGAAACGCACGTCATTAATAGCCAAACCATTAAAGCCTTTTACGAACCAATACATCCTCCTCTACGTTTACTTATTCTGGGTGCCGGTGCTGATGCTATCCCCTTAACCCAATTTGCCAAGTTACTTGGTTGGCGTATAACAGTCGTTGACCATCGACCGGGGTATATTATCAAAGACCGCTTTCCTTATGTGGATCAATTACTTTACAGAACACCGGAGACCCTCCATGATGATCTGGACATCAATCAATTTAACGCGCTGATAGTGATGACCCATAATATCGAATATGACCAACGCTATCTTAAAGCACTGGTTTATTGTGAAATACCTTTTATAGGCTTACTGGGTCCCGTCCATCGTAAGATTAAGTTATTACAATCACTGGGGAATGACGCTTCGAAAATTTCGTCACGGGTTTTTGGACCGGTGGGTTTAGACATTGGTGCCGAAACACCCGAAGAGATAGCCTTATCGATCATGTCAGGTATTCATGCTGAATTAAACAAACGTAATGGGCAACAACTCAGTAACGACAACTATGGGCATTTACCCGACTATGTCCAGCGATAAGGTCTATGCTATCGTATTAGCCGCTGGCACCTCAAGTCGTCTGAGACACAATCCCAAACAATTACTGAACTGGAACAATCGACCGCTGTTAGAACACGCACTCCTCAACGTTCAAGCCATTTTGCAAGATCGTGTCATCGTGGTGCTGGGTGCTCATAGTCACGCGATAGAAACGGGTATTAATTTAAAGGCTTTCAAAACGGTTATTAACACTGATTGGCAACAAGGCATAGCCTCTTCGATACGAGCAGGTATTCAGTCATTATCTGAAACGGCAACGGCTGCACTTATCGTGTTGAGTGATCAGCCTTTGATTAGAGTTGAACATTTTCAGCACTTACTGACTACGTGGGAAAGCTCACCGACTCAGATTGTAGCCAGTGAATATCATCAATCGGTGGGCGTACCTGCCTTATTCCCAGCCCGATTCTTTAAGCCGTTACAATCGCTTCAGGGCGATCAAGGCGCCAAGTCGTTATTAATTAAGTTTGATAAGGATGTCATAAAAATCCCTTTGCCAGAAGCCGAACTGGATATTGACAGTATAGAAGACTTTAATGATCTAAAAGACCATTAGGCTACACGTTGCACCACATTCCCGTTGTCTCGCAGCTCTCGCAAGAGGCCTAGCGCATCTCAATAGTTTTTCGCAGCTACTTTGAGACCTCTCAAACTCTTTGCTAGATGCCTCAAAATGCTGTTGAGGTGTCTGTCATGGCTTCCCTCATGTCACACATAGCTTCAATAGCGTGTGTTTACTATTTAAGAGACGACTCTAACAGGCAGTGACACCTAGCAAGACTGCCCAGTCATCACGCGAGTCGTTATGACGAGCTTTTAAGCTAGCTAGCGATCTTTCCAGCTTGGCCAGTCACCTGATGCGTCTTATCAGGTAACTCGCAAGGTTTTTGCGTTAGATCATTTGCTTGGGAAGTGTTCTCGTTTGTTTGGCAGGATGTGTCGTTAAGCCCTGTAATAAGCAGGGGTGACATTCTTGAAGCATGATCTTGATTCAATCATCTCGTACTCATTCCTAAAGCTATCTTACTCCAAGAGTGGGGCTCATCGACCGCGCGTGATAAAAACCCGGTCTGCCGCTGCTCCGCGACGCGTCTGCCCGGGTCTTTATCACGCGCTACCTGCCCTGTTGTTCCACTGCCCTGACCTGGCTATAGCTCAACATGACCTAGGGCAAGACGAAAACCCAGGTAGTCGAAGCGGTCGTCTGGCGTGTTCCAGTACCGGTAAGCGGAACGCACGTTCCTGCCGTTGATGTCCCAGGAGCCACCGCGCACAACACGAGCGGAGACTGACACTAACGGCTGTTGCCGTAACCAAGGATCGCAAACGGCTTCTTGTCCTAAATGTTCTTGCCAATTATCCTGGCACCATTCCCAGACGTTGCCGTGCATTTCATACAATCCCCACGCATTGCAGGGATAGGATTTGACCTCTGCAGTTTCTCGTAAAGCCCCCTCGCCCCATTCACCCGCTTCATAATTCCAGGTACCTCTATAATTAACCTTGTCCAAGGTCAGTTCACCGTCAAAATTAAACGGGGTTTGGCTGCCGGCACGGCAAGCATATTCCCATTCGGCTTCCCACGGCAAACGGGTCTGTAATGTGCGGTGCATCTGGTTTAAGCGTTCGATGAACATCTGGACATCATCCCAACTGACATTTTCAACAGGCCGATTTTCCCCTTTAAAGTGGCTTGGATTTGTAGACATAACAGCTTGCCAAAGGGCTTGGGTCACGGTGGTTTCCCCCAGCCAAAAACCCTGACTCAAGGTGACTGAATGCAAATCTTCGTCATCATAGCGCCCCTGTTCATTTTCCGGTGAACCCATCATAAAATACCACGGCAGTATCCAGCGAAAAGCATAGTCTATGCCCTGATAAGTAAGCGTCTGCCAGAGACCGTAGCGATCTTCACCCCATTCAGAAGCCCAGGGATAGGGGAACACAGGTGGGGATAAATTCATAGATACACCGACACTTTAAAAAACGTATGTTTCATGGTTTCTTCCCTTAACTTAATGACATTAGTCTGTAAGGCGTTTTGCCCCATCAGGTGGCGACTCATCGTCAGCGCCTGATAAAGACCCGGTCTGCCGCTGCTCCGCGACGCGTCTGCCCGGGTCTTTATCAGACGCTACCGGTGCTGTTGTTCCACTGCCCTGACCTGGCTGTAGCTCAGCATGACCTAGGGCAAGACGAAAACCCAGGTAGTAGTCGCGGTCGCCCGGCGAGTCCCTGTACCGGTAAGCGGAACGCACGTTCCCGCCGTAGTTGATCCAGGAGCCACCGCGCACAACACGAGCGGAGTCACCATCAACGCCTGTTATCAACGGGTCAGTCACTGGCTCTGATGACAGCTGCTGTTGCCAAACATCAGCACACCACTCCCAAACATTACCGTGCATTTCATAAAAACCCCAGGGGTTAGCGGGCAAAGATTTAACCGGAACCGTCTTCCCTCGATACAGCCCCTTCTCGCCACCCGAATAAGGATAACTACCATCGTAATTGACCTGTTCTGGGGTAATATTAGTACCGAAGGAAAAAGGCGTGTCTTTTTCTGCTCGACAGGCATATTCCCATTCAGCGTCACTGGGCAGCCTAGCCGAAAGTCCCGGAAGCAAGCCGTTCAAGCGGTCAATAAACAACTGGGTATCATGCCAACTGACTTGTTCTACCGGATGCTCAGGATTATCTTTAAAATGACTTGGATTATTACCCATCACCGCTTGCCAGAACGCTTGAGTGACCGTGGTATCCGCCAACCAAAAGCCCTGGGTGAGTGTAACCTGATGCAAGGTTTCGCTGCCTTTGCCATTATTATGTCCATTCCATTCACGTTCCTCTTCATCTTCTGGACTGCCCATCCAAAAATTGCCGGGCTTTAACCAACGAAAGCGTTGCGTAACATTTTTAACGCTCAGATCTACATAAAGCCCAAAAGTATCTTCACCAAAAGGCGTAGGCCAACGCCACGAACCCTTAGCTTCTGTTGTAGAGGATTGCCACAGCACTTCCAATTCTTGATTCAACCAAGGGATTCTACTTGTTAAGCCTTTTTCATTCCAGCCAATACGACTAGCCCAACTTGGCTTAAGAATGGCTTCCAGCTCCAGCTTTAAGCCTCTGGCTTCAAACACCGCCGTCTCATTTTCTGATAACGTCACCGTCATACGCTTTTGTAAAGGATGCGTCTTCGAACCCTTGGCATCCGCTAAGATTAATCGCGGCGGAAATGCTTTAGACACTTCAGTCTTAAAAATCGTCACCACGGGATCATCTTCAAAACTGCATGGCTCAATTTTAATCTGGCCTTGATCACCGACCTGAACAATTTGCCACGCTTGCGTTTCTCTGGCAGCCGCTGTTTGGTCACCGCCTACCACCCAGCGCAAACGATCGATATCAAACCCGTCGGGGAGTTGTTTCGGCCATTGACCGGCTTTTATCTCAGCTTCATGAGCGGTGGCGTAAATAACATAAGCCAGATCTTCCAAGTCTTTTTGGGTATTTAAATCACTGTTCCAGATAGTAGTGGGCATCGAAGCCAACACCGTGCGACATTGCATCCGTAAGGCATGTTGCTGTGCTGGATCGCTACCGCTCCGAAGACCCATGGCACACAGGCGTTTAAAATACTCACGCACCGCTGAGTCATCCTGCTGCTCTAATACACTCCGCTTAAACTTCTCCAATTGCCACAAACCGTCATAAGCCCCCGTATGATGGCCTTCGAGAACGTTCCAAAAAAGCTTAGCCTTTTCAGTACCCGCATACTTTTGAAAACGTTGCTGATAGTCCCCTGCGACCTCCGGCTGCACACACTTACCCAAGCCAATATCACGCATAGCGGGATGATTCCAGAGCACCGCTTCCAGGTCACTACTTCCCCAATGCATTTCCACACGCAAGCGGCGCAATAATCCGGTATCGATTAAGGGTAACGGCGATAACCAGATAAGCATATCGTCTAGGGCTAATGCGGTGGGTGCTGGCTTAAGGGAAAAACCGTTGCGAACCGGATGCCGTGACACAGGGTACTGATCATTAAAGGCATTGGGTTTAAACTGTTGGCAAAACAGCCGATCTTCTGACGAACCAGAAACAGGGCTAAGGGTTAATATCGGGCTGGGATGGGATTGTAAACACGCCAACTGCCGCTGCCAAGCGATAGTAGCACGGTCATCACCCACCCCCAAGTCACCCAGAATCAAGACGGACACATCTGCAGGCGGCGTTTGCCAAAGCTGCCATTGATCCGTATCAGCGGCAGGCCAGGGTAAGCAATAACACGCCTGATCACCCAGCGTGTCCTCGTCAAAACGGAGCGCTTGCACGGCTTCTTGACCCAACAGGGTTTGCAGTTGCCGAACCAGACCTTCAAAATCAGCCCAATACGGTTCCAGTCGGGAACTGGC
>CAIOMN010000181.1 GCA_903859415.1 uncultured Methylococcaceae bacterium
CTACTTTTCAGACAGTGAGACTAGAGAACAAGATCTTGCCTTAGAAATTGTTGGTCGCATTCCAGATGATCCGCAAAATTATCGACCTAAAGGCACTGAGGTTGCCGCCATTTTAAAAGCTTATAAGGTTGACAACAAAACCCTTATTGCTGCGATCTTAAGCGATCCTCGTCTAGGCCAATTAACCCCCCAGCCTGATATTAAAGCCTTATTTGGCGAAACTATCGCGGCCATCGTTAAAGATGTGAACTGGTTGAACAATTTAACGGTTTATTCTAAGGACATGACGAAAAAGCCGAATGAAGCTGAGACATTACGTCGTATGCTTTTATCAATGACTCAGGATGTTAGGGCCGTATTAATTAAACTGGCTTACCGCCTCCATCGCTTACGGAACTTAGCCAAAGAAACCTATGAATTGAGGCACTTCATCTCGCAAGAAACGCTGGATATCTACGCCCCGATTGCCAATCGCCTGGGTGTTCATCAGTTCAAATGGGAACTTGAAGATATGGCTTTCCGGTATTTAGAGCCTCAAGCCTACCGAAGTATCGCAAAGTCTTTAGCCAACAATCGAGTGCAACGCGAAAACTGCATTAATAGTTTTGTTGAACTTTTACAGCAACACTTAAGCAGTGAAAATATAAATGGCACTTGCTATGGACGCCCCAAGCATATTTATAGCATCTGGCGAAAAATGCAGCACAAACAATTAGACTTCAACGAGCTCTACGACTTGTTAGCGGTGCGGGTTATTGTCGATAATTTAACGCAATGTTATACCGCCTTGGGAATTGTGCACAGCGTTTGGCAGTATATCCCTAAAGAATTTGACGACTATATAGCGAATCCCAAAGAAAATGGCTATCAATCACTGCATACTGTCATCTTGGATCCGCAAGGTAATCGTATCGAAGTACAAATTCGTACTCGACAAATGCACGATTATGCGGAACTTGGTGTTGCCGCACATTGGGCCTATAAAGAAGGTGGCAGACAATCTGCTGCTATTGAAAAAGGCGTGGCCAGCTTACGAAAATTACTGGCAGAAAAGAATATAGACGACGTATTAAGCGAGGATTTCCGCAGTGAATTATTTAACGATCGGGTTTATGTCTTAACGCCTGCCGGTAAACTGATCGATTTGGTCAAAGGTTCCACACCGCTGGATTTTGCTTACGCAGTTCATACAGAAATTGGTCATCGCTGCCGGGGCGCAAAAGTGAATGGCAGAATCGTACCTTTAACCTACCCGCTAAAATCGGGTGAACAAATAGAAATATTAACGGCTAAAGAAAGCGCTCCTAACCATAATTGGATAGATCCCAACCTGGGCTATTTAAAAACATCACGCGCCATTACCAA
This sequence comes from uncultured Methylococcaceae bacterium, assembly GCA_903859415.1. GTDB lineage: Bacteria > Pseudomonadota > Gammaproteobacteria > Methylococcales > Methylomonadaceae > Methylobacter_C. The sequence goes on from CAIOMN010000181.1 coordinate 1,366, forward strand.
AGTAAAAAACTGGTTTCGTAATCAACAACAAATTGAAAACATTGCCAGGGGAAAACTACTTTTAGAAAAAGAAAGTAAGCGCTTAGGCATAAAAACCCTGAACTGGGTCGATATGCTAAGCCATTTTAAGCAACCCACTACTGACGCATTACTTGAAGCGATAGGTCGTAGTGATATTAATAACCGGCAGATTGCGGGCTATCTAAAGGTTCCTGAACTTGAGAATGTCCCGAATGCTAGACAGAAGGAACCGCCGTTTAAATCAATGATTTCTGTCGCTGGCATTGATAACCTGCACACGACGTTGGCGCATTGCTGTTCTCCCGTCGTAGGCGATGACATTATCGGTTATATTTCTCATCATAGCGGCATTACTATCCACCGGGTAGATTGTAAAAATATCACTCAACTACCTATAGAAAAAAAGCCCCAACTCATCTCAGTGTCTTGGGGAAATAAAAAAGCCAGCCATGCTGTGCCGATTATTGTTCAAGCCTATAGTGCCGAAAACTTACTGAATAATTTATCCCAAATCCTTGCGCAGGCTAAAATCCATATTTATAACGCGGCCCTCGATACCCACCCTGATTTTTCAGCGACCTTAAACTTAACCATTCAGGTTGAGGATACTAATCAATTAAGTCAAATTCTTAATAAAATAAGCTGTGCACCCAATATAATAGAAGTGAAACGTAAAACTTAATCAACACCCGGCAGAGCCAAGAAGACTAAGTTACCCCTATCGCCTTTACCCTTGCAGCTAAAACTTATGTCACAACACAATCCCAAAAGTCTGGTTCTCATTGATGGTTCTTCTTTTCTATTTCGTGCCTATCATGCGGTCCCCCCGTTAAGTAATTCAAAAGGCGAACCGACCAATGCTATTTATGGCGTATCCAATATGTTACGCAAATTAATGGCCGATTATCCAACGGACTACTTCACGGTTGTTTTTGATGCGCCAGGCAAAACGTTTAGAAATGAACTCTATGCAGACTATAAGTCGCACAGACCCCCCATGCCGGATGATCTTCGGGTACAAATAGAGCCTTTGCATCGATTGATTCGCGCTATGGGCTTACCGTTAATTATGGAAAGTGGCGTCGAAGCCGATGATGTTCTAGGCGCCTTGGCTCAACATGCGGCTCAACAAGGTTTCAATGTGATTATCTCAACTGGCGATAAAGACATGGCCCAATTAGTCACTGAGCAAATCATCCTGGAAAACACCATGTCCAATACACGCCTGGACATTCAAGGTGTTTTTGATAAATTTGGTGTCAAACCAGAACAGATTATTGACTATCTGGCCTTAATGGGTGATACCAGTGACAACATTCCTGGCGTACCTAAAGTCGGCCCGAAAACAGCGGCTAAATGGCTAGAGCAATATCACACCTTAGAAAACCTGATCGCTAATGCCGATAAGATTACCGGTAAAATTGGCGAAAACTTACGTGCCAGCTTAGAGCAACTCCCCTTAGCCAAACAATTAACCACCATCAAATGTGACCTTGACTTACCCTATGGTATTAGTGATTTAAAACGCCAACCGGTTGTTAACCATGAGCTCAAGGAACTGTTAACCCAACTGGGTTTTATGTCTTGGGTAAAAATGCTTGATAACACCCCAGAACCCGTAATCCAGGAAGAAAAGCCGGCTCTCGTAGAATCCAGTTATGAAACGATATTGACGTATTCTAAATTTGAAGAATGGCTAAAACGACTGGAATCAGCAGAACTATTTGCTTTTGATACTGAAACAACCAGTCTTGACTACAGCAAAGCCCAAATTGTAGGCGTATCCTTTGCTGTCACTCCAGGCAAAGCGGCCTACGTCCCCTTTGTCCATAACTATCCAGAAGCACCTCAGCAATTAAACCGAGAAGAGATTCTCGATAAACTCCGCCCCCTCCTTGAAAATCCGGCCAAAGCCAAACTCGGTCAAAACCTCAAATATGATGCTCATATACTAGCTAACCACGGTATCACTTTGAGAGGTATTGCCCATGACACCATGCTGGAATCTTACGTATTAAACAGCACTCTCACCAAACATAATATGGACGATCTCGCCAAAGAATACTTAGGCGTTACCACTATTACCTATCAAGACATTACTGGCAAAGGGGTCAAACAAATTCCATTTCAGGAAGTGTCTCTGGAACAAGCCGGACCCTATGCGGCAGAAGATGCTGATATTACCCTGCAACTGCATCAAACCTTAATAGCTAAACTGAATGCACAGCCTTCGTTACTTAAATTATACTCAGAGATAGAAATTCCTCTGCTTACTGTGCTCACCCGCATTGAAAGCAATGGTGTACTCATTGATAATGCCATGCTCTCACAGCAAAGCTTAGAGCTTGCTGGCCATATTGCTACGCTTGAGCAACAGGCGCATGATCTGGCTGGCCATGTTTTTAATCTGGGCTCACCCAAACAAATTCAATCGATTCTCTACGATCAACAAAAACTGCCCATTTTAAAGAAAACCCCTAAAGGTCAACCTTCTACCGAAGAATCCGTTTTACAAGAACTTGCGCTTCAATATCCTCTGCCTAAACTGATTCTGGAACACCGCAGCTTAAGCAAGTTAAAATCGACTTATACTGACAAGCTACCCCAACAGGTGGATGATAAAACAGGTCGAATACACACCTCCTATCATCAAGCCGTGGCTGCAACAGGAAGACTGTCGTCATCTGATCCCAACTTACAAAACATACCTATTCGTAGTGAAGAAGGCCGTAAGATCCGCCAGGCATTTATAGCACCTCCCAGCTATAAAATTGTCGCCGCCGACTATTCACAGATTGAATTACGGATCATGGCGCATTTATCCGCTGATGCAGGATTACTCAAAGCCTTTAGCGCAGGCGAAGATATTCACAAAGCAACAGCCGCAGAAGTGTTTGGCGTTGCTCTTGATCAGGTCACCACTGACTTACGCCGCTCTGCGAAAGCCATTAACTTTGGTCTCATTTACGGTATGTCGTCTTTCGGGCTGGCAAACCAGTTAGGCTTAACGCGTGGACAAGCACAATCCTATATTGATCTCTACTTCGCACGTTACCCTGGCGTCAAAAACTATATGGATACCATTAAGGAACAGGCGCGGGAGCAAGGTTATGTTGAGACCTTGTTTGGTCGCCGTCTGTACTTACCGGAGATAAAATCTAAAAATGCCGCCCGTCGTCAATACGCAGAACGTACCGCGATTAATGCCCCAATGCAAGGCACTGCAGCTGACATTATTAAACTTGCGATGATCAGTACTGATCAATGGTTACGAGAAGAAAACCCTGATGCCAAAATAATCATGCAGGTTCACGATGAACTCGTGTTTGAAGTGGCTGAAGATCAACTTGACGCTTGCTGTAAACACATTAGAAATCTAATGTGTTCTGCAGCTGAGCTCAACGTACCATTACTGGTTGATATCGGTATAGGTAATAATTGGGATGAAGCTCATTAAAAGTTTTCACGAGTTGAAACTATTTCCTTTCTTTCAAGTCTTAGTAGACGTGATGCCTTAGGCATTAAATTAGCCGCTCTCCTTCACGTCCTTTTCGGCTGATTTCTCTTAATACCCCAAGCTAGCTTATGTTTGGGGTATTTTTTTACACCCTCGTTATTCTATCTCTGATTCCAGCAACTCTTCCTGATTAAACAAATCATCCAAAGCCTGATGTAACTCATCAATACCGGTCTTTTTTAACGCCGAGAAAGTCTGTATGGACAAAGGAAAGTTAATATCATTTAATTCTTTTTGAACCTGCAATAAAGTATTTTTTGCCGCACCATAAGTTAGTTTATCGGCTTTAGTTAATAAGATATGTAATGCCAAACCGGTATGCTGGCACCATTCCACCATTTGCCAATCAAACTCAGTTAATGGGTGGCGAACATCCATCACTAAAATAATGGCGCATAAAGACTTTCGCTGCGTTAAATATTTTTCCATTAACTCATGCCATTTCTTTTTGACCGCAACGGGAACCTTGGCATAACCATAACCCGGCAAATCAACAAAACGTTGCTGATCATTAATTTCAAAGAAATTAAGCATCTGGGTTCTACCCGGTGTTTTACTGATTCTCGCTAAGCCATTTTGTCTTGTTAAGGTATTAATCGCACTCGACTTGCCTGCATTAGAGCGTCCTGCGAACGCTATTTCTTTACCTTGATCTTGTGGTGTATCTCTAAGATCCGGTGAACTGTTAATAAATTTTGCCTGATGATAAACTGGGTTCATCGTTGCCTCGCTTAAGCTTACTAATTAGGGTAAAATCAGGCCACACACAGCAGCCCACATATAAATATTATAAGGCTAGCGCACAATGACTCATTTATTACAAAGGGGAACCCGATGAAAAAAAAACTGCTAGCACTTTCACTAGCCTTGGCGTTTACCAGTACTTCAAGTATTCTACATGCAGAAGCCTCTAGTAACGCAGGAAAAGAAAAAGCCGCTTCATGTGTTAGTTGTCATGGAGAGCATGGCAACAGCCTAGTTTCAACCTTTCCGAAGCTAGCAGGACAGCACCCGTCATACTTCATAAAGCAATTAGAGGCCTTCAAAAAAGGCACGCGTAAAAATCCAATGATGAATGCTATCGCTGCCGGCTTAAGCTATGATGATATGACTGATATCGCTGCTTACTACGCTGAACAAGAAATCTCAGCCAATCCGTTGCCCGTTTTAGATAACGATGATGACGAGGGAAAACCCGCAGACAAAAAAGAAACCATTCAAGATCTGATTGCCCAAGGCAGTGACCTATATCGTAATGGCGACCTTCCAAGAGAAGTTTCTGCCTGTATAGCCTGTCATGGTCCGTTTGGCGAAGGTAGCAAACCCGCTGCATTTCCTGCTATCCGGTCACAACACGCCGATTATTTAATACAAACATTGAGTGATTTTAAAAACGATAGCCGTAGCAATAATCCAGAAAACATGATGCACATGATTGCTAAAAAAATGACTATTGAAGAAATAAAAGCGGTTTCTTACCGCATTTCAATGATGAAATAATTTAACGCGTAAATCTTAACTACTTTAAATAGCCAAAGCAGATAATACCCCGCACAGGGGTTTTATCTGCAGTTTTTACACACCACTACTCTCGTTGAGAACCGACCTATGTTTAAAAACTTCACTTACTTCACCTCTATCCTATTATTATCCTTCTTTTCATTGGCAACTATCGCCAATGAGCAAGGCTATGAATCAATCTCTCCCGCTCAACCCACGCAAAATCCAGATAAGGTTGAGGTCATTGAATTTTTTTGGTACGGCTGCCCACATTGTTATGCTTTTGAACCCTTATTAGAAAAATGGGCAAAAAATCTGCCAAAGAATGTTGAATTTATACGCCAACCTGCCGCCTTCAATGAAACGTGGAGCAAACATGCTAAAGCCTATTTTACTGCTGAAGCATTAGGTGTTGTTGATAAGGTTCATGCTGATTTCTTCGACGCGATCCAAAATAAAAAACAGGATCTTGATACCGAAGCCTCATTAGCCAAATTCTTTGCCGAACATGGTGTTAATGAAGCACAGTTCCATGAAGCTTATAGTTCATTTATCGTCGATACAAAAATGCGTCAAGCACCCGTGATGGCAGCCAAATACGGCATTACGGGCGTTCCAGCCCTAATTGTTAATGGTAAATATAGAATCAACGGCACATTAGCGGGCTCTCATGAAAATATGATAGTCGTACTGAATAAACTGATTGCGCAAGAAAGCGCTAAAAAGTAGACAAAAAAAAGGGAGGCATTTAATGCCTCCCTTTCAATTCAGCTATTATTTACCACATTAAGTCATCAGGTATTTGAAAATCCGCGTAAGGATCATCTTTCTTATCGACTTCCTCAACAGGCTTTGCATTATCTACGATCACATAAGCTGGATCACGTAAACTTATTTTATTTGCGACCTCAGCAGAAACAACCTCATAGCTCTCACCCAACTTTACAACCGCCAAACGGCCACGAATAATCTGTTCACGCATGTTTTCAGAAACATAAATAGTCTTTACTTTATGAGCATCATCAAAGCGATACGCTACGCCATCCGGATCTTTAGACTGTTTATTAAGCTCGATTAATTGCTTGATCTGAGCAACTATCTGTTTTTGCTCTTCCTGCTGCTGCTTTAATTGATTAAGCGCCCTATCTCTTTCTAGCTGCTCTGCGTGGGCTTTTTTTGCTAACTCTTTCGCCTCATCTACAATTACTACATTATTATTACGCTGCTGTTGCTCTTGCTTACGTTTATCCGTTTTGACACTTTTAGCCTTTGCCGCACTGACCAAGCCGGACTTTAATAATTGTTCCTGTAACGATAACTTCTGTTTGCTCATACGTTAAGTTTTATTAATTAAGTACGTTATGACCACGATTTCTCATGCAGTTATTAAAGGCTTGCTTAAACTTTTGATCGGCCGATAGGCCTGTATAGGCGCCTCCACCAATACCACCGGTTGCGGCACCAATAGCAGCACCCGTTCCAGCATTACCCATAATCGCCCCAAGTGCTGCACCACCTGCTGCTCCTACGAGCCCACCCACTAAGCCACCTGTAACTGCTTCTGTCGCTGTATTTGAAGCATTTTTTGCGATTTGCTGACATTCGACTCCGTCTTGGTTCGCAGAGTTACGCGGACCCTGTTGCTGAGGCTGATAAGATTGTGGCGGTGGTGGTGGCGCTTGCTGATAGACAGGTTGTCCATATTGATCAACGACAGGGACTTGTTTGTAAACCGGGTTACCATATTGATCTTTAACGGGCCGACCTTTTTTATCGAGCACTTGCTGCTGCTGATAAAGTTGTTGTTGCGGTGGCGGTGGTGGCGGCGTTTGATACGATTGTTGATTTTGATAGGGCTGTTGCGGTTGACTATAGATACTATCATCAACCGTTGGAGTATACCCTCCATAGGTTGCACAACCTGAAACTACCAAGGTACTTAGTAGTGTTATTACTCTCTTATTCATAATTAAATTCTCTCGAAAATTTTAGTGTGTTAATTATAGAACTGAATTCTTACAACAAAGCTATTAACAATAAGGACAACAGAAAGTTTCACTTCAACTTCGGTGAGTATAATCCTCTTTATGTTTATGCGTCAAAACAGTCAGTGACAAAATTTAAGTTTATTGAGCCTTTTTATGAATCAGCTTCTGAATCGCTAGACCTATAAGTTTATGCGCTGCATAACTGGGATGAATTGGATCGGCAAAAAAGTAAGGCACTGGGGTTCAATTAATCAGTTCAGGGTTAGTGAGAGGATCACCACAGATATGGGTAGGATCAATAATCGCTGGACAATCAATTTCAGTCGCATCAAAACTGGTGTAACTGACGGTTAAAGCGGCATCTGTTGAATCGAAAGTGACGCTGATGCAATTAGTCGACCGATTTTTACTGTTTAACAGTGCTCAACAAGTTTAGTAGAACGCTTGATAATGATAAATTCAATATTAGACTACTTACCGCTAAGAAGTGATTTATGTGTAAACCTTGACAATAAAACCGTAAGGTAGGTATGTTAGTCGGATTGTTTAACAAAGTATAAGGCCTCCGAATCAACGCAATGACCAATCCATCATCCCCTGTCCGAACCGTCGGGGTTTTCGACTCCGGTGTCGGTGGCTTATCTGTACTCAAAGCTATAAGAAAAAAGCACCCCACCATTGATTTTATTTACATCGCAGATTCTGGGAATGCTCCATACGGAAGCCGATCGGCAGAGTTCATTGAAAGTCGGGCCTCTCATATTGCAGACTCCCTGATTGACGCGGGGGCAGAGATTATTGTTGTAGCGTGCAACACAGCCACTGCGATAGCCGTTGCAAAGTTACGTGCAAAACTGACAGTCCCGATTGTCGCGATGGAGCCTGCTATAAAACCAGCAGTCGCTCATACAAAAACGGGGGTTATCGGTGTTCTTGCCACGGAAAGAACAATAGAAAGTCCCACAGTAGCAAGGCTATGCAGGGAATTTGGCAAAGGTGTGAATATACTCTTACAACCCTGTCCAGGCTTGGTAGAACTGGTCGAGCGTGGTGAGCTTTCATCCGAATTCACTTACGAATATCTCCGAAAACTTATTTCCCCGCTGATAGCCCAAGGTGCCGATACGCTTGTACTCGGATGCACGCACTATGTGTTTTTGGAACCAGCCATACAGCACATCGCTGGACCGGAGGTTTATATCATTGAGTCATCAGCAGCTGTTGCTCGCCAAACCCTGCGCTATCTGGGTCATGAGGAAAACATTGACCTAAGCGAGCATGCTGGTCGAGAGCTGTTCTTGACCACAGGATCACCGGAAGATGCCCAAACTATCTTTTCGCAACTCTGGGGGACCCCTGTTGAAGTTCAGGCTCTTGATAATAGAAAAGTTCACACAGGATTCTAATCTCTTACGGAAACGTACTACTTCAACTAATCGATCGTTCGGCCATGAGACGCTGCTCAAATTCATCAATCTGTGTACCGGTTGACTGATATTACGATGTCAATACATAACCCCGCCGCTTAGTAATAAACGTATAAAAACGAAGCCAGAAATAAAATGACTAACCATATCACAGTAAATAAGACTGACTTATTTCTTGCCAATGCAATTGCATAAGCCGCTTTTAACAAGTTATTACTTCCACTAGCCAACATGATTGCCGAGACAATGGCAGAATCCGTTACGGTAAATTTTCCACTTAATAAAGATAGTATAAAGGGATCAATATCTGTAAAGCCAACAATGATTGCCAGGAATTTAAGGCCATGACTACCGTATTCAGTCGTCACGTAGTTAGTCAAGAAGGCAAATACCATGAAGAGTGTCGCAAACAAAATAGCCGTTGTTAACTCTAAAGGATGTTTGACTTCGCTAACATCATGCAATTCTGTCGATTGATTTTTAAGCGCTAACAAACCACTGATCGTAATCAGTGATAAAAAGATAATAAATAAAAAAGGGGCTAATAACTGTGTTGCTAAACTTCGATCAAACACAAAAATTATCGCTAACAACCTGATATACATCATCGTCGTCGCCATAATAAGCGCCGATGACACTTTACGCCCTGAAGCACTAGTAAGTCCATTCGCTCTACGTGAAATGACAACCGTTGCTGCAGTGCTTGAATAAAGTCCACCTAATAACCCAGTAATTATCAAACTGCGACTTTTAAAGAAATAGGTATTTACCAGATAACTCAGATAAGAAAAACCAGAAACGATTAAAACAGCAAGCCAAACACGGTAATAGGTGACTGGCAGCAAAGCAGCAATTGGTTGATCAGGAAGTAAAGGCAAAATAACGCCGGAAATAATTAAAAACTTTGCTAATGTCGCAATTTCTTCGTTAGCAAGTTGATCAGAAAAACGATGAATCAAGGTTTTTTCACTTAAGATCAAGATCAAAACCACTGCGAATAGAACTAAAAACCAACTGGGGAAAACACTAGCGATAGGCCCCATTAAATAAATTAACAGAGCGAATATCGTACTAAACATTGAAAACTGTCTATCGGCAGACAGTCTCCAGTAAAAAACCAATAAAAAACTACCCAGTAAAAACAACCCAACCGCAAATAATTGTTTACTTGCATCCAAGGTATAAAGGATAAAACCCAAAACCCCAATTAATACAAAGGTACGGGTACTACCAAAATTCAGCTTATACTCATTAGCCTGATGATAAGTTCGAAATTCAAGCCCCACCACAAAAGAAAAGGCCACTGTCATGATAAATTGCACTAACAGTGGAGGAACGGCATTATAAAATTCCACCATTTGATGACCTAATCGTTATTTAATCCGGGTTAAAAGTCAAATAAGAGGGGTTAAGCAAATCGCTCAATCATCTTTTCTGCTTGTTCTGCAAACTGTTCAAGATTACCTTTCTTTACCTTATCAACGGGAATAACCAATGCGGTACTCAGATTAATATAGATATAAACATAACGTTTACCATATTCCACCCTAACCAAATCTGACCAGGCCATTTTATTTTTACCGCTAGGTGATTTCTCCAGTAAATAGTTAGGATTGGAGGGATCAATACTTAGCGTATAAAGCCCAAACATATTGCTTTTTTCTTTTGCCGTATAGTTCTTAAGAATTTGCCGACGTAAATCCAACATCATTATTTTGGGGGACAAAATCGCCCAAAGTGCTGCCATAGAAATAATATAGCCCGATGATGTCATATCACCATAATAGAAATAATAAAAGCCACCAATGATTCCCATCACTCCCGGCACTATCCAACGATTTTTCTTGATATTGTGCTGTATTTCCTCATTTCTCATGAATTGTATTTCATTAAAATGAATCAAATCTTCTTCGCCAAACTCATATTCTACTTCAAACATAATCCCAATCTTTTTTAAGTTTAAAAATTCTAGTGCATTTTTATTTTTCTATAAACGCTACGCCTAAAAACATTTGATAGCGTCAACATAGCGGTTCTAAAATAGCCATGAATCGCAACCTGATGCATTTTATAGAGAGAAAGATACACTACTTTTGCAATAAAGCCACCTATGCTCACTGTGCCCATCAAGTTGCCCATCAAATTACCGACTGTGGTGTATTTCCCCAAAGAGACCAAAGAACCATAATCATAATAAACAAATTCAACCAACCCTCGCCCCTTTAGCCGATTAATGATCGATTTGCATAAAGCGGATGCCTGTTGATGTGCGGCCTGTGCTCTTGGCGGAACATTACCTGTATGCCCTTTCCATAGACAAGCGGCACAATCTCCCATAGCAAAAATATCATCGTCACTGGTTTTCAGTGTACTATCGACGACTAGCTGATTGATATGATTAGTTTCTAATCCATCCAAGCCTTTCATCCAGTCAGGTGCTTTAATCCCAGCCGCCCAAACTTTCAGGTCTGCCTCAATAAATTCACCATCATGAGTGGTAATCCCCTCCTTTGTAATTTCAACAACACGTCGACCCATTTTGAGCACAACACCCAAGTTCACCAGTTGTTGCTGAGTAGCCGCTGCTAACTTAATGGGCAAAGCCGGTAATAATTGCGTTGCTGCCTCAATAATGGTCAGCTTTACTGTACTCTTCTCATTTAAACCATAAATCGCCAGTACATTGGTTACTTCATGCAATTGAGCGGCTAATTCAACACCTGTCGCCCCTGCACCCACAATTGCAATCGATAAAGGCTTAATATTGGCACTGTCTTTACCAATATAGCTTTTTAAATAGGATTCAAACAGTTGCTTCTGAAATTTAAACGCTTGCGATGTAGTATCCAGAAACAGACAATGCTCCGCAACACCTTTAATATTAAAAGTATTGCTCACACTACCTACCGACATTACCAACGTATCGTAATTAAAAGTACGGCCAGGTATGAGCTCTTCGCCGCTGTCGCTTAAAGTTGGACTGACAACAATCTGCTTTTTCTGTCTATCCAAGCCCTCCATTCTTCCTAATCTAAAATAGAAATTATTGCGATGACCTTGGGGTAAATACTCGACCTGTTCAGATTCATCCAATGTGCCTGCAGCGACTTCGTGTAACAACGGCTTCCATATATGTGTTGATGCAACATCAATCAAAGTGATTTCAGCTAAGCCCGGTTTACCTAACTGACGTCCTAAACTGGTCGCTAACTCAAGTCCTGCGGCACCACCACCTACAATTACAACTTTATGCTTTTCAATGTTTTCATTAGTCATCGTCAATCCCCTCATTATTCTAGATACTATAACATTACATTAAATGAGTATCCCAGTCACCGATTTTGAAACTTAATTTATTCAACACTTCAAAATAGGAGTAAGTACAAGGTATATAATCGGCTAAACAATATGTCCAGCGAAGAACATTAGATAAAAAAAAACCCGTTATATAACGGGTTTTTTAATTACATCAAAAACGAAATTTCTAATTTAAAGGTTTTTGATCTTGACCATTAACTTCTAACTGCACTCTACGGTTATTTGCACGACCTTCTTCAGTATCATTAGTGCTAATAGGATGTGTCCAACCATACCCACGAACCGTTAAGTTAGGTGATTTACTGCCATCAACCAAGTACTTTTTAACGGCAAGCGCTCGGCGCTCAGACAAATTCATATTATGTTTAAAGCCACCTGTTTTACTGGTATGCCCTTGTATTTCAATAACCAACTCAGGATGCTCTTTAATACGGGTTGCTGTATCATCAAGGTTAGCAAAATATTGTGGTTTAATAATATCTTTATCATTATCAAACTTCACATCAACAATCCAGCAACCCATAACACTGACATGAACGCCCGATAACGTATTAGGGCATTGATCTTTACAATCGTTTACACCGTCATGATCAGAGTCTAGTGCAGAACAATCTGCCTTTACAACGGCTACCGGCGCAGGAGCAACAACAGGTGCGGCTGCAACAACTTCTTTAGGTTTGGGTCCAAAAGGTACCACAAAACCCAAATTAACAACCATATCGTTAAATTCATTAGTACCTGGTTGCAAATTAGCATTGCCATTGTTGTTGTAACGATAACGCACGTCACTACGAACCAGGAAGTTATCACTCACTTCATAAGTCAAACCGGCACCTGCTTCGCCAATAAAACCAGCACCGTCTTTACCATTATGGCTGGTGTTTACTCCGCCCAAAGCAATCACTGTGTAAGGTGAAAAAGTACCCCGCGAAATATAATATTGTATGTCTGCTGTACCGCCGGCAATATCCGATCCACCGTATTTGCCGCCATTCAGGTTTTGATAAAACCCTCTCAACTCAACATTAAAATGCTCATTAAGTATTTTACCAAACCCCAGACCACCACCCCAACCATTGTCTGATTGACGGTCTCCACCGGGCTGGACAAATGTGCCAAAAGGCGCAACATACCATCTATTATCTACCACTTTATCAGCGTGAGCACTCGGTAAAAAACTAACGCCTGACAGTGCCACAACGGTCAGTAAGAATTTTCTAAACATATTGTTCTCCTAAAAATAACTTCAAATAAAACATTACATCGTCATAAAATTTTTAATCTGACTGCTTTGAAACACGATCGTAAATAATACGAACAATCAGGCAAAAATCAAATTCATCTTCTACTAGCTAATATACATTGCGTAGTCAAATTACAACAATTTTTGCGTATTATGCCACACCACAAGTCAATTTAGCCATTAACTTAATTATTTTCTAAGATTATCTATTATAACCCGTTAGCTTTTACCAATAGCATCGCTATAATGTCCTACAAATAAACTAAACGGCCAGAGAATATTATGATTAAAACTTTTCATCTCCTCTTTATCCTACTTTCTATTATAAGCTTTGTAGGACGCGTCATCTTGTCTGAAACATTTCCGTCATTACTCAAGAAAAAAATAGTTAATATTGCTCCTCACATCATAAACACGCTGCTAATAATCAGTGGTATTGCGTTAATTTTTCAAGGTGATTGGCTATCCACGAATTATGGTTGGATTGTTGCAAAAATTATTGTCTTATTGATTTATATCGGCCTAGGTATAATCACAATGCGTCTGCGTGGAACAAATCGCTGGTTTGCATTTGTTGGTGCAATGGCCTGCTTGGTTTACATTGGCATTGTTGCCGTTACCAAAAACGCATTCTTCTTTTTGTAATAACTCAGGTTTCACAAATAAAAATCAGTAGCCTGGGTTTTTAAACTCAACCAACGTAATATGTCCTTAGCAGATTTCAAAGACGAAGTATCTATTTCAATAATTTGATTGTCAGTCAATAGATTCCAGTGACCTAAGAGACTTCTTAGTTGCTGACGTTCATTAACAGTAAAATGATACCGCTCTACACAATATTCGAATAATCGAGGCTCAAATTGAGTGACCAACTCCTCTTGATGAGCCTCTATTCGTGACAACAACAAGTCCAACACTTCAACATGCTTCGCTATCCATAGAGAAACCTGTTTAGGCTGAATATTTTCAACTGACGAATGCTGGTTATCTGAAACAACCTTCAAACAAAAAATAAATTCGCTTGAACAAAATCGCGCAGCCGTTTCATAAAAAGCAGACGCCTCCATATCAAAAAACTGAAACGAATCATACTCAAGTCGTGGTGCTGAGACCGTTTGAATACTCCCAGCTAAACATGGCAATGAGAAAAATATAGAAGGATAATAACTACGCTGACTATCGAAATCAGTAATTTTATCCATTAAATAAAGCTCTCCAAGTGCATACTCTTTATGCCCTGCGACGCCTAAATTGAGCATAAAAAAAGGCTGTACTGGCGGAAATAAAGCTTGTGTATACGCAACACCAGCTGCCATTGCACTTTTACCAACTCCAGTGACTGTTAGACAAATATCTTTGTTACGGTAAACTGAAAAAGGTTGAACTGTCAGTTCTTTTTTTAAGTTAAAGTGCTCCACAACCGGTTTGGCTTCACAAGGCAACGCGGCATAAATAAAGAGTTTTGGAGTATTTAAGTGCATTTTTTCGATGTATACGGGCTTATGTTAGAATCGCACAGAGTATTTATCTTAGATGTTAACCTAACTATAAAAAATCAATAGCATGTTTATTAATACGTTACCGATTATTTTTACCTATACGCACCTTTTTTCATTAGTCGAGTTTTGCATATTTTTAACGGCTATTTTCTTTCTTGTTTACTACTATACGCCGGGCGTGACCAAAAACTGGAGTAAAAAGCCTGATAAAAACTTTTACGAAGCTTTGCGCTCTACTTGGTTAGGCCATGCCATGTTATGGCAAGCTTTTTGGCCTTTCTTCCTGCTGGTTAATATTGCTCTCTACTATATAGATTACCGCGTCATGAATGTAACCTACACCATAGCGAGCTGGAAAACCGTTCATGGAATGCTGTTATTACCCATCGTTTGGTGGGCTAACGCAGTATGGCGCTGCTCACAACATACTCGCCATAAAGTCTTTAGTGTAACGGCTCGAACCTTAACGATTTATTTACTATTAGACTATATCTTACGCTTCATTATCAGCACGCAATATCCTAACACCCTCTTTGACTGTAGACTGTTAATCATGGAATACGGCGACTGCATATAAAATGCGCTAATCTTGCATTGAATGATCGAGATACAAAATTATAGTTTACAACCTCAATTATTAGATATCTTAGCAAAGGGTTAAAACAGCTAGCCATGAATAACATTGCCCCTCGCTTACAAACCTGGCAACCCCGGATTAACTTAACGTTTCGTAAAGTAATTCCCTTAAAGAGCCGGTAAGTTATGACTCACTCTATACCTTATGATGCCGCAATAAAGAACTTATTGTGGACTAACCCTTGGCTACAATTACCCAATGCGTTTTATCAAAGCGTACAGCCAACCCCACTGGATAACGCCTACTTTATTCATTGCAACACTCACACCGCAGAATTACTGGGCTTATCAACAGAGCAATTACAGAATGAAGCAACACTCCGTTTTTTTAACGGCCAACAATTACCACCTGCCGTGCAGCCAACGGCCAGTGTCTACGCAGGTCATCAATTCGGTATTTTTACGTCTCAGTTAGGCGATGGCCGAGTACTGTCTTTGGGTGAGACTTTAGGTAAAGATAATCAGCGCTACGAAATCCAATTAAAAGGCGCTGGCTTAACACCTTATTCCCGGACTCTGGATGGGCGGTGTCCATTAGGTTCTGCCATTCGTGAATATCTGGGTAGCGAAGCCTTGGCCGGTTTAAATATTCCCACTTCGCGAGCACTGTGTCTGCTGGGTAGTGAAACAAAAGTACAACGAGAGCACCTTACAACGGGTGCGCTGTTAGTCAGAATGGCGCGGTCTCATATCCGCTTTGGACATTTTGAGTATTTTCATCACAAAGGTGATTTTGAGAACGTAAAAAATCTTACCCTATTTGTTATCGAACAGCACTTTCCTGAATTATTAAATGAGCCAACCGAGTTACGTCCATTGCGACTATTGGAGGCCATTGTTGAGCGGACGGCCCGTTTAATAGCGGATTGGCAAAGCGAAGGTTTTACCCATGGTGTTATTAATACCGATAACATGTCAGTACTGGGTGATACGCTGGATTATGGTCCCTTTGGTTTTATGGAGACCTATCACCCTGAGTTTTCAGCCAATACTAGCGACGATTTAGGGCGTTATCAATTTGATCAACAGCCTGAAATTGGCCGCTGGAACTGTTTAGCCTTGGCGGAAGCCATTTCCTCCTTGTTACCGTCCCGTACTATCCCCGCTCAATTACTGCGGCTATATCGACAACACTATCATCAGCATTATCTGCAACGCCTACGTTTAAAACTCGGCTTAAGCACACCACATCCTGACGATGCCAAGTTGGTAGAAGCCTTATTAATCACCCTACAACAGGGTAACATCGATTACGCTCTATTCTTTCGACAGTTAGCCCACTTTGTTAATGTACAAGAGAAGAATCCAGCACTTTACGGATTAACTTCTGACCCTGCTAAATTAACGCACTGGTTAACCCTTTACCAAGACCGCTTGAGTCTAGAGACTATTTCCTCGCAAGAGCGCCAAAAACGTATGAATCAAGTCAACCCTTGTTATGTGCTACGCAGTCATTTATTAAAGCAATCGATTACTGCCGCAGAGCAAGGTGATTTAACCGGGTTTTACCGTTTGTTAACCGTATTACAAAATCCCTTTGAAGAACAATCGGGCATGGACTTTTATACACAACCCCATACACCCAAATTTGCTTATTAATGGAAATTTTAACAAAATGTCCTCATTAGCTTCATTGATTTCCAGCATTAACTACCCCATCACGTCATCCAACTGTTGAAAAACACCTTTACCTTGCGCATTCTTCTTTTCAGCCATTAAAAACAAACAGTGGTCGCTGCTCTTCTTGGCCCAAAATTCACCGACCGCGCGTTTTTCTCTGGAATCATCATTTGTTGCATACACCTTGCCTTTGTATTCAACAACCAATATCCTGCCATCTTCTAACTCTGCAACAAAGTCAGGATAAAACCAGCCTTTTGCTAAAGGTAAGCGGAATGCAGCTCCGTCTCGACTTACTAAATTTCTAATCCAGAATTTAACCTTGGGATGACTATCAAGCAGCTTTGCACACTCGAACTCTTCACCTTCTTCTTTTAAGTCTTCAATCTCTGGATAGAAATGTTTGGTAAATGCATAGCGCCCCTGATAAAAGGGCGGTCTGGCGGGATAATAGCCGGGGGAGAATTCAAATACATGATCAAAGCGGGTGTCTAATAAGTCGCTTTCTTCAAATAAGGCATACTGAAAACCTTTATCTGCCGCTTGTTGCCGATAGCTTTCAATTTGTTCACTCACTGCGCGCGCCAATACATATTTGCTCCGCACTAATCCCGTTAACGGTAAACCACGCGATTTGGTTAAATAAGGCATCAACCTCGCCAAGAATCCACGTAACTGCGAGGGAATTAAGCCAATGTGTCTAACTTGCGGCTCCAGCCAAAACAAAAGATCGTTTTCACTCACATTACTGGGTACCCAATCCAGGTTGTAAGCTTGATTTTGATCCGCTAAACGATAGCTCAGTTTCTTACCGTCAATATCCACTTCAAACGTATGCGCGGTTTGAACCAGATTAAAATTGGGTAATTCGGCGGGATAATCCAGTAACGACCATTCGCCGAGACTATACAAAAAAGCATCAGAATCGAGCAGTTCCCATAATTCACCTTGCTTTAAGCAAAGCTGCGGTAAGGGTTTAAACGTCTGGCCTCGTTGAGAGGGCGCACGCGCCACGATGATGCGTAAATTATGATACTCACAAGCCCGCTCAAGTTCTTGCTTTTGGCTACCCGTCACCGTTTTAAGTAATTGTGTTTTTGTCTCAGGCGATACTTCGCCCTTAATCTCAATACGAAAGGTGTTGTGAGCGGTCGGCGTAATAGTGACATGAGTCGATAGTTCCGGCGTTAAAACCGGCTTTGTTTCCAGCTCAAATCGTAGAGTCGGTTCAGTCCGCACCACAACATTATCTTGACCGTCAAACAGGTCATTTTGATCTTGATTTTGATGGCCTCTGGTAATGTTGGCCGCCGCTTCCAATGCCTCAAAGCCCATTTCAATTAACTTATCCGTCAGTTGTTTGGCAACTACGGCAAAGTCAGGTGAGGCCAAGTGAGCATAAGCACAGTTCAACGCCTCACTGGTGCGCCGCGTGGCATAAGGCATTCGCAAGACCCGCCCTAATAATTGCTCTGCATCTTTGCTGGAGCGCACGTCTTTTACTGAACAAAATACATACGCAAACGAACAATCCCAACCCTCTTTTAAGGCCTCCATGGTAATAATGTATTTGATCGGACAAGCGGGTGAAAATAAATCTAAACCCTCCAATTCACGTTGCTTGCCCGTAGCAATCGCTATTTCTTTTGCTTCGATATGCAGTTGCTCAATTAAATGCGCCTTGAGTATGTCAACAGTGACTTCGCCATTCTTGGCTTCAGCCTGAAATAAAACCATGGGGCGCACAAAATCAGATTCTTTTTGCGCTTCCAATACCAGTTTCTTACCCGTCAAAACTGCATCCTGCACCGCTGCCTGCCAATCTTTATGTTCGGTCAATACAATCGGCAGCTTGATCATGTTTTCGGCTTTTAATTCCGAAGCCGAACAGCGATACAGTATATTGGAGGCTGAGGTATTACTGGTATCGGGTGTTGCTGTTAATTCAATAATACACGCCGGATGCAAGCGCTTTAAGGTATCAAAGGTTAATTTAGTTCGCGCGTTATGCGCTTCGTCCATGATGACTAAGGGTTGATGTAAAGCCAATAAATTCGCAAACGAGGCTTTTACTTTACCGACGTCTTCTTGTCGCAGTCCATTTTCTTGTAAATCCTTTTCACTGATTCTTTCTAAACGCTGTTCGGGATCAGTAATCCCAACAAAGTGCGGCTCAAAATCTTCATGGTGTATATACACTTTACGCCCACTGGTATCTTCAACGCGCAACGCCGCTAAGGTGCCCACAATGATCAAGGTTTTACGGCCTATATCCTGGCGGCGAATCTGAGTGACTTCACCCACATCAAACACGCGCAAACGATCTAGACCAAACTCATTTTCTAAGGCTTGCCGATAGGGATGACCGACCTTTTTTAAGGCTTCCAGGGTTTGTTCACGAATGGTATTGGTCGGCACTAACCACAACACTACCGGATAATCCTGCTCCAGATAGGCTTTTTGCGCCACACTGACGGCATAAGAAGCCAGTACCGTTTTACCGCCACCGGTAGGTAAACGCAGACAGATATAAGGCATTTCACCAAAGTCGTAATGACGATAAGGCACTGGCGGTAAGCCTTGCTCAACATAACTTTGCTTATAGGCCTCTGCCACTGAATCAGTACGAGCCTCAACCAAAAACCGTGATAAAGCGGTTAATGCCCGGTTTTGATAATCCTTTAATGTAAACATGAGTTATCCGCCATGCGGATGGGCATGTAAACGTAAGCCCAGTGCTTTAATGACTTTCATGATAGTAGAAAACTCCGGATTTCCATCAGGTGAAAGAGCTTGAGCTAATCCGTCATGCGTCAACCCTGTTTCACTAGCTAAACGCGCCATTCCACGAGCACGGGCAATAACTTCCAAAGCATACCGAATTAAGCGACCATCCCCACTGTCTTCTTCAACACAGACATCAAAGTAAAGCGCAATATCTTCTTCGGTATGAAGGTAGTCAGCACTATCCCAGCGTGAAAATATTTCAGACATTGTTTACTCCTGCCAATTATTTGCTAATGTAATCGCCCGCTCAATATCACTATCTTGCGAGCTTTTATCACCGCCAATGAGTAATAAAATCAAGAGCGGCCCTTTTTGCATGTAATAAACGCGGTATCCTGGCCCATGATCCACACGCATTTCATGAATACCACCACGCACTAGTTTGACATCGCCGGGATTACCTAAGGCAAGACGGTCAACACGTGCTTGTATGCGTACTTTTGCACTACGATCTTTCAAACTTAACAGCCAGCGTTCAAAACTGGACGATTTAATAATTTCAAACATTATCGCTACACAGCCCTGACATCATAAGGAATTTGTTTGAAGATGATATTTTCAACGTCCAAACGAGGTTTACCGAAGCGACTGGCTTCACCGTAAATGATTTTACGTCCCGCATGTTTTGGTAGCACGTCTAATACAGCTTGCGTCAGTACATTACCACTTTGCGGCCTACGATCCCCTAGAATACCGTTATACAATAGATAATAAGCGGTTTCGTTATGAATGCCTAATAATGCCGAATCAGCGGATTTTGCTAAGGGGCTGCGAGTTTCACAAAACCAGATATGTGCGGCTAATGCCGGAAAACGTACATTGGGATGGATTGAACCCAGTTCATCAAAGATGGTTTCGCCCAGGCGGAAATAATGAAAGCCACCGCCACCTTGCCAGTTAACGGCTTTGGAGATACCCCCTTGCTCGCCTTCGATGACCTTTTTTAAGCGCGGTTGGCAGTGGGTTTCTGCATGATCGCCCATTTCTATGCCTATATAACGGCGATTCATTTTATGGGCAACAGCGGCGGTTGTGCCTGAGCCAAGGAACGAATCGAGAACGATGTCATTGGGATTAGTAGCAATTTGCAGAATACGCTGTAAAAGGCGTTCTGGTTTAGGCGTTGAGAAGAAATCATCTGCACTAAGTTTTTTAATTTCCTTCCGTGATTCATCATTATGTCCTGCTTCCTCATGTGGCCACCATGAAGTCGGAACTAATCCTTGTTGTACCTCGTTAAGATATCTTTTTAATTGAGGTGCTCCATCTGCATTTTTCCCAAAGAAAACTCTATTTTCTTCTATTAGTTGGCTCATTTTTTCACTGTTAGTCATCCAACAACGGCCTTTTGGTGGGCGATATTTTTTACTTGTAATTGGGTTGCAAATATCATAATCGTATTCAGGACTATAAGTTTTCACACTTAAATTGTCAGTACGATAAAGTCCCAAACCATCACCATCATCGTATTTGTATAATGAGTTTTGTTTTTCTGTTCTAGCCAACAATCCGCGTTGCATAACTTCGGATTTTCGGAAAACAAGGATATGGTCGTGAGAGTCTGGAATCCCCTTCGAATCGCTGGCAACAGTATATTTCTTCTGCCATACAATATTTCTCACAAAATTCTTACGTCCAAAGACCTCATCCATCATCACCTTCAAATAATGCGCTTCATTATCATCGATGGATACCCAAATACTACCGTCTTCTGCCAACAATTCCCTGAGCAATTCTAAGCGAGGAAACATCAAACTTAACCACAAAGAATGCTCTAAGTTATCATCATAATGGGTAAAAGCAGAACGGGTATTGTAGGGCGGATCAATATAAATACATTTCACTTTACCCGCATACAGCGGTAACAAGGTTTTTAAGGCTTGTAAGTTATCGCCTTGTATCAACATGTTTTCTGTATCAGGATCACCCACACTCAATTCCGGCACCGCCTCTAATAAGCGATAAGGCACTTTCTGCACAGTA
>CAIOMN010000182.1 GCA_903859415.1 uncultured Methylococcaceae bacterium
AAAACACTGGTCCCGTTTCCTAATAAAGAATTGACGGATGCAGATTCACTATCAAAGCTAAAGCTGGATTCCGTGCTGGGTATTCGGTCTGATGCTAATGGCATAGTGTGGATGCTGGATAATGGTATGCGTAGTGGTGTAACACCTAAGCTGGTGGGATGGGATACCAAAATCAACAAGCTCCACCAGGTCATCTATTTACCGGAGCCGGTAACGCCCAAGGATACTTTTGTTAACGATTTTGCGGTTGATATCCGTCGCAACCATATCTTTATCAGCGATCCGGCGGGTGGAGCCAATGCCGCATTGATTGTTATCAATCTGAATACAGGAACGGCAAGACGTGTACTACAAGGGCATGCCAGTGTGGTTCCTGAAGATGTCGATCTGATCATTGACAATATCCCGATTCAGGTTAAAGACCAATCCGGAAAGCTGCTTCGACCTCACATAGGGGTCAACCCGATTACCGAAGACTTGAACAACGAGTGGGTTTATTTTGGCCCCATGCATGGACTCAGTCTCTACCGGATAAAAGCAGAGGATTTAGCCAATGAGAACCTGGATACCAAGGTTTTGGAAAATCGTGTTGAACGTTATAGCGACAAACCCATTTCGGACGGCATGACGATCGACAAGGATAATAATATCTATCTGGGTGAGTTGGCTGCCAATGCCATTGGCGTTATTTCGCCTGATAAAAAATATCAACGACTCGCACGATGCCCGAACTTGTCATGGGTGGATTCGTTCAGCTTTGGGCCGGAGGGACACTTATACGCGGTGGTTAATCGTTTGCATCAGTCCGCAACGCTTAATGGCGGTGTGTCCATATCAAAACCGCCGTATTTTCTATTACAGATAAAACCTCTGGCGGCAGGATTGTCTGGGCGCTAAAGCAAATTCATGCACCATCAATATTCCGGCCTATCGCTATAATTTTATCTCGCAGCCAAAGATGGGCCGGATCTTTGTCATATAACGGATGCCAAATCATACAAAGATCATAAATCGGAAGTTCGATAGGCACGGGAAATATTTCCAGCGGTGCAAATCGTTTAAACTGCTCAGCAATACGATAGGGCAGCGAAAGTATCATATCAGTTTCGGCAACAATCAGGGGGGCCGAAAGAAAGTGCGGGACGATAAGCTTAATATGCCGATCCAACCCCAGCTCCGTCAATTTTTGATCAATCAGGCCCATATTGCTGCCTGTTCGGGAAATCAGCATGTGAGGGACAGCGATATATTCTTCTAACGAGGGTGCTTTTCTAATCAGCGGGTGATCTTGTCTGACTACGCAGGCCATTCGGTCGCTAAATAACAGCCGACAGTTTAAATGGGTGGGTGGATTTAACACAGATTCGAACCCAAGCACAACATCAAGGCTGCCGTTTTCCAATTGAGCAACCGGAAAGGATGATTCAGTACGTTTAACATGAATATCAATACCGGGCGCCAACTGGTCGACCAGACTGGATAGCTTAGGGATTAACAGAACCTCCATATAATCCGTGGCGGCAAGGACAAATCGCCGTTGACTTGTATAAGCTTCAAATTCTAGGGGTGGCCGAATGAGTTGCTCCATCTCAGACAATAAGGCCCTGACTGGCCCAATCATGGTTAGCGCTCTTTCAGTCGGCTTCATACCGGCTGGCGTTTTTACCAGCAGAGGATCATCCAGTTGTTGTCGCAATCTATGCAAAATATGACTCATGGCTGACTGGGTAACAAACATATGTTCCGCTGCTCGGGTCACATTTAACTCCTGCATTAGCACATCAAACGCCACCAATAAGTTCAAATCAAAAGTTCTTAAATTAGACATCAGAGTAATCTTCAAGGTTGGCAGGACGGCGTTGATCAGGCGTTATGGTAACAAAAAACAAGAGTAAGCTGACCATGAATTGTATCAATGGCAAGATGAAATTTAATCATTTAACAAAGCATACTTTTCAGCCTACTTTATCACTCAAGCGTGTTGTCAAGCTTGAGTTAATTAAGTTGTTTCTTCTCATAGTCGATCGACGACATTTACAACACGCGTAATTTTCGGATAAGCGAATTGCACTTATCCATCGCTTTTGTTAGGAGAAATGTATGTCAGTCAATATTTCAAATCGGTCATTTCGGCCCTACACCGGAGAAAAAGCCAGGATCACCCGAGCCTATGATTATCTTATCCTGGTATTGGCTCTTTTTCTGTTTATCGGAGCCTTTCATTTGCATTTTGCGTTGACCGTCGGCGACTGGGATTTTTGGGTGGACTGGAAGGATCGGCAATGGTGGCCACTGGTTACACCACTGATGGGTATAACCTTTCCTGCCGCAGTACAGGCCGTCATGTGGGAAAAGTTTCGCCTGCCGATGGGCGCCACCTTGTGCGTAACGGCTTTATTGATTGGAACCTGGATAGCCCGGATATTTGCCTATCACTATTGGAATTATTTCCCCATTAATATGGTGTTGCCCGCCACTATGCTTCCGGGTGCGCTTGTCCTGGATGCCATTTTGATGTTAAGCAACAGTCTGACGATAACAGCAATATTCGGAGGCGCTGCTTTTGCGCTGCTGTTCTACCCCAGTAACTGGCCAATCATTGGTATGTTTCATGTGCCCGTTGAATATGGCAATGCGCAATTGTCGATCGCTGATTTGTTCGGTTTCGAATACATTCGTACCGGCATGCCGGAATATTTACGTATTATTGAACGAGGCACCTTACGCACCTATGGCCAATATGCGACGCCGTTATCGGCATTTTGCTCGGCACTGTTATGCACGCTGATGTATACCTTATGGTGGCACATCGGAAAGTGGTTCGCAACCGTTCGTTACCTTAACAAGATCTAAAGGAGAGCCCGTTTATGAAAACGCTAATAATAAAATGTCTGATGGCGCTGGGGTTGGTTCTCTCGGTTTACTCATTTAATGTCCAACCCGTCATGGCGCATGGAGAAAAGGCATTAGAGCCTTTTATCAGAATGCGCACGATTCAATTTTATGACGTGGAATGGGACAAACAAAAATTTAATGTCAATGAACAAGTCAGCGTCAGCGGTAAGTTTCATGTTGCGGAGGATTGGCCGGTCAGCGTACCCAAACCTGAGGCATCATTTTTAAACATTTCGACGCCTGGTCCGGTATTAATTAGAACCGAACGCTATTTGAACGGTAAACCCTTCATGAATTCTGTAGCATTGCAGCCTGGAGGGGATTACACCTTCAAGATTGTGCTGAAAGGAAGATTGCCAGGGCGATATCACATACATCCATTTTTTAACCTTAAAGATGCGGGACAAGTGATGGGGCCAGGCGTATGGCTGGAAATAGCCGGGGCGTCGGCTAATTTTACCAATTCAGTCAAAACCATTAATGGCGAGCTTGTCGATATGGAAACGTATGGCTTGAGCAACGGCATACTCTGGCATATTTTCTGGGGCGTATTGGCAACGGCCTGGCTACTTTGGTGGGTGCGACGGCCATTGTTTATTGCTCGCTACAGAATGCTGCAAGCAGGCATGGAAGATGAATTGGTTACGCTAAATGACCGGTTAATCGGTAAATCCATACTGATTGGCGTGCCCGTGTTGGTGCTGGCCGCCAATATGATGACGGTAAACCAATATCCAAACACCATTCCTTTGCAGGCCTCTCTGGATCAGATTCTGCCGCTTTCGGCCCAGGTTAATGCCGGCGTGGTCGATGTCGAGACCTTAAAAGCCGAATACCGTATACCTAACCGCGCGATGATGTTCACTTTAAAAATCAATAATCGCAGCGACAAGCAAATTCAGATAGGTGAATTTTCTACTGCCAATGTGCACTTCCTCAACAAGGAACTCCATGTGCCTTCTCAGGTAGGGTCGGAAAGTATGACCGCTCCGGAAGGCTTGAGTATGGATAATACCGCGCCAATCCAACCTGGCGAACAGCGTACGATGACAATTACGGCCACAGATGCATTATGGGAGTCAGAAAAACTGGACGGGCTCGTTCGTGATGCTGACAGTAGAATCGGTGGATTGCTGTTTTTTTACGACGAGCATTTGGGTGAACGCTTTATATCCAGCATCACCGCCGCAGTGATCCCAAAATTCAATTAAATCTCAAGAGGAAAACATCATGGCTACAACGTCTGAACAATTACCTGCATTCTCGGAAACTCAAAGCAAGATACCCTGGTATGTGCAGGATTTACCACTGTATCTGAAGGGGTTCGGCATTCTGACCGTCATTTATATCGGGCTACGTCTATATCAAGGTGCTTTTGCCATCTCGTCGGGCCTGGACTCATCAGAACCGGCCTTTGAAGAATACTGGATGCGGCTGTTTTACATTGAATTATCGGTTCTTGCTATATTCGTAAGTGGCGTATGGGGGTATTTATGGATATCCCGGGACCGTCATTTGGATACGCTTGATCCGAAGGAAGAAATTCGTCGGTATTTTACCCTCACCATGTGGATCAGCATCTATACCTTTGCTGTGTATTGGGCAGGTAGCTATTTCGCGGAACAGGATAATTCCTGGCATCAGGTCGCTATCCGTGATACGCCTTTCACAGCTAATCATATCATTGAGTTTTATTTCAACTTTCCGCTTTATGTGATCCTGGGCGGTTGTGCCTGGTTATATGCCAGAACCCGACTGCCGCTTTATGCCAAGGGCGTTTCACTGCCATTGACGCTGGCTGTATTTGGACCGTTTATGATTCTGGTCAGTGTTGGATTCAATGAGTGGGGACATACTTTCTGGTTCAGAGAGGAGTTTTTCGCCGCTCCCATTCATTGGGGATTCGTGATTGGTGTCTGGTTCGCCTTGGGAGTCGGCGGCATACTGCTACAAGGCGTAACGCGTTTAACTGAATTACTGGATGGACTGGAAGAGGCTCCATGATGGTAGTAGTCAACTTCTTTACTGGCAAAATCAACTACGAGCATTTCGTTAACCATGGACACTATTAAGCCTTCAGGCATTCATTATGCCTGGACCCTACTCGCTGTTACTTTTGCCTGTTTGTTTGTTGCGTCGGCACTCCGGTCTGTTCCTGGCATCATAATGTTATCCCTGGAGCATGAATTTAATTGGAATAGGGAAACGATAAGCGGTGCTGTATCTGTCAACCTGCTTTTGTTTGGACTTGCCGGTCCGTTTTTAGGCAGATTGATGGATTTATACGGTACGAAAGCCATCACCCTGATCATGATTACACTGGTAACCTTGGGAGCAGGCGGCAGCATTTTCATGAAGGAACCCTGGCAACTTTATTTGTGTTGGGGCGTGATCATCGGTGCAGGTTCGGGTGGCACCTCAATCGTGATGGGGTCTGCCGTAGTTAATCGCTGGTTTCAGGAACGTCGAGGTCTGGCTTTGGGTATCCTGGGTGCCGCCTTTTCGTCGGGCCAGTTAATTTTCACGCCGCTGATCATGAACATCAATGTCAACTATGGCTGGCGGGCGGCAACGCTGTTTTTAGCCTTATTACTGGGCTTACTGGTATTGCCTCTGGTCATGATATTTATGGCCGATGATCCCGCATTGAAGGGACTTCAGCCTTATGGCGCAACCGAAGTGGCTGTATCTGTGATTCCACCAGACCCGAATCCGATGCGCTCGGCAATGGCCTGCTCGCAATTCTGGTTACTGGCATTCAGTTTTGGTATCTGTGGTTTTACGACGTCAGGACTATTACAGACACACTTGATTGCTCATGGCGTAGAACATGGATTTCCGGAAATGACCATGGGCGTCTCGTTAGGTTTAATGGGTGCTACCGATATAATGGGGACCATTTTATCTGGCTGGCTATGTGATCGCTTTGGCAAACGCTGGCCGCTGGCGATTTATTACACACTCCGGGGGATTTCACTCATGCTGCTGCCTTATGTTGAATCGACCGGGCAACTGATGGCATTTTCAGTCGTCTATGGATTGAACTGGTTATCAACTGTCCCGGCAACATCAGCCCTCACAGCGGATTTGTTCGGAAAACAGAATGTCGGGGTTGTGTTCGGATGGATTTGTTTTGCCCATCAGGTTGGAGCCGCATTAGCTTCATATGGTGCAGGCTATCTGCATCATTTAGCCGGAAATTACACCTTGGCCTTTATGACTTCCGGTCTTTTTGCATTAGTTGCAACAGGGCTGGTTCTGACTATCAGGGACTAAAAATTTTAACAAACTTAATAATTAGATTAGGAGAAAGCAAATGCCATTAGTACGCATCTCATTGATGAAAGGAAAAACAGATGAATTTAGACAAATGGTAGGTGAAGTGGTTTATCAAGCGATGGTCGATACCATGAAAGTGCCAGCCAAAGACAATTTTCAAATCATAACTGAACACGACAGCCATTCGCTCATCTACGATTCAACCTATCTCGATATTCAGCGAACAGATGGAATCATCGTTATACAAATCACCTTAAACGAAGGCCGGACTGTGGAATTAAAAAAATTACTCTATTTAACTATCGCTGAGCAACTTCATAAAGGGCTTGATATCAGGCGGGAAGATGTCCTTATCAACCTGGTTGAAGTAAAAA
>CAIOMN010000183.1 GCA_903859415.1 uncultured Methylococcaceae bacterium
GCTGGCCAGGGCGTTGCCGGTGATGGTGCCATTATTTAATAAGTTCCCGGTGCTGGCGGTCGCTGTTTTTCCTGCAGCTCCCAGTTGACCACCGGCCTCGTTGGTCAGTGCAGAGGCGCTGCTGTTGCCTTTGATCGTTCCAGTCGCTCTATTGGTTAAGCCACTGTTCGCAGCACTGGCGTTGCCGTTAATCGTGCCACTGTTGTCCAGCCTGATGGCTGTTGTATTGTTGCCATTGGCTGTGGCATCACCCGAAATTGTGCCACTATTACTTAACGTGGTTGTCGCTGTCGCATTACCGGTAATGGTGCCGGCATTCGTTAATGTCGTTCCAGCTGTGGCTGTGTTACTGCCTCCAACGGTACCTATTTTTGCACCGGTGTTATTGATTAAATCAGCTGCGGTCGCTTCTGCATTGCCGGTGATGGTACCTGAATTGGTTAGGGTGCTGGTTGTTGCTGTGGCATTGCCTGTGATTTTGCCAGCATTAGTTAATGTTGTTGCAATCAAATTTGCTGTTAATGCAGAGGGTAGTGCTGGTGATGGTGCTGGAGTAGAATCTACACTAATACTTCCTTGAGCTGTAATTTCTATCGTACCTGAAGTAGGGGCTATTTTAGCATTATTAACTATGACATTATTGGCTGATTCAATTTTCGATCCATTACCGATTGTTATATTTGACCCTGTGATAGTAATGTCGCCCGTACTACCTAAAAAACCAAAACTTGTTGGATCCCCCGTTACTAAGGTTGAACCAATTGTTGTTGCTGTTGAAGGTAAGGATCCACTACCAAAATTTAGACTATTAGCCGTACTAATATGAAACGCCGCAGGAACATTAATTGTGGTATTGGAACCGAAGAAAATACCACTTGGATTGAAAAACCAGAAATTAGGACTTGTGGTAAAACCACTGGTATTTAGACTACCGTATATACCAGACGCCCCCCCTCCAGTTACTCTACTAATTACATTACTAATTGACCCACAACTACTGCAAACAAAAGTAGCTGTATCTGTATTTGCTACGGTAAATTGGCCAAAGCTAAAAAAAAGATTTGTGCTATGAGTAGTACCGTTAGTCGTACTATCAATTTTAGTTATCGCGCCTAACGTTACTAAGGATGTTGTAGTCCCTGTAGTCCCATCCATGGTAATGTTAGTTACATTAAGAGGAGGAATAGCACTAGCAACAGATGAGGCGCCACTGGCTAGAGCAGCCGAAATGGCCAGTACCAAGCTTTTCTTTATAAATGGCAATAATGCGTTATTCATTAAAGGTGTCCTAAATTTTATTTTACCGGCAGTTAATTAATCTATTCTCGCCTAAAGCCCAAAATAAACCTATATTTATCGCTATAGATTTTCGTAATTTTGCCACTATCTTAAGTTGTAACGAACCTGAGCCCAAGAATATGGGCCATCTATTACCTTATCAATAATGCTACCATCTTGATTAAGCAATTTGAGATCGTTTGGAAAGGGTTCAGTACTAGCAATAATGGTAACGATACATTTTCCAGATAGCCCATTGACGGGTACATTAACTCCTTTGGGTGGAAATGACTGCTCTCGATTAGCGGGAATAATTTTGTCTAATTGCCGAGGATTTGGTCGCAAAGTAGTAAGTACTCCCTTAGCATCTCGATCAATAACTCTGACATACATGGGTTGTTGCAAGGTAAAACTGACACTGAAGGGTTCGCCATTTTTATAATCAGCTTGCGATGTATGTATATAAATCAGACCGTCTTTACTCGTTGCATAATAATTTAGTTCCGCCTCAACCTTCTCATTTAAAGTTGGCTTTTGAACTGGCTGGGTAGAATCAGGTATAGGAGCTGAATCAACTTTCTGAGGCGCAATAGATAAAACGGCTTCTTTAGGTGTCTGCACCTGGGTAGGAATTATTGGTGGCGCTGCAGGAGTTAAAGGTGTGCTTGTCTTTTGGGATACAGAAGAAACTAAAGCTTCAGATTGATTTAAAGTTTTTTGAATGCCCACTATAACTGCCGCCGACACACTTAATACAACCACAGCTATACTAATGTACTTAACCCAAGGTGTTTTGATTGGCTTTAGCTTAAGAAGCAACTCCGGAATGCTGGCAACACGCAGATCTCTTTCGAAGGCAAGTCCTCTGTTTAAAGCCTCCATTTGACGACTATTTAATCCTTGTATTGGAGCCGCCTTATGCGTTTTTTGCTTATAAAATTGTTTGCCAGTTAAGATTTCGTATATTACACAGGCAAAAGCATAAATGTCATCGCGAGCATCAGGGGGAAAATCTCTTTGCATTTCTGGTGAAGCATAGGCAGTTGTAAATGCACCCAACTCATGACCACCAAATTTTGTCTCATCTCCTTCGTTTTCGTTAATTTTAGACGCTATGCCAAAATCTAATACTTTAATGACACCTTCTTTGGTAATGATGATATTGCCGGGCTTAATATCCCGGTGAACAATATTATTCTTATGTGCATAATCAAGCGCGTTTCCAATTCCTTCTATAATTGGCCAAGCCTGAGGTAAACTCATAGGCTGCCGATTAAGTTGGTCACCCAAGGTTTGCCCCGTAAGGTATTCCATCGTCATATAAACATGCGGGCCATCTCGATCGAAACCATAAACTTTGATGATATTAGGGCAATTAGCGAGCATTTTAGTCCTATCAAAGTCACTATACAGTGACCTGACTAACTCCTTGTTTTCTGACAGTTCCGGCTTCAATACTTTGATAGCAACATAGGGGTCACGGGCTTCTACTTCTTCCCATACTTTATTTATAGCTTTGTAAACTGTACCCATGCCGCCTTCGCCCAGAATAGCAACTAACTCATAGGTATTTTTTATTATATTACCTAACTCTAGTTGGCTTTCACCTTGGTAGGCCTTGTTATACGAGACAAAAGTACTTCCTGTGTTACTCGTAGTTTCTGGCTTTAGAATGTCTTCTAGAGATTGTGTAGATAAAGAAGTGTCAGGAGAGGTATTAGATTTTACTGGAGAAACGCTATCCAGATTTACTGTTTTAATGCGAGTTACATCATCATCTAAATTTGAATCTAATTTGTCAACCATCTAATACCAATCCATTTATTAAAAGCTAAAAGCATTAAACCAATTATCAGTTGTCATGATAAAAAAAACGATACATGTATTGATGATTGATTTAATGTCTGAATGAATATGTTTCAACTATTTCTTTGCAATAATCCTTACTCGTCTATTAATCTCACTGTCGGGATTTTTAGGATCGAGTAAACCATTTTTACCTTTTCCAAGGACTTGTATATGCGAAGGATTTATCTTATAAGTATCAACTAAGAACTGCTTTACTGAAGCAGCCCGTTTTTCTGATAAGCTAAGGTTGTATGCATCACTTCCAACAGCATCGGTATGACCTTCAACAATAAAATTGAAGTTATTTAATTTGTCAGATGCCAATGCTTCGCCTACCGGTTTAAGATTTTCCTTACCTAA
>CAIOMN010000184.1 GCA_903859415.1 uncultured Methylococcaceae bacterium
CAGGTTCGAGTCCTGCCAAGCGCACCAATCAAAAGAAGTTCAATATTATCATATTATGGTGAGCGTAGCTCAGTCGGTAGAGTCCCGGATTGTGATTCCGGTTGTCGTGGGTTCGAGCCCCATCGTTCACCCCAATATAATCAATTAGTTACATTGAATAGGTCCGGTAATGCGGGGCTTTTTGATGCAATTATGATGCACTGAGATATTTGCATCAAATCAAACTTAGCCTATAATGTTTATCTATGGCTACTTACATAAAACGAAAAACTGGATGGCTTGCTCAAATTAGACGCAAGGGCCACGACACTATTTGCAGAACTTTTGGTAGTCCCTACAAATCAATGCAGGTTGTTTTTTATCAACGAGTTACCGGAATGGGTGTGACGAATAAGTATCTCCAAGTTAATGCCGCTTTAGTCAACCCCGTTGATCTCTGAGTTTTGAAGGTAGTTTTTAAATAATACAGCGATTTTGCAACTCTTCATAAAGTCATCTGAAACAATTTTTTGCATTTCTTGCATACCTAAAATGTGCAGGCACCAAGTTTAAGTATCGTTGTAACAGCTCATAACGCACCCAATCTATAAATTCTTTCAGGATACTAACTCGTTTAGTGTACAGAGAACGGATATAGTACCTTAATTCTCCAGAAACTATTTGCGTTTGCTATTATGAATGGCGTGCCCATGATAGCGTTAAATTTTCTTTGAATGCCAAAAGTTTTGCTGATTTTCAGATAACGTGTATAAAAAAATTAATTTTCTATATACGAGTAAGTTAATATGTATAAAAAATGTAATCAATTATACATGTTATAGGTAGGGAAACATCGAATGCATCAAATTACCCCGCTTCATCAGCTCGACGTTGCACGATTTGAAACTCCAGATATTTTAAAAAAACTGGCGCTTAGTAGTAGAAGGCTAGCGGAATTAAAAGGTATTGCTGGATCGATACCAAACCAAGGTATCTTGATTAACACATTGGGATTGCAAGAAGCAAAGGATAGTTCGGAAATTGAAAATATAATTACAACGCATGATGAGTTGTTTAAAGACGATGTGTCGCCTGAAGTATTTGCGAACTCTGCGGCAAAAGAGGTGCTACGATATCGACAGGCATTACGAGTGGGCTTTGATCAGGTTAATCAGAGTGGGTTACTGACATCGAATCATATCATCCAGATTCAAGCTGAGCTTGAACAAAATAATGCTGGTTTTCGTAAATTGCCTGGAACAAATTTAAAAGATGCAACAGGACAGGTTGTCTACACACCACCTCAGGAACTAGCAGAAATAGTAGTGTTGATGAGTGACTTGGAGCGTTTTGTCAATGATCCCGAGCTTTTTGATGTTGATCCGTTAATTAAGATGGCGCTGATACATCACCAATTTGAGAGTATACATCCTTTTTATGATGGTAATGGGCGCACAGGACGTATAATTAATGTGTTGTATTTGGTCAAGGAAGGATTGCTAGATACTCCTGTATTGTATTTAAGTAGTTATATAGTCAGAACAAAGGCAGATTATTATCGCTTGTTACAAGCAGTGCGAGTTGAAGACTGCTGGGAAGATTGGGTGATATATATGCTGGAAGCGATTGAGCAAACGGCTACTCTAGCAATTAGAACCGTTCAGGCGATAAAAGTTGCCTTACAGGATTATAAGCACCGGATTCGTGCTCAGTATAAGTTTTATAATCAAGATTTAATTAATAATTTGTTTACTCATCCATATACTAAAATCGAATTCGTACAGCGAGACTTACAGGTCTCTCGTATTACTGCTACTAAATATCTTGATGCGCTTGCAGAAGGTGGTTTTTTACAAAAGCAGAAGATGGGACGTGGAAATTATTATGTCAATATTGCATTGAATTCGATTTTGATGGGTATGGACTCATAGTTTTGGTAGGATTTACAAAGAAATGTTAGGGCATTGAGTTGCAAACCACTTAAGTATTAGGTGAAGATTGTAAGAGATGATTACTGAAATTGTTACTCGGGTTGGGGTAAACTAAGATGTTAGCATCCACGTTTCCCCATTTTATGTAATAAAGTTGGCGTGGTGCTGATGCAATATTGATGCAACAAGTGCATCAAACTAAAACTAATTCTTGTTACTGCATATTAATAATATGATTAATAATCAATAAGTTATATTCTATGTTATTGATTTGTAATAACTAAAAACGGATTGTGATTCCGGTTGTCGTGGGTTCGAGCCCCATCGTTCACCCCAATATAATAAAAAATCAACCTGTTTTTTGTC
>CAIOMN010000185.1 GCA_903859415.1 uncultured Methylococcaceae bacterium
GGAAACTGAATTGGGAGATTACTGGAGAAATGACAAATGACTAATTTCAAATGACAAAAGTGGAAACTGAATTGGGAGATTACTGGAGAAATGACTAATTTCAAATGGCAAAATCTTAAGATGCTTCTGCTTAGTAATTAGACATTTGAGCTTTGACATTTCCTTTCATCAGAAATCTTCCTTTGGCATTAGACATTTGAGCTTTGACATTAAAAAAATATCCCAGCTTTCGCTGGGATATTTTTATCCTTTTACTGGTATTTACAATAGACCTGATAATCGACGCTACAAACAACATCACCTATACAATCGTCATAGTATGATGCTCCGGCGCTTACATATCCACAACCATAATTAGCAGCGGTAAGTGATGAAAAGCCAATGCACGTATAACCGCCATAGCCTTCGCAACCACCATACCTGTTATATTTCATACCCAGTTTTGTAAGTGGATCCGCACCGCTCGTTACATAACTCTGATACGCGGTACTCCAGGTCCTTGCAGTTATAGTGCTACAACCCGCTGGCATTGATGGATAGTATTTTGAGGTGTCACACGTCGGTCCACATGAATTTGAGGTACTGTATGCAGCATCATTACAATCCACAATTATTCGATTTGCATATGGAATTTGACTTACACGTTTTTGGGGGAAAGTCATTGCAGAACCTAAATCCATAGAACTCCAATACAATTGAGTACTTCCTGGATAACCATCTTGATCATAATCAACCATAAATAGGAAGCCAGCAACTTTAATAGAACTACCACTGCCAATAATAACACTCCCACCCGCAACAATACTTAGTGAATAGCCACTGGTAACATACATGGTTGAATTTGTAAGGGTTAAAGATTTCCCAGAAATAGTCATATTAGAAGCATCCACGCCAATGATCTCATTATTTGCCGAGCAGCTTGTTGTAAGCGAGCCGTACTGATCCCACGATTGGCACGGATCTGACCAGGCAAGTGTTATCTCATCTTTCTTGTTGTTATTTTCACTCTCCACAATAAACCGAGTATGATATACGGCAACATGAGTATCCTTCACAACCCAATCTACTTCGTAGGTATAAAGATTCTCGCCCGCAGCACTCACTGGACGCGCTAGCATTCCGAATGCATTTTTCAATAATGAATTAGCATCGGTATTTGCAACAAGATTACCCTTTGCATCAACAATATATTCTTCTTTCAGCGAATCTGCATAAGTATACATCTTCGTTTCAGTAAGACGCATCGGAAGCGTTGTGGTTCCATTATCAGTCTCAATTTCTGCAATAGCACTGCGAAGTGGCATCACGTCCATAACCACAATCTTCATCTTTTGTATATCACCAACCTTTACATCAAGTGGGTCAATCTTACCGGACACGATGCGAGGAAGTTCAGAAGCTGAGGAGACAGTAAATGCATACTCACCCTGCGTGATTGTCCAATTCTCCCCACGCTTATTCACATAAGTGCTTGTAGCAATGCTCGGTTTTTCAACTGAAGCAACTGGAGATGTTTTCTTAATTTTTCCTGAATATGAAAGCCACGCCCCAAAGCCAACAATGAGCACTGCTAGTATTGAAATAATAATCTTTTGTTTATTCATATTCATTAAGCATTCATATCCGAATTACTGTGGCGTTACGCGAATCTTACTTACACTTGTAATTACAACATCCGATTTAATATCTTTATCGGAAATAATCGCAACCATTTGTCCGGTAACAAGATTTTTTAACGAGATTTTTGACTCAGTTGCCTTTGTAGGTGGGCGCCCTTGCGAATCGTGAGCTTTGTAGTCTGCTAATTCTTTCGCATACGCACTATCACTTTTTGGTTTTAAAACTACCATTTCTGTTGAACTACTAATTTTCACTTCTCGTAATGCTGGGAAATTTTCAAATGGGTTTAGAGAGTTCGTTACATCAACCATGATTGAATCACTTTTAATCTCTTTTATATAACCAGAGAGAACTGCGAGTTCTATTGTTCGAGGAAATAATGTATTCACCTTCTGAGTTAACGCATTATACTCCGCAACCTTGTCCCCACCCTGGGTTTTACCAATGTAAAACCCGAGCATGAGACCTATACATAAGAAAATAATTCCTGCGATAATGAGTTTTTTATTTTCCATAGATTAAATAATTACTGAGTTGGTGCAGGTACTGGAGGCAATGGATTTGACGTTCCAGGCAATATTGGTGCTGCTGGTGGTACTGCAGGAGTTCCAGCAGGAGCTACAGGAGGCATAGCATTTGCTGCACCTGGAGGAGGTGTTGCGCTTCCTGAAACCGTGATTGAACTTGCTTCAAAACTTGTTGCCATCTTGATATCCTTATCTGAATTTACAGTTAATGAATCACCAGCCTTAATGTCGCCGACTGCAACTGTTACTTCCTTAAACGGCATTGGAGGTGTTGGAACCGTTCCTGTTGTTGGAGCTGCTAATGGCTTTCCTGAAGCCATTAATGCCTGCTGTTCCTTCTGGAATTTCTGCATTGCTGCCTGATATGCATCATTCAACTTCTGGAATGCGGCTGGCTCAATTGGTTGATTCTTTGTGATTTTTGTCTTATCCGTTACCGTAATCTGACGTGACGAAGGAATATTTTCAAAAGGATTTCCAAAGCTCTGCGTCTCAACTGTGATTACCTTTCCGCTTACTGATTTAACGGTGCCAGAAACGGAGCGCATCTCCGGAACTGATGGGAACATTTTTGCTACTGCTGCAATTTTTTCTGCATAACTCGCTTTCTGCTGAGACATACCAACGCTGTATCCGACAACTAATGCTACTACTCCGACTACTGCTGCTGTTACTATTGTTTTTTGTTCCATTTTATTTTTAATATTATTTTTTTATTTATTTTAATAACTTATCTAAATTAAATCCTTCGTTTGTATCACCTGCTGCCCGACGATTGCCAAAGGTTTCGTGATCGAACCTTGGCGCAGTAAGTCGATAACTCACTTCTCCTGATTTCTTTGTTGATGAAATTACGATATTTCCATCTTTCTTCTCATACCACACCTGTCCTGAAAAACTTGGCGTAAGAAGAACTGACACATTCGCGAATCCCTCCTTCACAAGATTTGTTGTTTTTGCAAAGAGCCACAAACTACTTCCTTTTTCCGCTCCCGAAATATCGAGAGTTACCTTTCCATCTTTTAATTGTACTACACCATATGTTTCTTCATTAACTCCTGTCATGCCCGACATGTAAGTTGCATACTTTTCTCCATCAATTGTGTACGGTGGGTCAACGGTTCCGACATCAATCTTTCCTGCGCCACCTCCAACAGTAATGGTGCTTGCAGTATTTAATACGTTAAGA
This sequence comes from uncultured Methylococcaceae bacterium, assembly GCA_903859415.1. Classification (GTDB taxonomy): domain Bacteria; phylum Pseudomonadota; class Gammaproteobacteria; order Methylococcales; family Methylomonadaceae; genus Methylobacter_C. Next base: position 3,337 of record CAIOMN010000185.1, read on the forward strand.
CGTGTGGTGCCATTCGGGTCTACATAGTAACTTCCATCGTTTGCATCATACTCAGCTCCATTAAATCCATAATAACGATAGAACGCATATACATTTGAAGAACCGTTCGGATCTACATAGTAACCCGTATTTGCTGAGTCATAGAAAATTGGGGCACGCATTGAACCAGAAGCTGTTTCGTTACCGCTCATATCAAGCTGCCAAAGATTAGAAGCCGCTGACCAGCCACCAATGCGAAGCACATTATCAGGATCAAGACCCATATTCACAGCATAATATCCTCCTCTGTGGAATGACATGCCGGCAGCTCCGCCATCATTCGAAAACGCCTCAAGTCCATAACCATTGTTACCACCTACATATGATGACGCCCCTTTGTTCGAACCGAAATAACTTATACCCCACCACGTACCAGCTGGTGACGTTAAATATCCGCAGTTATTTCCTGAGTCACATACTGTGTATGTACCTCGCTGATACATAGTTCCAGATGCCTGAATATCTCCAGCTACTGTTAATTTATATCCAGGTGCCGTTGTGCCGATACCAACATTGCCAGCACTAGTAAAATACATAGCTATCGTTCCATTAGGCACATCACCGTAGTTTCTATAGTCATTAGTATTATTAACAACAATTCCTAGGTGACCGCCGGCGGCTGTATTTCCAACAATAATCCAGTTATTTCCGTTCTCACCGAGATGCAAGTAATTATAACCAAAAGAACCGAGATAAGACTCGCCTGTCGTGTAGTGAGCAACATACCTATATGATGGATTAACCGAAACATCACCACCCTGAACATCTAGCTTATATCCAGGTGCCGTTGTACCAATGCCGACATTTCCGGCTCCAGCATTTATATAAATATCTCGTCCTTGATAATAACCAATATATATATTCTTTAAAGGTGCTGGGTCTAAATGCAAATTACCGTCAGTTGCAATAACCTGAGCGGCCTGAGTAACAGCCTTGTTTGGAGTTGCACCAACATAAAGTTTTCCAGCCCATGACGCGTTTGGCCCATAGAGTGTATATGAACTATCGCCGGCATTTATATTCAATATACCCGTCATTGTATCTCC
>CAIOMN010000186.1 GCA_903859415.1 uncultured Methylococcaceae bacterium
GTAAACAAAACCACTATGAAAGAACAGTATGTTCTTACTGACCCAAACATTGACAAACTAAAACCGGGTTCAGATTACAAACCTTTGGTAGCTTCCAGAGATACGGTAGTTGAATTAGGTACACAAACTCGTCAAGAGTTCAGTGGTCAATGGACACACATTCAAAGAGCTAAAGCTTTAGATAACTTAACTGTATTGAAAAATGCTGTAATAGTTGCCTTGGAAAAAGCTAATGATGTTGAAGTTGAAGAATCAACTTTATCTGCAAAGAAATTATTTGGATATATATTCCAATAAAAATACACTCAATAGTGTTACATTCAGTCTTATAATATCCCTGTGATTTTAGACTATTCCTCAGTGTTGTGAGTGAAGTGTAATTATTGAGTCTCAAGCCCTAGAAAATACTAAACAAAAATCAAAACTCCGAATATCACGGGTTCAAATCCCGTCGGGGCCTCTAATTCCACAATATGGTCAGTATATTACAACTAAAACTCTGACATAGTTAAGAAATTGGTACAAAATGACTAAGTACTTAATGTCAAATGTGCGCAAGTAATTTAATTCTGGTTGTAACAGAATTAATGCAGAATTTTCATACTATAAGGCCCCGTACTTCAGTTGGTCTAGAAGATCGGATATTGTCAGCTTAATTTGTTTTAAATGTAGAAGTATAGGAATAATCTCTCCCTGTTGAAGGAAATTGAAAGGGGAGAGACCTTAAGGGATACGCTAATTGGCAGTGCGAATATCTCAGGGAATATGGTTGTGGGTTCGAGTCCCACTCCCTTAACAAATAGCCAAGCTATTTTCAATCAATTATTAATCATTTTTTAACATTTTGTATCATGGAAGACACAAAAGACAAAGCAGTTGAATTAACTGCAGACGAAAGAGTGCAGTTACTCTTCGACAAACTTCAAGCTAAAAAGGCTGAAGTGGCCAAGGCCGAACGTCCTCAGTATATTACTGGTGGACAATTCAGATTTTCAGAATCAGCAGCAGCTTCTTTCGATATCACAACCGAAAGAAATGTTCGCAAGTTAAGAGATGCATTATCTTTTCTTATACGCAGTTCAAAAGACTGTGCCGAAGCTAATGAAATTTTAGGTCTTACCGAGAATTTCACCTGGTTAGGATTTACAGTAGAAGAATGGATTAAAGATCTCAAAACCCGTGTGGATGTTCTTCAAATTGCTAAACGCAAACAAGAACTCGCTGAGCTTGAGGCTCGTGTTGACAAAGTGCTCTCTCCAGAGCTTCGTCGTAAGATGGAACTGGATGCACTTGAGGCAGCACTGGAAGGGTAATATCTTTCACAAATTTGAAGGAGTCAACATTAATTTAGAGACTCCTTCATTTCTTTTTACAACTGGGGATGATTGGCTTTGATTGCTTAGTAGTATGAATAGATCTCATGTAGGCAGTTATGCCTTAAAATAACAAAACAATAATTGGCAACACGAAAGTGATTTCAATGGTAGCAAGACCAACCTATTTTAGATTGGCAGCGTAATCCCTGGGTCTGCTAGAACCTGAAACAGAATCTAGTAAGCTTGAAGGTTTTCTTGGTTTTCACAAAATTAAGTGGTGGATGCAGCTCTAACTGGGCAGCCCTGTAAAAACATGTAATAAAGATCTATTAGGAGGTTAAGTAAGACCCGGGTTCGACTCCCGGCATCTCCACAAACTTTTAAAACCTAAACAAAATGATTGGAAAACGAGTAAAGTACTTCTTTTATGGAAAACATATGGAAGGTAAAATTATTGACAAAGTATTAATCCCTTACATGGTTTCAAATCAAGTAGCGGATGGTGAGGGCTATGGTTCTCAGGAATGTAATCAATACATTTCGGCACATCATTATCTTATAGTA
>CAIOMN010000187.1 GCA_903859415.1 uncultured Methylococcaceae bacterium
AAGGCTTCTGCTTGCGCTAATTGATAATGCGCCTGATCACATTGAGTAATACCCTCAAGGACATTGCTTTTACTTTGGTAAGGCTGACCAGATTGACATAGCCAATCAGAAACTAGTTGGTATAATTGCAGGTAAGAAGCCCGATCCTTGGCTTTTAATTTACAGAAAGCCATTGCCTGACCCAAACCATTCATGTGAATCATCGCCGGTAGTCCACTTGCATAACTAATAAACTCTTTTTGCTCATCAGCTTCAAGCTTATTAACTAAACCCTGTACACGCTCCAAAGCAAATTTAGCACGTTGTTGCTGTATCGTTAAAGCCATGATCATGCCTCCACTACGGTGACTTTACACCAACCCATACCCACTGTTTCGTTACCACCTATTTGCAAATAGGGCGACGCTCCAAACAAATCCTGAGTAATGGAATTTAAAATTTGCTCGGCTTTTATATCTGTATCTTTAGCTCTGGAACGGTGCGCACTGAGTGCAAAATATAACACTGTCTCAGGTGGCAGGGTTTCTTCATACCACAGATGACCATTCTTCACTGTCTTTTTGTCATTATCAATCGCAATATGGGGTGTGACGGGGGTTGCGTATCTGGCTAAATAATTAAATTGATCACAACTTACGATAACTAATTGTTTTTCTAAATCAGTAACCGCAATTCCCGTCAACTGATTAATTGTTTCAATCAACCCACTTAAATCATGAGACTGGGTTTTAAATCGGTATTCTTCTAAGAATAAGTCCATTGTATTTTGACCTGTCACCAGCGCAATATCATCCGCAATATCCGGTAACGTAATATCCTGAATCGACTTAACCCCTAAACGCTGTGCGTCACGTACCAAGCGTTTCAATAAAGGCAGACAGGTGACCCATTTAAAATGGCTGGTTAAAGAGCGCACGGGTAACAATAATAATTTGGCATCACTCACCAATAAAGCACCGGCATGTTCCGAGGTGTTGTTACTGCTGCTATCCGGGCCAAATACAAAAGCAATACTCGCATTATCTTTACCCAAGGTATCTTCCGCTTTAGCCCGCAAAGCCCCTTTAACAGAAGAGCCAAACACACACGGCCAGGCACTATGCCCCTCGCGTTGAATCGGTAAATCAACCCCATCAACCGAACTACCTGCCCCCGCATGAAGACTTGCGTGTGCCCAAAGACCGATCAGTGCATTTTTAGTTGTCATTTTAAATCCTTACTATTTGTTATCTTTTAAAGTGCCAAGTAATACTTGACCGCGCCCATAAGCGCTATCAACACCGATACAGTGGCCGTGTAATTGTTTATTTAATGTTTCCCAAGTGAGTTCAGAATCAACCGCTCGACAGAACCAGGCACTCCCTGAGGGAATATAACTTTTAACCGGACTGGGTTGATGCTTTTGCATATCCCATCCGCCTTCTCGATGCACTTTACCCAACACCGCCGATACAATCCGCACCTCAATAGTATTAATGACACCTTCCCAAACGGTTTCACCGTCAAGCATTGTTTTCTTAAAGCCTTTAGGAAACATCTCGCCCTCAAAATCAGCCGGAGTGATGAAATGTAATACAAAGCTTTCCACTTTAGCGTTAGCCTTTGCATTAACAAACGGTAAGGCTTGCGCTTGCTCTTGGGTTTCAAGTGCCGCCATACGTCCTTCTCCACCCAATCGTAATAACGTATTCGGCTGAGTTAAAACAGTCTTTGCAACCGTGGATAGATTTTTAACCCACAAACCCACTGACACCTCATCTTTTAAGCGTAAATGTTGGGTTTGATATAACTTGCCATCTTCAACGCTACGGGTGACATTATCACGGGCAATACCCAAGCGTGCTTCATGGCTAAACAAATCGTCTGATCTATAAATTTTATCGGTAGGTTCAGCCCCTTCTAAACACCGCCTCATGCCTTCGGCCGTTATCCAGCGTTGTTCAAGATTTTTAAAGCCTTTACTATCCTCAGGCAACGCCGGTAAGCGCACCGAACCTAAATCACAACGCACAACGCTACCCGGCGCTAAGCGTTTAAGCTCGTGTTCATTTTTCATTAAGTACAGAGGTGCGGGATATAAACGCTGACCATCAACATTAATCCACGGGCCGTTTATTTGTAACTCACCCAAACCTTTTGCATCACCCAACTCTGAAACAAAATTAAAATCAGGTTGTATTACACTTTGTAAAGTCTGCCAATTAATGTCTAACTGATCACCGATTAACGTTCTTAAAGCGCCTGCTAATGTTCGAATTGGGGGAGGGAACAGACTGCTTAATTCACTGGCCCCCACCGCATCATGAGGACGGGATTCTCTAAAGAACCAGGTATCATAAGCCGTCAACGTTATGTTTAACTCGTTATTAGCTAAACTCACGCTCTTTGTTGAAGGGGAAACAGCTTTAGTCTCAACCGAAACTGTCGCAATAGCTTTTTCTTTTTGGCGATTCTGCTTTGCGTAATTAACCCGACCACCTTGATTATTATTTTTCTTATTTGGCTTAGCCATGCTCTACTCCTTTTTGGGCAAGAAACCGTATCAATTGCAAAGCATCACTGTTTAGCTTTTTAGACTTTTTAAAACTAACATGACCTTTATCATCAACCTGACGTCTGACCTCAAAACATTGAGCCAACAAAGGGGCTATACGCTCTATTGCTGTTTTCAGATTAATTTTGTTTTCTTTCCCGACCTGATTAACGCCAGAGTTTAAATAATCGGCTGCAATTAACGCTGTCATCGTTTTTCTATCAAATACCGGTTCACTGTTATCTGCTTTATCAGTACCGCCCCGCCTCTCTTCATTCAACATAGCAAAACGCTCTTCAACATGAAAAAAGAAGCTATTTGAGAAAGGTGTGGTTTGTTGATCTGTTTGAAAATCGTTTGCCAAGGTATTCATCACTACTTTACCGTCAACGACTGCCTTACCCCAGGGCATTGCCCATTCTAAATGTTGACCACCCGGTTTCCAAACCCTAACCGCCACCGAATCGCGTCCGGTTTTATCCTTTGCTACGTCATCTAATAAATGATGGGCATCACCCAATACTTTACCCAACGGCATTTTGATATGGGCGTATTCTATCGCCGCCGAGATAGTGGTTTTAATCTCAGGTAAACTTTTATCCTCTAAAGCCACTTTAACAAAGCTATCTTGATAATGTTCGCGTACTGCATAAGCGCAATTAAGAGCATGTTCTAACGGTAGTAAAGCTAATACATCATCGCCCCCTGCATAGATTAAGAAACCACTGTGATCTTCAACTATTTTATTTACTCCCTGAGTAAATTTTTCTAAGCCTTTACTAATCGCGGCTTGTTTTTGGGCGTCGCTCATTTGCTTACCCAGAGAATCACCATCCATCATTAACACGGCATAAAAGGGACTCACCGGTTCTAAGGCAACTCCTACTCTCAGCTCATTGGTTTTGGTGAGCAGTTTTTTAAGCGCCTTCTTAACCACCTGAGCTTGCCTCTGATCTTCATAGACAGTCTTATTATCTAAAGCGGCCTCAAAAAACACATTACCATCCAGACTTTTGGTATCCCACAATATTTTTTTATCGTTATGATCAAATAAGACTTTATCAATACAATCAAGGCGCGTGTCATATTCACCATAGCTTTGTGTTAGTTTTTTGGCTGCATCATGAAAGACTTTTAATTCTGCTTCCGGTGCATCGGTTAACACCTTAGCCAACCAAGGAGCCGCCGCCATATAAGCCACTGAAGGCACAGACGATTTAACCCCCCAACCGTGTAAAGTCCAAGCACCCGGCATAGCCACTTTAACCTCAGCAAAGCAACGGGCAAAGCGCCGCTTTATAAAAGCAATCGCACACAGATATTCATGTTTCCGTAAGTCCGTCGCTATGCCTTGATTACCTTGTTGTCGTAAACCGTCCCAAAAAGCCTCTAAGCCTTTTACATTGGGTGTGGTGATGCCAGATAACTCTTGCCACCCGTCCATCATCATGCACTTAACACCCGCTTCTTCAGGCGGTAAATAATTACGCCAGTTCTTGCGTCGATCTAACAAATTACTTTCGGTTTCATCGTTTGATAACGCCCAACTTATTTCCCAAAAAGCATTCACTTGCCTATCCCAAATAGCACGGGTTGCTGCTGGGCAATCTTTTAAATCCTGTTGCCATACTTGCTCGGCTAACGCTTTCCAAGCTAACTGAATACTAGCGACTACATCTTCTGGCTTAAAATCAGCGGGTACTTTTGCTAAGCCGCCCTTAAAACGATTCGGCACACAACCTTGACTAGGTGCTTTGCGTTGGCCTTTATTTTCTAACCAAGCTAAATAATCATTATCAACGGTTGGAAAGATAATCTCACCGCCTTGCTTAATAACCGCTTGCATAGCCACAGCCGATAACCAAGACAACAAAAAAGAACCTGCCCAAAAGTCACGAGTACGACGTGCTTGAGCCACAAAGCTTTGCACTGGCCCTAAGGTAAAATGAAAGTATTGTTGACTCATACAATGCGCTCCCTGTTGTTAAAGCGTTCCAAATAATTTGTTATGTCCTTCCAGTCAATGTCACATGGAATGGATTTTGTTCTGTGATTCCTTTTTAACTGAATATTCTCACCCACTGGTAAAAATTGGGCTGGTAGCAGGGTCTGAACGGCAAGACAGTCCCCTGTAGGAAACTGATGAATATGAATTAATAAGGGTGACGCACGTCGGCCAAAAACTTCGCCATTAACATCAGCATTCCCCACGTCATTAGAAAAAAAGTAATTATGGGGTAAGCCAAATACTACACGCTTTGGATGCTGTGTAATGGGTTGATTTTGAATAAATCTATAAACAATATCATGATCTTCTTTAAATTTCTGTTCAGCATCCTGTCCGTTAATCTTGTGCCCATTACCTTGATTTTGACCATAACTCCGATACATTTGCATCTGTGCACCGACCGACGTTAATAAACCCTCTGCATTAGTTGATTCCTCAGAAATATGAATTTGAGTCAGTTGAGAAAATGCCGTAAAAGGTGGTAAAGAAGTTGGAATATTAGTTAACAACTCAGATAAACAATGTTTAAAAGTTTCCTTGTTATGTGGTATTGATATTTGTTCAATCTGCTTCTCTGTATTGGTATAAGTCAATGCCTTAATGGCCACCGAACCCCAACCTCGACGAGCACGACTTCCTAAACCACCCAATAAACCAAACAACAGCAAAGCTTTTTTTATACTACTGGCATCCACATCATCATTTAACTTTAAAACGACTTTAAATGATTGATTGACTGTAATTGAAGCATGTAAATCATATTGTTTAAAATGATAAAGTCCTTGCCCTAAAAGGTATACTTGACCAGAAGGACGAGCCGCTTTGTTGAGCGTGAATTTTAACCCTCCCACTTTACTCACTTTAACTTTCAAAAGTACTTTACCCTGTCCATAGGCCTCATCTTTAGCCGCTGCACCAAACAATTTAGCTTCTTGCCTATGCAAATCTATAAGTGCTGCACTTACATCTTGATTCAGTGAGTTTAAACATTCTCCCCACTGCAATGCTCGCCACCAAAAACGTAACGCGCCTTTAACCGAAGGCGGTCTTATTTCTGGTGCCTCTTGCTTATCGCCACCCCCAATAAACATCGGTGTCACTATGTTGTAATCTGCTTCAATAATTTGCATGGGTTATTGTGTCCTTTAGTGTTATGGCTACATTGTAGGGAGTAGTTTCTCAAACAACTCAGAGAGCTTCTGTTTTAAATGAGCTTCTGATGATAATATTTTCTGTACCTCTGCCATATTTGATCGATTTGCATGTGCTAAAGAATTACGAATATTGCTCAACAATTTATAATCAGGCCACTTTATCGGGTCTGCGATACTTTTAAGGTTCGTTCTTATTTCATCACGCAACTCATAATTCTCTGGATCAGCATGCGGTGTTTTTTGTTTGAGATGATAAGTGATTAAAGCCTCGTACCCCATAGCAGCAGCCCTGACATAATCACTCCGCTGTAAATAAAACAATGCTTTCTCACGTTGCCGTAAATAAATATTGTCCTGATTAACCCAACTGATACGCTCTCTTAAACTGTCCTGAAACAAGCTGGCAATGCCCGGCAATTCACCGGCTGTATTTGTTGCAAAATTGCGTAATGGCTTACGTGCCTGAGTTACGCTTAAGGTATTTTCATAAAAAGAAGCTGTTTTTAATAAGCCTGCCGTGTTGGGTGATAGTCCTTCTTGTATTAACAGCTCACTAAAGGGCGCTATGTCACCCGTTTTATCAAAACCATGTAACGCCGTAATCCAGTCAGCAATCTTTAGCAAACCATCCAGTCTCATCACAGGGGTAAGGGGCTTATCATCTTTGCTTGTACGATCCATCGCGCCATAATATATACCTTTTATGTCTACTTTTTTGGCAGTCTGTAAATACATCGCACTTAATAAGCCCAGCATGGGTAAGTGTCTTAAACCATGCGTTAAATCCAGCGATACCTGATCACCGATACCAATGTCTTTCGCCATGATTTTTAATATTTCTACTTGCGTTGAGGTACTATCACCGTAAGGTATCAGGTTTAAGTGGCAATCAACACCCAAGCGCTCTTTTAATAACGCTTCACAGGCGGTTAATTGCGCTTGTGTAACCTGATCACGTTCAACGGCATCCATTAATTCTAACTTTTGCTCTTCATAGTCTTGAGCACTAGCAAAACTGTCAAATAGCACATCCCACATACTACCCGACGTCCCTAACAAGACCAGTCGGTCAGGCTTTATAACATTGTTAAGACCCAGTGAGAAAAACTGAGTCGTTTCAATGTATCCATCAAAATCATAATTGGCTGTGCTGTAACAGCCATCTCTTTTTTGTGATTTTCCTAAAAAACCGATCAACGTATGAGTCATATTATTTCCGCTCCGGTACTCACTTCATAGGTTCCGGTGATTTGTTTTGAGAGATCATGGTAGATTTTTCCCGCTGATATTGCTTTTTCAATAGTCATTGCTAAATTCCTTTAATTTAAAAAAATGTATTAAATCACAACTGATACACTCAAAATAGGCATACAAATTTGTTTGTTTGGGTAAAGGCTGAAAATGGAATAATCACAGTCATTCAGAATAGAGCGATGCGCATCACTATCGTTCAGCACATCCTATAGTTGTGATTATGACTAACTAAATATACGTTATTTGTTCCTTTCGTAAATTCGTGGCATACAGCAAATAGTTGTTCTTGCCTGTACTTGCTATTTGGTAAGCACGAGCAAGGTTCTCCCCTAATGCATCGGCTAACTTAGAATTAATTCGCGATATTTTTTCAGAAAAAAAGTTGCTATCCATCCCCCGTTGCAAAGCAGCAACTGTTTTAGCACCATCACCTTTCTTCCCTAAAATCTGCCTCCAAAGCACTAAGAACTGTTCACCATAGTCTGCATTGGCTTCCATATTGGGTTTGTAAAGTACGCTTTCTGATAACACGGTTTGCTCAATCATCCAACAATAAAAAACAAAATAGATATTTGTTAAAGGCACCTCAACACCATTAGCCATCAGTTTTTTAGCGGTCTTATCAATAATCAGTTCAGGCGGAAGTTCAGCTTTTCTGGCTAAATTAATGGTTTCTAAAAACCCCGCCTTTCCATCTAATAATTTTTTCGGGATATCGTTTCTTAAGCGCACAAACGGAATTTCGGCCAGTGAAATTTCCGCAAGCTGTGTATCAAGCGGTCTGTTATCGCGGGTATAAATCACTTTACTGTTTTTACTTGGATAATAAAACTCAGGATGGCCTTCATAGCCTTCAGATACCAGTACATGAGAGAGCCTGTCTTGGGTTCTGCCAAACAAAGAAAGTGCATAACCCAAATAATACCCCATGGTTTTGCGCCCCCCGGCTATCGACACATGAATCGCTGCGTCTTCTTCTTGCGTCAACCCACTGACGACCTGAGTGATATAATCGGCTGCCGCTTCATTCTGCTCTGGACTTCTTATATCATCCAGAAGATCACCGTGATGATCAGCAATCACATGAATATGGTGTTCATTAAACTGAATGGTCGGCATTTGGTATTCTTTACAGAAGGCCAGGAACTTACCGCTATCTAGATGCAACAAATCAAGCTTAGCCCGATGCGCCCCTTCAATGGTAGATATTAAATGAACTTCGGTCGGAATAAAGGGCGTCTCAGACGCAATCGTTAGACCATACAGGGTTTCAGTGAGTATTTGCGGCGATAAGCCACTGACAGCAAGCAGGATTCTTTTTTTATATTCGTGTGGTTGTTTCATTTGCAGCCCTTTCTGTATTTTTTATTTTTCACAACACACCTTTATGTCAATCGTGTCAATAATGCTAACTCAAAAGGCACGTGCATCATTTCTTGATCGTTTAATACCTTACCCTCGGGTAAGCGCTCTAATAAACGCAGAATTAATGCTTTATCTCCAGCCTTCATAGTGACATGAATACGATTAATCTGAATATCCAGAGCCAATAGTTTAGCCAATAAATCCGCGCTAGCCGAATGACCAATAGCTGAAATAAAGTGATCGCCCAAAACCTCTCTTGCCTGTTCTATCGAGAGTGGCCCTTCAAATCTCCAGTCCCCATAACTCGTTAAAACAGGCGTATTAATAATGTATATTGTCATAATTTACTCTTGCACAGACTTTTTAAAATAGTCATCGCTAAATACCTTTAATTTAAAAAACAAGCATTACATCACAACTGATACACCAGCAATAGGCATACAAATTTGTTTGCCTTAGTAACAGTCCCAACCCACAAAACTATTAAACCACACCCCAATACAGGACCCTTCTTTAACAAATTTGTTTGTTCTGTGGAAGATATGCAAAGCGAACGGATCTGAATAATTACAAAAAAATGTTGGATGATGTAAACAAGATTGAGTTAATAGTAGACCTATACCTAACCACAGCTAACGAACACTAGTTTGCTCTAAACCCTAACAGGTATGCACTCAGAGGAAAGACGTCCAGAATGGACGAGTCAATGTTTCGAGTAAACAAGTATTAGTTTGCAACAAACAAGGTCTTGTTTGCTCTAAACAGGGTTCCTTTTACTACAAACAAGACCTAGAACGCCCATTTTCTGGCTTACTGATGACCTTGCATCCAGTCGATAACTCTAAAATGATCTCTCCTATGAGTAAACAAGGTCTTGTTTACTCTAAAAGTGATCTTGTTTGCGACAAGAAGAACCTTTTCTGTCTTAAACAAGATCTTGTTTGTTACAGAAAGGGGCTTGTTTGCCATAAAAGAGTCCTTGTTTACGCCATTCTTACCCCATCTTAAGACAGTTCAAACTCTAAAAAGACCCTTAAAGTACCGGTTAAAATCTAACACTAAATATATTTCAAAAATAATCCATTTATATCGTACTTTAAATTTATAAAGGGCTATACTGGTTTGCGTAGCACTTAGAATCATCTATTTGTTACGAGGGGATTGAATAGGATTTCGATACATTACGCCTGTTTTTCAGGCAATCGCAGAGGGATTTATGAAAACACAAAAAGCACTCATCAGTTTCAGTGACGTTAAAGATAATGATTTAGTCAACGATGCACAAAAAATTGTTGATAAAATGACCAACAATCTTAACTACACTGCTCCTCAACCCGATCTATCCACCGTTCAAGGTGCGATACTCGCTTACTCCGCCGCCTTAGTTAAATGCAAAGATGGCAATAAAGAAGATACGGCTAACAAGAACGCCCTGCGTTTAGTGCTAGAAAATGCACTGTCTGCACTCGGCACCTATGTCAATTTGACTGCTGCATCTGATCTGGTTAAATTAGACAGTTCAGGCTTTCCACTCTCAAAAACACCTCAGGCTGTTGGTATTTTAGAGGCACCGACTTTAAACGTGCAATATGGGAATAATCCAGGCGAGATGGGCGTTGAAATTGGCGTAGTAACCAATGCCAATGAATATCTCTTGCTGTTTTCGCCCTCTCCTGCACCGGTAAATGATGCCGAGTGGCGCAGTAAATTATTTTCAAAAACCAAGGCTACAATCACTGGTTTAACCAGCGGAATTAAATATATTTTTAAAGTCGCCGCTACCAGTTCCGAAGCCAACAAAATGGGCACCTATAACTTTTCCAACCCAGTTGAAAAATTAGTCCCATAGCGTTAAACAGCAGGAGCCTTTGTTTAAAAGTTTAAGTTGTTTTTAGATAAGGGCTCTTACCGTTAAAAATAGATTCCCCCCCAATCCTTAAGTTCTTAATTTTTCTTAGCGCTCCTCAACTAAATGGCTGAGACTATACGGAGTTTCTGTTAACGGCGGTACTGCTTTTCCTTGCAGGTGTCGAAGACTGACCCGTAACATATCAAAAACAATAATCCAGAGTAAACTTACAAAGCTGATTGTAATCCAGGCATCCAGTTGCAGGTTAAAGATTAATTGTGGGGCAATAGCGGCTTTAGCGGGGGGTAACAGGCCATTAGCAAACTTGTCAGCCAAATCGTTAGCCGCAGAAAAGAACCCCAGGCGAATATCATCGCTACAGACCTTTTGCCAAGCGGCTGTGGAGGTAATAGTCACTAGCCAGAATAAAGGGATACCGGTTATCCAGGCATACTTAAGTTTGTCAGATTTGACTAAAATGCCGGTTGCAACCGATAAAGCGATAGCCGCTAACATTTGATTCGCGATACCAAAGAGTGGCCATAAAATATTCACACCGCCATTAGGATCAATGACGCCAATGTATAAAAAATAACCCCAGCCTGCGACCACCACAAAACTGGTGAAAATGACGGAGGGAGTCCAAGAGGTTTCAGCCATTTTAGGCCAGACATTGCCGAGTATATCCTGAAGCATAAAACGTCCAACGCGGGTGCCTGCATCCAGTGTCGTCAGGATAAAAACCGCCTCAAACATAATAGCGAAGTGATACCAAATCGCCAATAAGCCTTCTCCAAACGCACTACCAAAAATACTCGCCATACCGACTGCCAGTGAAGGTGCGCCCCCTGTACGAGCGAACAGGGTAGTTTCACCCATTTGATGCGCTAACGTTTGCATCTGTTCGACAGTCACCGGAAAACCCCAGGACGCTATTTTGGCAACAGCATCAACGGCCTCTGCACCGACGATACCGGCGGGGCTGTTAATCGCAAAAAACACACCCGGATCAAGTACGGTCGCTGCAATCATTGCCATGATGGCAACAAAGGATTCCAGGAGCATGCCACCATAGCCTATCATGCAGATATCTTCTTCATTACTGAGGAGTTTGGGTGTCGTGCCTGAAGCAACCAGGGAGTGGAAGCCGGATATAGCGCCACAAGCAATGGTGATAAAGACAAACGGAAATAATTTACCGCTGAAAATAGGCCCTGTGCCATCAATAAACTGAGTGATGGCCGGCATTTTTATATTAGGTTGCAACAGGATAATGGCGATGGCTAACAAAGTAATGGTGCCAATCTTCATGTAGGTGGATAAATAATCGCGAGGCGCTAATAATAACCAAACGGGTAAAATGGCGGCCGCAAAGCCATAAGCCATCACGTACCAGGCTAGCGTGAGTCCTTCCTGATCAAACAGTATTCGTAGAGTCTCATGTCCGTCAATAAAGCGCCCGCCGACAACGGACAGCAATAATAAGGTTACGCCAATGATCGAGGCTTCCAGTACTTGGCCTGGACGGATGTAGCGCATGTAAACGCCGATTATCATGGCAATAGGAATAGTCGCAGAAACTGTAAACGTGGCCCAAGGGCTGTGTTTCATGGCATTCACCACCACCAGTCCCAGTACGGCAATGAGAATAATCATGATGGCAAAGGTGGCGGTTAAGGCAGCTGTTCCACCTAGGGGGCCTAGTTCATCGCGTGCCATTTGTCCCAGGCTTTTGGCATCCCGTCGGGTCGATAAAAATAAAGTCACCATGTCTTGTACGCAGCCACCGATGACTGCGCCGAATAAGATCCAAAGCGTTCCGGGTAAATAGCCAAATTGTGCGGCCAGTGTGGGGCCTATTAAGGGGCCAGGTCCTGCGATAGCTGCAAAATGATGTCCGAACACAATCCATTTGTTGGTGGGTACAAAATCACGGCCATTATCCAGACGCTCTGCGGGCGTTGCTCGGGTTTTATCAACGATTAAGACGGTGGAGGCGATCCATAATGCATAAAAGCGATAGCCAATGGCGTAGATGCAAAGTGCAGCGACGATAAGCCAGAGCGCATTGATCGGTTCGCCTCGATTAATTGCGATACCGCCCACTGCTAAAGCACCTATTAAGGTGATACATGGCCAAAGGCATTTTTGTAGGATCTTATTCATAGAATTAGTCGTTTAATGAAGTGAGTTGTGCTTTTACGCGCGTTAGAGTGGCGATGAGTTGTTCATCTGTATAAGGGATAGAGTCAAACTTCCCCCACACCGGAGCAGGCCAGGCTCTATCAGTTTGATATCGAACTACATGATGCAGGTGTAGTTGGGGCACCAGGTTTCCTATTGCAGCAATATTCATTTTATCGGCTGAGAAGAGTGTCGCTAAATTTTTAGCAAGGTAATTTGATTCTTCTGTTAGCATAAGACGCTCTGTCCTGTTGAGCTGATAAATTTCGGTAATATCGGCTAGTTCAGGAACCAGGATAAACCAGGGATACTGGCTATCGTTCATCATGAGTAACTGACATAGGTCAAATTTACCTAGGGTTATACAATCTTGTTGTAAGCGCGGATGTAATTGAAATAATGTGGTCATCTTTTTTGATTATTGTGACAGCAATGTTTTAAGACACTTAAAATTCAGCTTAATTTATCTTCTGTTTTAAAATATAACAACTATAAGCGAGAGGATATATTATGTCTGCACAATTAATTACTTCACTTGGGATGCCTGAAGAACGAAAACTGACTGTTTCTTTTAGGGTATTGTTGAGTCTGTATGCCATTATTCCGTTGTGTTTTATCATTCAAATGACGGATGTTTTTTATTTACACGGCTTTCTAAGGGAGAGTTTACCAACAAAACCCACGCACTTTTTATTATTCCAAATATTATTTGGCACGCCTCATATTCTTGCAAGTACTTTTGTACTATTAGGCAGTCGTCATTATATGGGATTTTATCGTCGTAAGTTGGTTGGCATGACGGTCGCCATTGCTGTTTTTTTTGGAGTGGGTAGTCTGTTTATTCCTTATCAGGCCTTTTATGTGCTAGTCGCCGGATGGACCGTCTTTCATGTTTTAAAGCAGCAGCACGGTATAGCTCGTGGTGTATGTCGTTTGCCGAGTTGGGCATTTTATCTTTTGCTTATATTAAGTGTGGCAGCGGGTTTGTTTGTTTACATTGGGATTTTTCTTAAAAACAGCTTAGATGCTCAGCAAACTGAATGGATTAAACAAATCGCCTTTGTACTTTCCACTGCATTAGCCTTAAGCGGGCTTTATTGTCAGCGTTATATTTCTACTTTGTTTGGGCGTTGCTTTTTATGGGCTAATATTCTGTTAGTCATCAGCAGTTTTTATTTTTATGTTCAGCATTATTACTTTTTTGCCATCTTAGTGCCCAGATTGGTGCATGATGTGACAGCGTATTTATTCTATGTTACGCATGATTACAACAAGCATCATCAACAGCCTCAAAATTTTCTTTATCGTAAAGCCGCTGAATTAAAAATTAATATATTCATTGTGTTACCCTTATGTTCTTTCGCATTAGCGTTCATCTTACAAGCGTATGGTGATCATGCTGTGAGCGCAATAACGGAGTTCTTTTTTGGTGTAGAAGTGCGCAAAGTGGTTACTTTAGGATTATTAGGTTATCTGGCTTTAATGCACTATTACACCGAGTCATTTACTTGGAAACAAGATTCACCTTATCGACATTTTATCGGATTTTCAAAATAACAGTAGCAATTCATCAATAGAGTTTAGTTATCAGGCTATTAGGGAGCTTATCGTTTTTTAGTTAGCCCAATAATTAAAATCTGGAACAAAAAATGCTATACATATCGCATAGAGTTTCATTCAACAGCGAGTGGGTTGTTGAATGAAGCCAAACTACCATTAGGCAATAGGAAAAGAGATTATGACCATACGCGTCGCCATTCGTCACAAAACGATTTACAACTTTGATAGGCCGGTATCTTTATCACCTCATGTCTTTCGTTTACGCCCTGCGGTGCATTGCCGAACCCCCATTAAAGCCTACGCTTTGCGGATAGAACCCAAGAATCATTTCATTAATTGGCAACAGGATCCTTTTGGTAATATTTTGGGTCGAGTGGTGTTCCCTGATAAATGCCAAAAATTGAGTGTTGAGGTCGAAGTGATTGCCGATATGACAGTCATTAATCCGTTTGATTTTTTTGTAGAGGATTATGCTGAAAAATATCCGTTTAAATATGATGAGATGACTCAAAAGGAGTTACAGCCTTATCTTGAAGTAACTGAAAATGGACCCTTATTAAAACAATGGGTTAAAGAGTTCGATAAGACTGAACGATCTATCAATGATTTCCTGGTGGATATTAATCGGGCTATTTTTCTAGCCATTAGTTATAACATTCGCATGGAAGTGGGCATTCAAAGCAGCGAAGAAACCTTAAAAATTCGAAGTGGCTCCTGTCGGGATTCGGCTTGGTTATTAGTGCAGGCTTTAAGACATTTAGGCTTGGCGGCACGTTTTGTGTCTGGTTATTTGGTGCAATTAACCTCTGATGTCAAGGCCTTGGATGGACCCTCTGGCCCTGAGCAGGATTTTACCGATTTACATGCCTGGACAGAAGTGTATGTGCCCGGTGCTGGCTGGATTGGTTTAGATCCTACTTCGGGTTTGTTGACGGGTGAAGGTCATATTCCATTAGCTTGTACGCCAGATCCTGCCAGTGCTGCGCCGGTCACTGGGGGGACTGATAAGTGTGAAGTTGAATTTGAGTTTAGTAACACGGTTGAGCGTTTGCATGAAGATCCACGTGTAACCAAACCTTATACCGAAGAACAGTGGTATCACATTGATGCTTTGGGCAAGTTTGTTGATAAACGCTTAGAAGAAGATGATGTCCGACTGACGATGGGTGGCGAGCCTACCTTTGTTTCAGTTGATGACATGGAAGGTGATGAATGGAATACGCACGCTGATGGTGCAAACAAGCGTGAGCGTGCACAACATTTGACCATGCGTTTACGTGATGTGTTTGCTAAAGGCGCAATGCTTCATTATGGGCAAGGTAAATGGTATCCCGGAGAACCACTTCCACGTTGGCAATACGGTATCTTTTGGCGTAAAGATGATGAGCCTATGTGGCGTAATCCTTCTTTGTTAGCTGATATTAATAAAGATTATGGTCATACGGTTAAGCAGGCTCAGAAATTTATTCATCAAATAGCGCAGCGATTAGGCGTGTCATCAAAGTATATTGTGACAGCCTTTGAAGATCGTTTTTATCATTTATGGCAGGAAGGGACTTTGCCAGATAATCTGGACTCCTTAAAGTATGATTTAAAGGATTCTATTGAGCGTAAAACCTTAACCAAGTTATTGGAAACAGGGTTAGACCAGCCAGTGGGCTTTACTTTGCCTATTAAATGGAACTGGTATGATCACGTCTGGAAAAGTGGTCCTTGGGAATTCAGACGCGGTGCCATGTTTTTAATTCCGGGTAATTCGCCGATGGGTATGCGTTTACCCTTAGCCAGTTTGCCTTGGGTTGCACCGGATAAACGAGATTCACAAGAGCCTCAAAGTTTATTTGGTGAGTTGCCAGAGTTAGGTGATTATTACGGTGAGGTGACGCGTAGATACAGTCATATCGAAGCTAAAGTTAATGAGCATCCTGAAATTATTGAACAGGAAGTAGGGGATAGTTTCAACTCACAAGTCGAAGTGCCTCATACGGCAATGTGTGTCGAGGCTAGAAATGGTCGAATCCATATCTTTATGCCGCCGTTAACAACCCTGGAACATTACTTAGAGTTGGTCTCTGTCGTTGAAGCGACTGCAGAAAACCTGGCTATCCCTGTGGTGTTTGAAGGTTATGAGCCACCTAGAGATTATCGTGTTGAGCGTCTGATGGTCACACCTGATCCAGGTGTTATTGAAGTCAACATTCATCCCTCAAAGACTTGGGACGAGCTCGTAGAAAAAACGCATATTATCTATGAGCAGGCACGACAATGTCGTTTAGGCACTGAGAAGTTTATGCAAGATGGCCGACATACGGGAACGGGGGGCGGTAACCATATTACTATGGGTGCTGAGATGCCTTCTGATAGTCCGATGTTACGTCGTCCTGATATATTGCGTAGTTTGATAACGTATTGGCAACACCATCCGGGCTTGTCTTATCTGTTTTCTGGTATGTTTATTGGACCCACCAGTCAGGCGCCACGTGTGGATGAAGGTCGTGATGAAAAGCTCTATGAACTGGAAATTGCCTTTCAACAAATGCCTGAAGGCGAAGTGCCAGCGCCTTGGTTGGTTGATAGATTATTGCGACATTTGTTGACGGATATTACCGGCAATACGCATCGGTCAGAGTTCTGTATTGATAAATTGTATTCGCCCGATAGTTCTACCGGTCGTTTAGGTATTTTGGAGTTGCGTTCATTTGAAATGCCACCCCATGCGCAAATGTCGTTAGTGCAAGTCGTGCTGTTAAGATCGTTGATTGCCTGGTTCTGGCGTGAGCCTTACAAACATGATCTGGTCCGCTGGGGTACAGAGTTACATGATCGGTTTATGTTGCCGCATTATGTGCATGAAGATCTGCGTCAGGTAACTAAAGACTTGCAACGTGCTGGTTTTGCTTTTGATCTGGAATGGTTGGCTCCGTTCTTTGAATTTAGATTCCCTCGTTACGGTAACACCTTAATTGATGGTATGGATATGGAGCTGCGTTTCGCCATTGAGCCTTGGCATGTGCTGGGTGAAGAAATGAGCAGTTCGGGTACGGCGCGTTATGTAGATTCTTCCGTGGAACGTGTACAGGTCTCAGTGACTGGCTTTACGGAAGGACGTTATATTATTGCCTGTAATGGTCGTCGTGTTCCGATGCGTAGCACCGGTCGAAAAGGCGAATATGTTGCCGGTGTGCGTTATAGAGCATGGCAACCACCTTCAGCTTTACATCCAACGATTGCACCTCATACACCCTTGGTTTTTGATGTGATTGATACCTGGAATGGTCGTTCAGTCGGTGGTTGTACCTATTATGTCGCTCATCCGGGGGGGCGTAGTTATGATGATTTCCCTATTAATGATTACGCTGCAGAAACCCGACGTATGACGCGTTTCTGGGATTATGGACATACCCCTGGCGTTATTATTAGACCGCCTTTAGCCACTACGCGTGATATTGCTTCAGATGAGCCTTTCCTGAAGAACTTTAAAGCCAGTGATGAGTTACCTAGGGCAATGGCTCCGCCAGTTGAAGAATTGAGTAGGGAGTATCCATTTACTTTAGATTTGCGCCACTCTAATCGGTAGACATGAATAACAGATGACTAGGAGATGTATTTAAATGAGCAATAAATTAAAATTACTGGCACCCGCCACATTAACACTTGATGATAAGAGCTATTCATTACCTACCTATATGGGTGTTGAGGGTGAAAAGGCTATAGATATAACCAAGTTACGTAGTGAAACCGGATATGTGACTTTGGATGATGGCTACGGCAATACGGGAGCTTGTGAGAGTGCGATCACGTATATTGATGGAGAAAAGGGCATACTTCGTTATCGTGGTTATCCTATAGAAGAGTTAGCTGAACATTCCCGATTTGTTGAGGTTGCTTATTTATTGCTCTATGGTGAACTGCCTACGGCTGATAAGTTATTATCTTTTTCCACACGTCTGAATGAGTCCTCTATTATTCATGAGGATATGCATCATTTCTTTAATGGGTTTCCGCGTGGTTCGCATCCTATGGGGATTCTTACTACGATGGTTGCGTCGCTGTCGACTTTTTATCCTGTTCCTGATCGTCTGGATGAGGCGACAGAAATACAAATTGTGGCTAATCTGGTTTCTCAGGTACGGACGATTGCTGCGTTTTCGTACAAGAAATCGATTGGTGAGCCTTTGGTATATCCGTCTATTAAGTACAAATATACCAGCAACTTTATGAATATGATGTTCTCTTCACCGGTGCGTGATTATCAGTTGGATGCCGATATTGTGCGTGCTATTGATATGGTGTTGATACTGCATGCGGATCATGAGCAAAATTGCAGTACTTCGTCTGTACGGACTGCTGGCTCAAGTATGGCTAATGTTTATGCGGTCATTACGGCAGGTATTGCTGCGCTTTGGGGGCCTCGTCATGGTGGGGCTAACCAGGAAGTAATTTCTATGCTTGAACAGATTCATGCAGAGGGTGGTGATGGTACAGAGTTTATTAATCAGGCCAAAGACAAAAAGTCTGG
The DNA here is from genome assembly GCA_903859415.1 of uncultured Methylococcaceae bacterium. Lineage (GTDB taxonomy): Bacteria > Pseudomonadota > Gammaproteobacteria > Methylococcales > Methylomonadaceae > Methylobacter_C. Next base: position 18,427 of record CAIOMN010000187.1, read on the forward strand.
AAAGCGTCTGATGGGCTTTGGTCATCGGGTTTATAAAAACTTTGATCCTCGTGCTCAAGTTTTAAAGCAGCACTGTGATAAATTACTTAATAAGTCTGGTATTAATGATCCATTATTGGATATAGCAAGACGTATAGAAGAAATAGCATTGAAAGACGAGTATTTTATTTCTCGAAAGTTGTACCCCAATGTAGATTTTTACTCTGGGCTTATACTCAGAGCCGCAGGTATTCCTACTAACATGTTTACCGTCATTTTTGCGATTGGTCGAATGCCGGGTTGGCTCGCTCATTGGCGTGAAATGATTCATGGTGAAACAGTGACTATTTATCGGCCACGACAAATATATACGGGCGAGAAAATGCGCCACTATCAGGAAATAAGTCAAAGGACTTGCTAGGATAAGGAATTGAGAGGAAATAAAAGTTAGGTTGGTACTGGTAAGCTATCACATATAATTTGAGGTTCCTCTTAGATAATATAGAGTCTTTCAGAAATTAAACTTCCATAATGCGAAGCTTTAGTTCACTGGGGTAACAATCTAAAAGTGGAGTAAAATAGCTTCAGCTGTTTTTGTAGGCAATAGCTGAAGCGTTTGCACGCCAGTTTTTATTTATCTGAAAATCTATAGCTTTTATTATTGAATTTATAGTGATTATAAGTCGGCAAACGTGAAGAAAGTCAGCCCCTGGGTAGGGCGATAAGCTCGATAATGAATAGAGTATAAGGAAAAATACGTGCGTAACAACAAAAGTTCTGCCGATGATATTGGTGCGCAGTATTACGCGACACAGTTGGGCATATACGATGAAATGTATGCCAAAGAAAATAAAGCATTACCCTATTGGGAGCGGTTTATGGCCGCCCTTAACAGCATGGGAAGTGAAAAGCTTGAGCTTCGTCGAAGGGAAGCTCAGCGATTACTGCGTGAAAATGGGGTTACCTATAATGTCTATGGTGACTCGCAGAATCTGACGAGGCCCTGGCGACTTGATCCCGTTCCATTACTGATTAGTAGTGAAGAATGGTTAGTTATTGAGGCAGGCTTAAAGCAACGCGCTGATCTGCTGGATTTAATCTTAAAAGACATTTATGGTAAACAGAATCTCTTAAAAAAAGGTTTGTTGCCTGCGGAATTAGTATTCGGACATGAAGGATTCTTGCATCCTTGTGTCGGCGCTTTGCAAAATCAAAAGCGACATTTAACTATTTATTCAGCCAATCTTGCACGGGGTCCTAATGGCTTGATGTGGGTGTTGGATGATAGGACGCAAGCCCCTTCAGGTTCTGGATATGCCTTGGAAAACCGTACCGTCATGGCACGAGTTTTACCTGATATTTATCGTGAAACGCAGGTTCATCGTCTCTCAGGTTTTTTTAAGTCCCTACATAAGGGGCTAGTCGATATAGCGCCCAATAATAAAGAAGATCCGCGTATTGTCATCATGACGCCGGGACCACTGAATGAAACTTATTTTGAGCATGCTTATTTAGCGGCTTATTTGGGTTATACGTTGGTGCAAGGTGGTGATTTAACAGTTCGTGATGGTCGTGTCTGGCTTAAGTCATTAGCTGGCTTACAGGCTGTTGATGTTATTTTAAGACGGGTCGATGATTCGTTTTGTGATCCACTTGAGTTTCGCAGCGAATCAAAATTGGGTGTGGCAGGATTGCTTGAAGTGGTTCGAAGAGGTAATGTTGCGATTGCTAATCCATTTGGTAGTAGTGTTTTAGAAAACCCTGCCTTACTGGCATTTTTACCTCGATTAGCGCGTCACTATCTCAATGAAGATCTTAAGTTACCCTCTATTGCAACATGGTGGTGTGGGCAGCGTCGTGAGCGTGAGTTTGTGTTACAAAATATTGATAGTCTGGTTATTAAGCCCATCAATCGCAGTATTGGTAATCAGGGGGTGTTCGGAGGCGCTTTAAGTGTCAAGGAAAAAGACGATTTACGGAGTCAAATCTTAGCTAAGCCACATTTGTTTATTGGTCAGGAGCGAGTCAGCTTTTCTACATTGCCTGCTTTTATTGATCATCAAATCGAGCCTCGTAATGCAGTTTTGCGTAATTTTCTTGTGGCATCTGGTGATGATTACGAAGTGATGCCCGGTGGCTTAACCCGTGTTGCTCGCCAGAAAGATAACTTTGTTGTTTCAAATCAGGCGGGGGGGATTAGTAAAGACACCTGGGTTTTAGCCCCTGAACCCGATAAGCCAGTGAGTTTATGGACTCAACCTAAACGTAATCAACTGATTGATGCCGTCACTGAACCACTGACCAGTCGTGCAGCGGACAATCTCTTTTGGGTGGGTCGGCATCTTGAGCGTACAGAAGCGGTAACTAGGTTATTGCGTACAGTATTGGTTAAATATAGAGTGGCTAATGAATCGAAAGATTCGATTGATACCGAATGTCTAAGAGTATTATTACGCACCTTCACGCAAGTAACAGGAACATATCCCGGATTTATAACGTGTGAGGAAGAACTGCTTAACTCACCGGTGCCGGAGTTACTGTCACTCGTAAAAGATGTTTACAGAAGAGGTTCTCTCACGGCTAATATTCAGGCATTTTTCCAGGCGGCCTTTAGTATTCGGGATTTGTGGTCACAAGATACTTGGCGTAGCGTTGATAACATCCAACGGCGCTGGCAGCAAAGGGTTATTGGTAATGAAATTAATACCGACCAATTGCCCAATCACTTAGACGATTTAATTACTGGCATTGTTGCTTTTACGGGTTTAACCAGTGAAAGCATGACGCGAGAAGCTGCCTGGTTAATGATGGATAGTGGGCGTAGGCTAGAGCGTGCATTGGCTCTTATTGCCTTAATGCGTTCCACATTGGCGTTACGCCACGAAGACGTCTTACAAAACCAGGTGCTCGAAGCCGTATTGGTTTCAACCGATAGTTTAACCATTTATCAACGTCGTTATCGGTCATATATACAGTTACCGTTAGTGCTGGAGTTATTATTACTGGATGAGACGCATCCTAGGTCAGTTGCGTATCAACTGCATGAGTTATCTATTCATATCGCGGCGTTACCCAGAGTCAAGGTTAATAGTCAACTCAGTGAAGAGGAGCGGTTAATTTTAAAAGCTTACACTGATCTACGATTGTGTAATGTATTTGAATTAACCCAAACGGGCGAAGAAGAGGGTATTTATGCTGACTTTGAGAAACTACTTTACGATACCACTGCTTTGTTGTGGAAACTTTCTGAGAGTATTGCAAACGCTTACTTCAGTCATTCTCAAACTTCGCAATTAATCGCTCATAAATCCACTGAGGATGAACTTTGAAATACAGAATTACGCATAGTACGCTGTATCATTACAGTCAGCCAGTTGGGTTATGTCAGAATGAAGCGCGATTGCAACCCAGAAACTTTTGGCGTCAGCATTGTCATACGAGTTATTTCGATATTACGCCTGAGCCTATTGATTTTCAGGAGCGCCTGGATTATTTTGGTAATCGTGTGACCTATTTCGCTGTTCAGAAACCACACACCAAATTGAATGTGACCGCTATCAGTGAAGTGACTATATTCCCTAAGCAAAATGTATTAGAGCTCTTCAATCAGATAGCATGGGAGTCGGTCCGCAATATTTTACAGGGATTACCGCTACAAGGTCTCTCACAGTCGCAAAGTCAGCAAAGTCAAGTTCTATGGCAAAACCAGGACTATGCGCAAGAACTATTTGATGCCAAGCAATTTCTTCTGGATTCGCCTATGGTTAAGGTTACCCCAGAACTTGCTGAATATGCGCGAATCTCATTTCAACCCAATCGGCCATTGGTTGATGTCGTTCATGATTTAATGGCGCGTATTTACAATGATTTTACTTACGATCCAACGTTTACCACTATAGCAACCCCTTTATCAGATGTGCTGAATTTTCGGCGGGGTGTCTGTCAGGATTTTGCTCATTTAGCTATTGGCTGTTTGCGGGCTTATGGAATAGCTGCCCGATACATCAGTGGTTATGTTGAAACCTTGCCCGAACCGGGTAAGCAGCGACTGACTGGTGCTGATGCTTCGCATGCCTGGTTTTCTGTTTATATCCCTAATTCGGGTTGGCTAGATTTTGATCCAACAAATAATACCATTCCTCTTGATCAGCATATTACTTTAGCATGGGGGCGTGATTTTTCAGATGTAACACCCCTTAAGGGCATTGCTTTTGGTGGTGGTCAGCACGTCTTGTCCGTATCAGTCGATGTGTTAAGGATTGAGTAAGTTTTACTATTTTTAAATCGTTACAAACATCTTAATTTTTACTTTAATGGAGGTTACATGTCTACTATACATCTTATTGGCGGAGAAAAAGGCGGAGTAGGTAAATCAGTTGTTGCGCGATTGTTAGCGCAATATATGATTGATCGTCAAATCCCGTTTATCGGCTTTGATACCGATAAATCGCATGGGTCATTATTGCGCTTTTATACCGACTATGCTTCTCCAACAATCATTGATAATTATCAGAGTCTGGATGCGATTATGGAGGTTGCTGCAGAAAAGCCCGAGCAGCGCATTCTAGTGGATTTAGCGGCACAAACCCATCAAGCGTTAGCGCAATGGATAGATGAATCAGGGGTTTTAGAGTTGGCAGAAGAATTGGGTATTACTATCACCTATTGGAATGTAATGGACTCTGGCAAGGATTCGGTCGATTTATTAAATAAATTGCTGACGCAGTTTAATACTCGAATTAACTATGTGTTGGTGCAAAATCAAATCCGTGATGAACATTTCAATATTTTAGAGTTTTCAGGGGTCAAAGAGCGTGCTTTGGCATTTGATGCCAAAGTCATGACTTTGAAGCGGCTTCATGCGCCTGTAATGACTAAGATTGACAACAATAGTTATAGCTTTTGGGCTGCAAAAAATAAAGACCTTGAAAGCGTGGATGCTTTGGGATTACTTGAAAGGCAGCGAGTTAAAATCTGGTTAAATCATGCTTATAAAGAAATCGAATCTGTTGGTGTCTAAGATGAATTCGGTTGTAATATCTTTTATATTTACAGGGATTTAAGCTTCATGAAATTGAGGGTGAGTTGCAGTCTTCGATTTCAGATTATTGAAACGACAGTATTGATTTTAATGCTACGGCCGTATAGAGGTATTCAGCAATGGATTAATCGAGAGGTTTATATTATCAAGCCAGTAACGCCCATGATAGAAAGTGTTGATAGCTTTGGTAATTCGTTGCAGCGCATAAGAGTCCCGGTCGGAAATTTTCTGATATACACCTCGACAGATGTTATTGTGGCAGACAAGGTTGAAGCAGCCCCTGGAAATTATTTTGTTGAGATACACTATCTTCCTAATGAAATATTACCGTATTTATTACCCAGTCGTTATTGTGAATCTGATCGGTTTGGTGACCTGGCGAGAGAAATAACGTTTGATAGTCTTCCAGGTTATGATCAGGTGAGTAAAATTAACGATTGGGTTCGAGATACCATAAAGTATGTTCCGGGCTCTAGTGAATTTCCAATGTCTGCAGCCGAAGTACATCTCCGTGGTTATGGGGTCTGTAGGGATCTGGCTCAGGTTGCAATAGCCTTATGTCGCAGCATCAGTATTCCAGCTAGACTGGTTGTCGGCTATTTATATAACCTGCAGCCAATGGATTTACATGCCTGGTTTGAGGTTTATGTGGGGGATAAATGGTATACTTTTGACCCCACACAAGCTGAGTTAAAAGGGGGGCGAGTGATTATTGCTTTTGGACGCGATGCAGCCGATGTGTCTATATTCCATCAGTTTGGATCAGGTTGTTTGTTGAATAGCATGGACGTTCGCGTCGATTTGCTGGATAATTAGCATATTATAACTTTTTAATAACGGCAGAGTTCATGACTTATTGTATTGCAGCTTCTATAGATGAAGGACTTATTCTGGTTTCAGATTCAAGAACTAATGCTGGTATTGATAATGTGAGCACACATGGCAAGATGCATGCATTTGAAACAACAAGTGATCGCAAGATAGTGCTTCTTTGTGCAGGCAATCTAGCGACAACCCAAGCTGTTTTAGAACAGTTACATCGTGATAAACTAAAAAATGCAACGATCAACTTAAATAATGTTGAAAGCTTATTTGAAGCGGCAGATTATTTAGGTCACGTCAGTGTAGAAAAACAAAAGCAATATAAAAGCTCACAGGGTCAATCAGCTTTTAATCCAACGGCTAGTTTTATTCTTGCGGGTCAGATTGGCGGCGATCCACATGGCGCCTATATGATTTACGCGGAGGGTAATAGCATTACCAGTTCAGCTAATACGCCTTTCCTTCAAATCGGTGAAAGTAAATATGGCAAACCGATCCTGGATCGTTTTCTTAAGTTGAATACGTCGATTGATGAAGCAGCGCGTTGCTGTCTGGTTTCGATGGACTCAACCATCCGTAGTAATGCGAGTGTCGGATCGCCAGTAGAAATGTTGATTTATCGTAAAAACAGTTATAGCTTGGATGAATATTATTGTTTTGATGATGACGATGATTATATGTTGCAGCTTAGACGCAGTTGGGAAAATAAACTGCGTGAGGCAATTGCGGCTTTGCCAGCGTTAGATAAAAAATCAAATAAACTCATTCGAATGGTTTTATAAATCTTAATTCGATTTATATGCATTGGCCATCATGGACACATAATATGTCCATGATGGCTTAATTTAAGACAGTATCTAAACTTTGCTATTCTGGCGTTGAAATCAGAAACCAGTTATCAGCTATTTGATTGTGCAGGCTGCCCAGTTTATTCTGTAGATCATCAAGTATGCCCCGTAGTTGTATCTGGGTGGTATTTTCGGAATCAATAGATTTAACATAAGCTTCCAGTTCATTAACTTTAGCCGGTAGTACATGGCTATTAGGAAGTTTGTTGATACAAGTTGAAATTTCTGAGATACAGCAAATAACGGAACGGGGTAGATTCGTATCTTGTAAAAGAAAGTTAAGAACATCATCCCCATTCACTCGATTGTGTTTCTGTTGACGGTACATAAGCAAAGCATTTAAAGCTTTTAATATGTTCATCCACAGAATGGTTTCATATTGGCGAACTTCGTCACTGCGCGATTCTGACAGTAGCAAAGACGCTAAATCAAGAATACGGCTAGTCATATCAGCCCGTTCAATATTTCTGCCTAAGCGAATAAAGCTATAGGGGTGGTTGTGGCTCATATAGCCAGACAATAAGCCCGTAAAGCGTTGGCATCCTTTCAGTATTTCATTTAGAAAAATAACTCTTTGACGACGATTAGCCACCGTCTCTAAATTATTTTTTGCGAACAAATACATTTCGTTGACTTGTTCCCAAGCTTCGTCGGGTAATAATTCTCTAGAGGTACGGATGTTTTCCCTGGCAGCCGTTAATGAAGAAAATAAAGAGCCTGGATAAGTCTGATCTGCAAGTAGGAAACGGGTGACGTTACGTTCAGTCGCAACATTGTTTTTCTTGTAAAACTCTTGCTCTGAGGCATTAATCGAGATTAACTGTCTCCAACCCATTTCAACACCTTTGGGCAGATCCATTAATAAATTCATGTGTACGTTAACCAGTCTGGCTATATTTTCTGTACGTTCCAGATAACGGGCGAGCCAATACAGGCGTTCTGCTGAGCGAGATAACATTAGCTGTCCTCCATATTAATAATCCAGGTATCTTTACTACCACCTCCTTGCGATGAATTTACAACCAGTGAGCCTTTTCTTAAGGCCACTCTAGTTAATCCACCAGCAGTAACGAAGGTGTTTTCTCCTTGTAAAATAAAAGGGCGCAGGTCAATATGACGCGGTTCCAGCTTCCCTTTGCACAAAGTTGGTGCGGTTGATATTGAAAGTGTGGGTTGGGCAATATAATTGCGAGGATCTTTTTTAATAATCTGCCGGAAACTTTCAACTTCCTTGGCAGTTGCGTGAGGCCCCACTAACATACCATAACCACCCGATTCATTGGCTGGTTTTACAACCAATTCAGCAAGGTGCTCTAGCACATAATCAAAATCATCTTTATTGCTACATAAATAAGTAGGGACGTTGGGTAATATAGGCTCTTCGTTGAGAAAATAACGGATCATTTCAGGGACATAGGCATACACTACTTTATCATCCGCAACTCCGGCACCCGGTGCATTAGCAAGAGCCACATTGCCTGCTTTCCATGCACGCATTAAGCCTGGTACACCGAGTGTCGAGTCTTTACGAAAAACTTCAGGGTCCAGGAAGTCATCATCAATACGTCGGTAGATAACATCGACTCTTTCAAGACCCTCAATTGTTTTCATGTAGACGCAATTGTCATCATTGACTACCAGGTCATTTCCTTCCACCAGTTGCGCACCAATTTGTTGCGCTAAATAGGCATGTTCAAAATAGGCAGAATTATAAATACCGGGGGTTAAAACGGCACAGGTAATTAATCCATCTTGTTTAGGTGCAATTGACGTAAGCATATCGTGTAAATGCGTAGGGTAATCGTCAATGGGTAGAATATCAATGTCTTGCAAAAGTTCAGGAAAAACCCGTTTTGTAATAACTCTGTTTTCTAACATATACGAAACCCCTGATGGGACCCGTAAATTATCTTCCAGAACATACATAATGCCATCTTTGTCACGCACCAAATCAGTGCCACAAATGTTAGCCCAGACATTATGCTTGGGTTTCATGCCGATGCATTCTTTACGAAAATTCTTGGAGCTAGTAATAATCTCGCTAGGCATTTTGCCATCTTTAAGAAAAGCCTGTTCGCCATAAACATCGCTGATGAAACAATTTAAGGCTGTTAAGCGCTGCTTTAGGCCTTTTTCTATAATTTTCCATTCAGTAGCGGCAATAATGCGTGGGATGATGTCAAAAGGCCAAGCCCTATCTATGTTTCCCTCATCACTATAGACAGTAAAGCTGATGCCCATTTCCATAATAGCCAGTTCTGCTGCTATCTTTCTTTTGTCGATGTCCTCCTTTTTGAGTGAATCCAAATATTGACATAATCGATGACTCACTGGACGAGATTGGAATTCTGAATGCATCAGTTCATCGTAAGCAATGTCAGTTTTATAGTTTTTCCAGATTGATTTCATGGCACTTCAGCTATGTGTTGTTTAGTTCTGTGAAAAATGAAGCATGAATGATGCCATATATTAAATGCATCCAGTCTTGTCTACATAAGGATTAAAGTATTTACTGATCATTGAATCATAGCACACGGGAAGACTACATCACTCCCAAAAATTAATATATTCGTTACCTATCAACCAATCGTAAGGATTTCTCAGTTAGCTTGTAAATAAAGTTATTTATAACTATCCCTTATCCAAAATAGGGCCTATAGCCGAGGAGTTACTAATACTTTGCAAGGTATTAGTAATACTCCCACCTTTTTTAGTTGTTCTGATAGTAGTGAAGAAGGCCGCATCAGCTTGTAGAGCTTGATTGTGAGTGTTATTTTTAGTGATAGTGGGTGAATAGCCTTCAAAAATAGCAGCCTTCAGCCAGTTCAATGCTTGTCACAGGCGTGTTATTAGCTTCCTACAAAGCACCAGGGACGGATAACGATTAGTTTTTATAAGTGCGCGTAAGGTCTGAAGTTCTCTCTGTAGTCATTAAGGAAAGTCAGTTATGTTGTTTTCTTAATAAGTGAGGCCGAACGCTCTGTTTGGCTAGCACATTTTCGTACCAAGCTGCCGGTTCATCGCATGGAGCTTGGCTTTTCTCTCGACGATATTGCCAGTACCTTGGCGGATATTGATTTTTATATCTGGCTGGTACAGAGTTGGAACCCCGCCGTCCAGAAAAATGCAGTGGAAGCTTCGGCTTTTAAAGCGCTGATTGGCACTGGCTCAGGTAGTGAGCTGGTTGCGTTACCCGTCCATGTGGTCTTTGATCCGGAGCCTGTGCCGGTGTTACCTGGTGTTTTGACGCGCTTATTTAATCTGATTCAGCGCATTAAAATGGCCGCGACTTATAATCTCGTGGTAGGTAAAGATTTAGGTATTATAAGTACTCAGAGCACGGCTGACTCTGATGTGCCTGATTTTACCGTGACAACAGAACGTGGACCTACCATTGAACGAGTTAAATTGAACTTTACCAAATACAGTCATGGTGGAGTGATTGTTGAGAGTCGCCGTAATGGCGGTCCGTGGGAGGTTTTGGGTGTCGTAGTAACGAAACCCTGGTACGATGACCTCGCTTTGCTGGTTGATACCGCGCCTGAAATACGTGAGTATCGGTTAAGATGGTGGGATAAAGGTGAGGCTAATGGTGAGTATACGCCAGTACAAAAAGTCACTGTTGCGCCTTAACTAAATCCTTACAAGTCCTTAATCGGGCATGCTTTATGTCCGATTTTGCAAGGCACATTAAATCAAGGACTGTGATATATTGAATACATGTATTTAATGACTTTATTCAACAGAGTTTAATATGCCTACTTCAATTCGATTGACACCAGAAGTTGAACAAAGACTTGACAATCTGGCTGTCCAGACTGGTCGCACAAAAACATTTTACTTGCGTGAAATTATCGAGCGTGGACTTGAGGATATGGAAGATTACTATTTGGCCGCTAATGTATTAGAGCGAGTTAAGAAAGGTGAAGAGAAGACTTTCACATTGAATGAAGTGGAGGATTCTCTTGGTCTGGCGGATTGAATTAACAGCAACTGCAACCAAACAGTTGTCGAAGTTTGATAAAGTCGAGGCAAAGCGAATTACAACATTCTTGAGTCAACGCTTGGCGGCTCTTGAAAATCCGCGCAGCTTAGGTAAGGCATTGACCGGCCCTCTTGGCGATCTCTGGCGTTACCGAGTAGGTGAGCATCGGATAATTTGCGAGATACAGGACGGGATTTTGTGCGTCCTTGTTGTAAAAATTGGCAACCGTCGTGATGTATACAAATAAAAATCCAATTTTATCCCCCCCCCGTTGTCAGCATGAAAAGTTCACCGCCAGTTGGATAGATGTCAATCAGCATCCAAATTTAACCAGTAAAAAGCGTCGAAAAATATCCAGATAGATTACTAAGTTATTGCGTTTCGATGATCTTTTTCCGCTGCTTAAATCGATAGGAGTCATTACCGGTTTCAAGAATATCGCAGTGATGGGTTACTCGATCTAACATAGCGGTGGTCATCTTGGCGTCGCCAAATACCTGAACCCATTCAGCGAAGTTTGATTGGTAGTAATGATCAGTGATGTTTTCTCATAGAGCTTGCTGATAAGGTGAAACAGTAACGCGCCGCCCGATTCAGGAAACGGCAGGTAACCCAACTCATCTAAAATAACAGCATCCATCACCGTCAACTGCTTGCCCAGATTTCCTGCTTTACCCTGCTGTTTTTCTTTTTCCAGTTGCTTGACACAAGTTCACATTTATTAAAGATTAATCAAAGTCGTTGCTTTACGTATTACGCAAAGCGTAATATTATTGGCGCCATGATTAAATCATTTCGTTGCAAAGAAACCCAAGCCTTGTTTGAAGGGCAGTCACCTAAACGTTTTCGTTGAGGAGAAAAATCCATGATAGAAAACGGTATGCGCCCCATTCATCCGGGCGAAATCCTGCGTGAAGACTACCTGATTCCTCTGGGTCTAAGCGTCAACGCCTTGGCAAAAGCACTACGCGTTCCCGCTACCCGTGTGCATGAAATTGTCAAAGAACGCCGTGGGATTACGCCTGATACTGCCTTGCGTCTAGCACGCTATTTTGGCAGTGACGCTCAATCCTGGATGAATCTGCAAATCGCTTATGACTTAAGTGTGGCAAAGCTACAAACATTGTTCGTCATTGAGCGTGAAGTCTTGCCGCGCGAGTCGGTTCATGCAGCAAGATAGTCTTATGTTAAATCACACTAATAAAATAAGTAGAAAGTTCTGCGTTGCCCCGATGCTGGATTGGACGGACAGTCGTTGCCGTTTCTTTCATCGTCTGATTTCAGAGCATGCTTTGTTGTATACCGAAATGGTAACAACGGGTGCCTTGATTCATGGGGATCATCATCGTTTTTTACAGCACAGGCCAGAAGAAAGTCCAGTGGCATTTCAATTAGGGGGGAGTAATCCTAAAGATCTAGCGACTTGTGCCAAAATGGTCGAAGAGTATGGCTATGATGAAGTCAATTTGAATGTGGGTTGCCCCAGTGATCGCGTGCAGAACGGTCGTTTTGGTGCTTGTTTAATGGCTGAGCCCCAGTTGGTCGCTGAATGTGTTGCGCAAATGTCTCAGGCGGTTAACATTCCAATCACCGTTAAATCAAGAATCGGTATTGATGACCGGGATTCTTATGAGGAACTGGTCGATTTTATTACAACAGTGGTAGAGGCAGGTTGCGAAACGTTTATTGTGCATGCCAGAAAAGCCTGGTTAAAAGGATTATCCCCCAAACAAAATCGAGAAGTCCCGCCCTTACGTTACGATGTGGTTTATCAATTAAAGAATGATTTTCCGCATTTGGAAATTATTATTAATGGCGGTATAACGTCATTAGACCAGGCAGAAGAATTGCTGCAACAGGTCGATGGTGTTATGGTGGGGCGTGAAGCCTACCAAAACCCTTATATCCTGGCTGAGGTGGACAAGCGTTTTTATGGTGTTAATAAAGAGCCGCTTTCTCGTCAAGAGATTGTGCATTTATTAATTCCCTATACGCAGGAATTACTTAAAACAGGGGCGCGTTTAAACAGTATCACACGGCATATTCTAGGGCTTTTTCACGGTGAATATGGAGCCAGAGGCTGGCGCAGGTATCTGAGTGAACATGTCGGTCAAGCCGGTGTAGATGAGTCTGTTATATTGACAGCCCTTGCTTATACTCTCCAAGAAGCTTAAGTTAAGTTCTAAATGTGGCAGTCAAGTAGAGGGTAGTGCTATACTTTGGAACTTTTTTACTAAGAGAGACTTAAAACCATGGAAGAGCATTTTGCCAGAATTATTGAAGCGGTCGGTGAAGATTTAAATCGGGAAGGTTTGATTGATACACCCATGCGCGCAGCTAAAGCTTTCAAATTTCTTAACAATGGTTATGACAAAACGTTGGAAGAAGTGCTGAATGGCGCTATTTTTTCGGCGGATACTGAAGATATGGTTATCGTTAAGGATATTGAATTATATTCATTATGTGAGCATCATTTGCTCCCCTTTATTGGTAAATGTCATGTGGGTTATTTGCCGCAAGGTAAGGTATTGGGCTTGTCAAAAGTGGCCCGTATCATTGATATGTATGCACGTCGTTTACAAATACAGGAAAAACTCACAAAGCAGATAGCAGATGCCATTGAGCTTTCTATTGGTGCAAAAGGTGTTGCCGTGGTTATTGAAGCTAAACACTTGTGTATGATGATGAGGGGTGTTGAAAAACAAAACTCGGTCATGACCACTTCGGTGATGACGGGGATTTTTCGTAAAGACCTGAGTACTCGTTCCGAATTTCTTAATCTGATTAATAGATAGAGTGTGTCATGACTAAAAAAACAGGGATTTTACTAGCAAACCTGGGTTCTCCTACTGAGCCTACCACCAAGGCGGTTAGGCGGTTTTTAGGTCAGTTTTTATGGGATCCCCGTGTCGTTAATCTACCCAGGCCTGTTTGGTGGATTATACTTAACTGCTTTGTTTTACCTTTTAGACCCAGTAAGTCTGCAAAAGCTTATCGTAAAGTATGGCATGAAAAAGGGTCGCCATTAACGTATCTGACCCGGCAATTAACTGAAAATATTGCGGAACGGTTTGAAGACAAACAGATTATTACGACCTATGCCATGCGCTATGGCGAGCCTTCAATCGCTAATCGACTAAGAGAGCTTAAAACAGAGGGAATCACCGATATTATTGTTTTGCCCTTATATCCTCAGTACTCTTCGACTACAACGGCTTCTATTTACGATGATTTAGTAAAAGAACTCAATCAATGGCGTCATCTTCCCAGTTTTCAGTTCATTAGTGATTATCACCAGGAGAGCGTTTATATCTCTGCGTTGGCAGACGTTATTCAGCAAGCCTGGCAGGAACAGGATAGGAATGAATTATTAATTATGTCATTTCATGGTTTGCCTGAAATCCTGACTAAATGGGGTGATCCTTATTTTCATCAATGCCATAAAACTGCGGCACTGCTGGCTGAAAAACTCGGTCTTGAAACAGAGCAATGGAAGATTGTATTTCAATCCCGTTTTGGTAAGGCCGAATGGTTAAAACCTTATTGCGTAGACACGCTACAGCAATTACCCGGTGAGGGCGTTAAAACGGTCGATGTGGTTTGTCCGGGTTTTGCGGTAGATTGCCTGGAAACACTGGAAGAAATAGCCATGGAGAATAAGTCTATCTTTGAGGAAGCCGGTGGTACAGCGTATCGTTATATTGGTGCGCTGAATGATTCAGACCTACATGTTAATGCGCTGGTTCATTTGCTGGAACAAAGACTTTAGCAACCGACTAGTAGCGTGGCACTCATGAAAGAAACAATATTTCAAGGTTGGCAGCAAGCTGAATGGCCAACAATCAAATCTTCTGAGACTTTAGCGACAGGTGAAGGTGTTATTGATCGAAGTGCTTTTAGTACAATCGAAGTAGATAAAGTATTTGAAGCGATAAATTATGCCTCAACTATTATCGGTCAAGCTCGGTTGTATCATTCATTAACTCAGCCGTCTGCTTCGTTAGAGGAATTAAACGAAAAGCAACAGGCGCTTGAGGAGTTACGTGCTAATCCAGCGTTAAGGGATGCGCTTGAAAATATAATAGCTACCGCCGCCAGTCAGGAAAGAAATTTTTACTTGCTCACGTTTGGTGAGTTCTTGGGTTCATGGGGAACCGCTAGAGAAGAGCATGAAATTGAAGGTTATGGTTATCTACAGTATAAACGAGGTGTGCGTTTTATGCTGGATCTGGTGGATCAGGTGCAAGATCTAGCCGTACCACAAAGTGCCTATTTAAAGTCACTGATAGATGCTATTAAACAATTCGCAGAGACCAGAGCTTATTCTTTGATGAAAGGACCTGCATACATTGCTGAGAGTGGCATTCAGTCCAGACAAGAACGGCAGCATTCATTTTCTCCGGCTATTATTTTTAGACCTAATCTATTTAAACCGTTATTGATTGCCTTGTTCTTTGCCGTTATTTGGGGAATAGCGCATTTTTTTCCTACCGATCTGTTTAACGTGTCTGTAGAAGCGATTCCGACTGCAACAATATTTTTTGTGCCATTGTTGCTGGTGTATTATCCGGTAGTGGGTAGTTTTGATCGCGATAGTTGTATTATCCCGCTTAGAAAAATTTACAAAAATGCACCGGAAGTGGCTCAGGCTTTAGAAGCCATAGGGCAATTAGATGAATTGTTATCGTTTATCAAGTTCGCGGATGGGTTTGGTAATCCGGTGGTTTTACCTCAATTGATTGAAGGTGACCATCATCGCATTAATTTAGTTGATGCTAAAAATCCGGTATTAGGCAAAGCAAATGCGGACTATGTGGGCAATGATTTTGTCCTGGAAGACGATAAGCTGATATTAATAACCGGCCCGAATAGTGGTGGTAAAACCGCGTTTTGTAAAACGATCACTCAAATCCAGTTGTTGGCACAAATTGGTTGTTATGTTCCTGCCCAGCAGGCAACGCTGACGGTGGCAGACAGAATCTTTTATCAAGTGTCTGAAGTAAGTCATTTAAACGATGGGGAAGGGCGCTTCGGTACTGAGTTAAAAAGAACAAAGGATATATTTTTAGCGACGACACCTAAGAGTTTGGTGGTGCTGGATGAGTTATCAGAAGGTACTACCTTTGAAGAAAAAATGGAATCTTCTACAAATGTGTTAAATGGTTTTTATCGTAAAGGTAATAGCACTATACTAATTACTCATAATCATCAATTAGTCGATCAATTTGCTCGTCAACGAATGGGTTTGCCCAGACAAGTTGAGTTTGCAAATGATGCGCCTACCTATAAATTAATTGCGGGTATTTCTCGGGTCAGTCATGCCGATCGAGTGGCTAAAAAGATCGGTTTCTCAAAAGAAGATATAGAACATTATTTGGCGGATTCGCAATGACAATAGGTACAGCATTAACAGGTAATGCAACACGCGCGTTGTTGCTAGGTAGCGGTGAATTAGGTAAGGAGTTAACTATTTCTTTGCAGCGGTATGGTGTAGAGGTTATTGCAGTAGATCGTTATCAGAATGCGCCTGCTCACCAAGTGGCACATCGCAGTTATGTGATCGATATGACGGATACGGATGCCGTTAAAAAACTGATTGCTTTAGAAAAGCCGCATTATATTATTCCCGAAATTGAAGCGATTGCTACGCAGGCATTAGCCGATATTGAGGCAGAGGGCCTCTGTACCATCGTTCCTAATGCCAGAGCGATTCAATTGACTATGAATAGGGAAGGCATTAGAAAACTGGTTGCCGAGCATCTCAAGTTACCGACTTCTGCTTATGCATTTGCAGAAAGTTTTGAGGAGTTACTGGCCGCTGTCGAGAATGGCATTGGTTATCCTTGTTTTATCAAACCGACCATGTCATCATCTGGCAAAGGTCAGTCGATGGTTAAAAGTTTGGATCAGCTCAAGGCTGCCTGGGATTATGCTAAATCCAGTGGTCGTGTTGATACGGGTAAAGTGATTGTAGAGGCCAAAATCGAGTTTGATTTTGAAATTACTTTGCTGACTGTTCGAGCCCTAAACCAACAAGGTGAAATACAAACTTATTTTTGCGCGCCCATAGGGCATGTTCAAGAAAATGGTGACTACAGGGAAAGTTGGCAACCTCAGGTTATGAGCGACAGGTCCTTGAAGTTGTCGCAAGAAATCGCTTTTAAAGTGACTAATGAAATTGGCGGTCTAGGCTTATTTGGTGTTGAGTTATTTATACAAGGCGATGAGGTGTGGTTCAGTGAAGTGAGTCCTAGACCTCATGATACCGGTATGGTGACGATGGTAACTCAGCGTCAAAGTGAGTTTGATTTACATGCCAGAGCTATTTTAGGGTTACCTGTTAATACTGAATTGCGTAATGAAGGAGCGAGTGCTGTTATTCTGGGCGGCATTGATGCCAAGGGCGTTATCTATGAAGGACTTGCTGAAGCATTAGCTATTCCAGATACCGACGTTCGATTATTCGGTAAGCCCGAAGCATTCGTGAACAGGCGAATGGGTGTTGCTTTAGCAACAGCCGATAATACACGTGAAGCTAGGCATAAAGCCATTACAGCAGCACACTCAGTGGTGATTAAGTCAATGTAAGGTAAGGTATGGTAAATATGATCAGACTATTGATTGTTTTATTGGTATTAAGTGTTTCAGTTGCAGCAAAGGCAGATATATATAAATATACTGATAATCGCGGAAATATTTACTATACGGATAATCCTAGAAATAGTTTGTATCAACGCATTATTAAAAGCAGGCTTCATGTGCCTGTTATGAAAAATACGTTGTTTGATACCCCCGTTATTTATCCTCTCAAGGTTAATGGCTTTAATGGGGGTGGAATTACCAGTACCAGTACTGGGATTAACGGAGGAGGTGTGGTTAATAAAAAAAGATTCTCATCCCTGATAGAACAAGCGGCTTATAAACATCAGGTCGATGCCAAATTGGTCCATGCAGTTATTCAAACTGAATCGGCTTATAATTCTACGGCACAATCTCCCAAGGGTGCGGTCGGGTTAATGCAGTTGATGCCAGATACAGCTAAACGCTTTGGCGTGTTAGATCGCAGTGATCCTGATCAGAATTTAGATGGGGGGGTCCGTTATTTAAAACATTTGATTAACCTATTTAATCCTAGTCTGGAATTGGCACTGGCTGCTTATAATGCAGGTGAAAATGCGGTAATGCGTTACAACAATTCTATTCCTCCCTATCCGGAAACTCAGAATTACGTTAAGCAAGTGTTAGCTTTGTATCGTCCAGAGCCCGTTCAAAAGTTTGTTTTTAGACATTAAACTCTTTACAAAAACGGCTATAGATTTTCAGATAAATAAAAAACAGAGTGCAATTGCTTTAGCTATTGCCTGTAAAAACAGCTAAAGCTATATTAATCCACCTTTGGGTTGTTACCCCAGTAAAGCTTCGCGTTATGGAAGTTTAACTTCCGAAAGACTATGCTTTGACATTATTTTAGCGTTTAACCCATTTTGTTAGACTGAGGTTTTAAAATAAACAAATTAAGCAGTGTAAATGTTGGACGTTAAGCATTAACTATTGTTATCATCCCTTTGGCTGATCGAATCTTGATTTGATTTGTTCACCCCTATTTTATTTATATAGCATCACTTTAGCTGTTCGGCGAAAGTATTACATAAACTGTGGAGATAATTATGCACAATGTCACGTTGATAAAAGGTGATGGTATTGGTCCTTCCATTATGGATGAGGCCGTTAAAGTTATTGATGCGTCAGGCGTAAAAATTCACTGGGAAGAAGCGTACGCTGGATTGTCAGCCTTTGAGAAATTTGGTACACCGTTGCCAGATGAAACTTTGGCATCGTTCGATAAAACCCGCTTGGCATTTAAAGGGCCATTAACTACCGTAGTAGGTACTGGCTTTAGAAGTATTAATGTTGCATTACGCCAGCAGTATGAGCTCTACGCTAACGTGCGTCCTGCTAAAAGTTGGCCAGGCATTAAGACCCGTTATGAAGATGTTGATATTGTTATCGTTAGGGAAAACACTGAAGGGCTTTATGCGGGACTTGAGCATTATTTGACGCCCAAAAAAGACATTGCCGAAAGTTTGGCAGTGGTTACGCGTGCCGCATCAGAACGTGTTATCGAATATGCCTTTAAATATGCACAAGATAATAACCGTAAGAAAGTGACAGTGTGTCATAAAGCTAATATATTGAAATACACTCAAGGGTTGTTTTTGGATGTAGCAAGAGAAACGGCTGCGCGTTACCCCGATATTCAGTTTGACGAAAAAATTGTTGATGCTGCCTGTATGCATATGGTGATGAATCCACAACAATTTGATGTGGTGGTGACTACTAATATGTTTGGCGACATTTTGTCTGACTTAACGGCTGGTTTAGTCGGTGGTTTAGGTTTGATTCCTGGTGCAAATATTGGTGATAATGCGGCTTTATTTGAAGCGGTTCACGGCAGTGCACCTGATATTGCAGGAAAAAACCTGGCTAACCCAATTGCAGTGATCATGGCCGGCGTGATGATGTTAAATTATCTGGGTGAAACTGAAGCGGCAGAGAAAGTTAAAAACGCAGTTGAAAAAGTGGTGAACGAAGGTAAGTTTGTTACTAAAGATCTTAATCCTGAATCAACTTGTGGTACGGTTGAAATGGGTGATGCCATAGTAGCCGCAATGGCTTAATCCCTTATCTTTCAATAATCGCTAGCAGAGGGGGCATTCAATAGACTTGGGTTTATGCTCAGGGTATTTGTTGGATGTCCTCTCTTTCATTATCACACCATTACTACCGGTTCAATTAAAGAATTGATCAATGCAGGACAAACAAATTACAGGGTCGCCAGGAATTAAATCGAGTATTAAGCAATGTCAGTGGCTTAGCGGGCTACTAATTTTATTGTTAGTGATTCCTGCGTGTGGGGATTCAAAAATTTATGAATGGCGTGATACCAAAGGCAGTGAACATTATTCTGATACGTTTACTAGTAATGCTAAAGTCGTTGATATTAAACCTGGCTATGAATTTTATAGTGTAAAAAGGGTTTATGATGGCGACACTGTTCAATTAGAAGACGGTAGAAAAATTCGTTTCCTGGGAATTAATACGCCAGAAATACAGCATAGAGATAAGCAGGCTGAAGCAGGTGGTCAAGAAGCTAAAGCTTGGTTGTTTGCCAAGTTACGTAATCAGCGAGTTCGCTTAGAACTTGATGCAGAGAAAACCGATAAGTATGGACGAACCTTAGCGTACTTATTTACTGAAAAAAATGAGCTTATTAATTTGTCTTTGGTTAAGCAGGGTTTGGCTTCCATCAGTATTTATCCACCTAATCTTTTGTATGTCAATGAGTTAATCGCAGCACAAAAACAGGCAGAACAGGATAAATTGGGGCTTTGGGCACTTGCAGATTATGACGTTATACCTGTGAGCCAATTAACTGAGGCCGGGCATAGTGGCTGGACAAGGCTATCGGGAAAGGTTATTGATATTCACAGGACGGCCAGATTTATTTATTTGAATTTCTCCAATCAGTTGGATGCACGAATTGAATGCAAATGGCTGTCATTGTTTCCAGATATTAATAGTTATTTAGGTAAAACGCTTGAGGTAAGGGGATGGCTCAATAGAAGGGATACACATTTTTCAGTATTAATTCGTCATCCAAGTGCTATTAAAACATTACCCGGTATGTAAGGGGTGGGCTAATCGCATGTTTAAGATTAAGATGACTAGATGTTACAATCAACTGCTATAAATTAACCACTTCCTGTCCCTCCGTGCAATTTAAACAGAAACAACAAGCCTATACTTGGCGTGCGATTTATAAGATTGCATTAGAGCATAAAAAAGCACTGATCTTTTCCCATGTGATAGCGATATTGGCAACTGTTGTCAGTGTTCCAGTGCCATTGCTGATGCCTTTGCTGGTTGATGAGGTCTTGCTTAATAAGCCGGGTTGGGTGATTAAACTTATTAATCCCTTGTTTCCTGTAGAATGGCATCTGCCCGTTCTTTATATCACGGTTATCTTGGTTGTGAGTTTATTACTCAGAGTGTTCGCCAGTATTTTTAACATTATCCAGGCACGCCATTTTTCCTGTATTTCTAAAGACATTATTTTTCGCATACGCAGAAATATGATTAGTCATCTACAGACTATCTCTATGTCTGAATATGAAAGTTTAGGCACGGGAACGGTTGTTAGTCATTTGGTTAAAGATTTAGATACGATTGATACTTTTATTGGTACAACTGTCAGTAAACTACTGGTCGCGGTGCTGACAATTATTGGAACGGCTGTGATTTTGCTCTGGATGCACTGGCAATTGGGTTTGTTTATCATGCTTTTAAATCCAGTAGTCATTTATTTTACGCGAGTAGTCGGTTCGCGTGTCAAGGATCTTAAGTCTAAAGAAAACTCCGCATACGAACTTTTTCAGCAATCACTGACCGAAACTTTAGAGGCTATTCATCAAATTCGTGCGAGTAATCGTGAACAGCATTATTGTCAGCAGTTGATTGAGTCTGCCCGATCAATAAACGAATTTTCAGCCGCTTATGCGTGGAAAAGTGATGCGGCTTCACGCTTAAGTTTTTTGGTTTTTCTGTTTGGATTTGATGTTTTTCGTGCCTGCGCCATGTTGATGGTGTTTTATTCAGATTTGAGTATTGGTGAAATGCTGGCAGTCTTTGGCTATCTTTGGTTTATGATGGCGCCTGTACAAGAAATCCTGGGCATACAATATGCTTTTTATGCGGCTAAAGCAGCGCTAATCCGTATCAATCGTTTAAATGCCTTAAAACAGGAGCCCTATTATCCGCATCTTAAAAACCCGTTTCTGAATAAAAAAACGGTTGCTATTCGTGTTGATAATTTACACTTTAGTTATGGCGAAGAAACCATTTTGAATGGCATCCAGTTAAAGATTAATGCGGGTGAGAAGGTGGCATTGGTTGGGGCAAGTGGAGGCGGTAAGTCTACTCTTATACAAACGTTGATTGGCCTTTATTTGCCGAGTCAAGGGCGAATAAGCTTTGATAATGTGCCCATTGAGCAAATTGGTTTGGAGGTCGTCAGAGAAAATGTAGTGACGGTATTACAGCATCCGGTTTTATTTAATGATACGATTCGTGCTAACCTGACATTAGGAAAATCAGTAAGTGATGAGGTGTTATGGAATGCCTTGGCGATTGCACAATTAAAAGATGCCGTTAAAGATTTAGAGCGGGGCCTGGATACCATAGTAGGGCGTTTAGGGATGCGGCTTTCTGGAGGTCAACGACAACGGATGGCGATTGCCCGTATGGTAGTTGCTGACCCTAAAGTGGTGATTTTGGATGAAGCGACTTCGGCACTGGATAGTGAAACGGAGTATAACTTACACCAGGCAATGGCGACTTTTTTAAAAGATCGTACCACTATTATCATCGCGCATCGCTTAAGCGCGGTTAAACAGGCAGATCATGTTTATGTATTCGAGCAGGGTGTTATTTGTGAACAAGGCCGGCACGACACTTTAATTCAGAACAAAGGTTTGTACGCAAAACTCTATGGTGAATACCAATAAAATAAATCTTAGTAATCTCGCATGTTTTTTATTTTTGCCTTTTTTCAATCCTTAATATGACCGAACTTTACGATTTACATTGTCACTCCACTGCCTCTGACGGAGCTTTATCGCCGACAGAGCTGGTACAACGCGCTTATCACCAAGGTGTTACCTCTCTTGCATTGACTGATCATGATACAACCTCTGGTTTGATTGAAGCCAGGTTGTGTGCGGATGAAAAGGGTATCAAATTTATTTCGGGTATTGAGCTGTCAACGAATTGGCAGAATCAGTGTTTTCATATTGTTGGTTTAGGAATTGATCCAAATTATCCACCCTTGGCAGAGGCAACACATAACTTACAGTCGATGCGTTTAGAACGTGCTGAAAAGATGGCTTTAAAACTTGAGAAAAAACGTATTCCAGGTGCGTTTGAAGCAGTAAAAAAAGCGGCAGCAGAAGGCATGATTACAAGGACGCATTTTGCAGATTTTCTATTGTCGCAAAATCATGTGTCCACTCATCAGGAAGCATTTGATCGGTATTTAGCCAAAGGTAAGGCAGCTTATGTGTCTACGCCTTGGGCAGACCTTAAATTAGCGGTTAGTTGGATTACTGAAGCGGGAGGAATCGCAGTTTTGGCGCATCCCTTGCGCTATAAGCTGACAGCCAATTGGATGGGGCGTTTGCTTAATGAATTTAAGTCTGCGGGTGGACAAGGGATTGAAGTAATTACCAGTCGAATGAATTCAGATGAAATACGCTTGGCGGCAGATTACGCAACTCGTTTTGAGTTGGCTGGTTCGGTAGGTTCGGATTTTCATAATGCAACCAATCCATATGTAGAGTTAGGACGCTTGGCGCCATTGCCAGATAACATTAAACCAGTTTGGGAGTTATTAGGTTAAAGCCGTTAACTGATTGAATGTGCTGTAACTGTCTATCATGGGAATTATAAAAAAGCTCGCCTCACAAACTGCAATTTACGGCCTAAGTAGTATTTTTGGCCGATTTCTAAATTACTTGTTAGTCCCCTTATACACCTATTATTTCTCTGCTGCGGAATACGGTGTTGTTTCTGAATTTTATGCCTACGCAGGATTTTTTTCAGTCGTATTGCTTTTTGGCTTTGAAACGGGATATTTTCGATTTCGAGATAAGGCTCATAGCGGGCGGGATGTTGCCTATTCAACGGCACTCATTTTTGTCGTATTCGTTAATCTACTGTTCTTCTTGGTTATTTATGTTATTAATCCATGGCTTTCAGCGTTACTGAATTATTCTAATCATCCTGAGTATGTGTTGTGTTTTAGTCTTATTTTAATTTTCGATGCCGTTGCCTCTATTCCCTTTGCGCGTTTACGGGCAGAGGCTAAAGCGTTTCGTTTTGCAGCTATCAAGATTGCTGAGATATTGATAACCGTGCTGCTGAGTTTGTTTTTTATTGTGTACTGTCCCAAGATGCTAGCTGAAAATTCTGAGTCTTGGGTGAGTAAGGTCTATCAGCCAGAAATTGGTGTTGGATATATTTTTATTGCTAACTTGATGGCGAGTGCCTTTAAATTTGTTTTGCTTTTTGCACAATTAAAGGGTTTGGCTTGGGGATTTGATCGCCAGTTATTCGCTAAAATGATTCGTTATTCATTACCGATGGTAGTAATTGGTTTTGCCGGGGTTATTAACGAAATGTTAGATAGAGCTTTGCTGAAATATCTATTACCCTATGATGTGCAAACCAATATGAAGCTGTTGGGTGTTTACAGTGCATGCTATAAATTGTCTATTTTAATGTCGTTATTTATTCAGGCATTCCGGTATGCAGCCGAGCCATTTTTCTTTTCTTATGCGGATAACAGCGATGCGCGACCCATTTACGCAAAAGTTCTTAAGTTTTTTGTCATCTTTTGTGTCTTTATCTTCTTGTTGGTCACGCTATTTATAGACTTCTTTAAATACTTTGTCGGTGAAGAATATCGGGCAGGTCTTGAGGTTGTGCCTATTTTATTATTGGCTAATCTGTTTTTGGGTGTTTATGTTAATTTATCAATCTGGTATAAGTTGAGTGATCGTACCTTAATGGGGGCTTTTGTTTCTTTATCGGGCGCTCTATTAACTATAGGTCTAAATCTTTGGTGGATACCGGAATTCGGTTATGTGGGTTCAGCATGGGCTACACTGGTTTGTTATGTCTGGATGGCCGTGGTGTCGTATCTATTGGGCAGGCTTTATTATCCCGTAGGTTATGAAGTTAAACGGGTGTTGGGTTATATTCTATTGGGTGTCAGTTTGTATTTTATCAAGATTATCTTACCGATTGGAGCAGCTTGGCAACAGCCATGGTTCTTGTCTACTGAATTGATGACCCTGTATTTCCTGATCGTGCTTCTATTTGAAGGTAGAAAACATCATATCTTTGATAAATAAGCCGGGTTGTCATATTGTTGACATGGTTCTAGACTAGAATCAATCAATTATTTTCTGTCGTATTGATAAGTCAATGTCAAACACTTTGCAAGTACGCGCTCGTTTTATTGGTTGTCTGATATTATTTTTGTTAGGCAGTTGGGTATTACATGGTTTTTTTGACTTGCTGGCTTGGGCGGTGGTGCTAGCCATTGCTACATGGCCGGTCTATGAAAGGTTATTGGCATCAACTGAATTGAATGGAAAAGTAACCTGGGTGGCATTGAGCCTTACCTTTTTGATCGGTGCGATTATTATGGCTCCCTTCGGTTATGGGGTCAGTCGATTGCTTGAGGAAGTTGAAACCTTGGGTCAACTGTTTACTCACGCCCAAAACGTTGGTATTTCACCGCCAGACTGGTTAGAAACTTTGCCTGTTATCGGTCATTGGCTTAAAGAGAATTGGTTAAAAGTGTTGGGTGACTCAGAGACTTTTAATGGTTCCTTACAGTGGCTAGCGAGTGCAAAAACCTTTAATTTTACAAAAGAGCTTGCGGGGCAGCTAGTCAGCAGATTTTTCGGTTTTCTAATTATACTATTAGTGTTGTTTTTGGTATACCAGCATGGCAACAACCTGGGTCGTCAGGTGTTGGCGAGTAGCAATAAGCTATTTGGTGAAAAAGGTTGTCGTTATTTTCTGCATGCGACGGCTGCAGTGCGCTCAACAGTCAATGGCATGATGCTGATTGGATTGGGTAAAGGCGTGTTAATGGGGTTTGGTTATGCTTTTGTTGGCTTAGATAATCCTGCTATTTTGGGTGCTTTAACCGGTTTCTTTGCCATCATTCCTTTTGCGGCCAAGTTAGTTTTTAGTGTGTGTGCTTTGGTGTTAGTGGCAAAAGGCCATCCAGTTGAGGCTGGAAGTTTGTTTATATATGGAATGACTTTAACACTGATTGCCGATAATTATATCCGCCCTGCCTTAATAGGCGGAGCTGTGAAGCTACCTTTTATATGGACACTTTTGGGGATTTTTGGTGGATTGGAAACGTTTGGGCTTTTGGGCTTGTTTTTGGGTCCAGTATTGTTGGCTGTGTTAATGACCCTTTGGCGAGATTGGATTGCTGATCTAGATTCGTTGAGTAAAACTAACGACCAATAAAAAGCCCGCATATAGCGGGCGTGTTGAGCATTTTTATTATTGTTATAGCAGTTGTTATTGGTTCAACTCAACTCAAGCAGTATTATCTTTATTATAGTTATACGCCTTACGGCGGTCTTCCCCCCTCTTTAGGTCAACCCCTTACCTTTGACCTAGCCCCTAAAAGCTGACGCATTATAAGCTTAAAAACCAGCAGCGTCTAAAAAAATATTAAATTTTCAATAAAAAATTAACGGTTAATTTAATGGCTCATTAAAATAGGTTGTTATGATCTGTTTTGTGAGCGGTATAAAAAATTAGCGATTGCGTTTAGCTTCTTGTTCTTGGTTATAGAAGAAGTTTAGGCGCTCATTCAAAATAGAAGATAATTGGAAGTTAAGACCTTTAGATGCTTGTGCTAACCTAATTTGCAAAATAGCATCTTTCGTTTGCCCCATTGCATAATAATACTCTGCAAGGAAGCGATGTGATTCAGCGGGTTGGTGCAAATCACTGTAGGATTGAGCTAATAACTCCCAATAGGTAGGTAGTCGCTGCATTTGGGGATTTAACGATAATAATTTATTTCTAGCCAGATCTGGTTTGTCAATTTTTAATAAAGCTGTTATATATTCAAGCTTAACAGCGTCATTATCAGGAAATTGTTCTACTAGTTTTTGATAGCGATTTGCTGCGATTGCATAGTTGTGAGAATCAAATGAGGTACGAGCGAATGCGGTTGCATATTGAGGTTGTTCAGGGAATTCACTCGCCAATGTTTGGAAAATAGTTTCAGCCTCTTTAAATTTTTCAGCCTTCAGAGCAATCAACCCCATACCGTAACGAGCAACTGCACGCTGCTCTGGTGTTCCTAGAGAAAGTCGGTTCTGGAAATACTCTGCGGCTGCTCCTGTATTGGCATCTGACAAGACCCGGATTTTTGCTTTCGTCAGTAGATAGCCCATCGAGTCTGGATATTGCTTATATGGATATGTTTCAGCTCGTCCACGCGTATCAGATATACGTGACTCTGTGACAGGGTGAGTCCTTAAGAATTCGGGAACACCTTGTCCATAAAAGCGGGTTGCTTGTTGTAGGCGTTCAAAGAAGGTTGGCATGCTCCGAGGATCATATCGGGAAGCTGCTAACGTTTGCATTCCAACACGGTCAGCTTCCTCTTCATTTTCGCGGGTAAAGTTAATTTGAAATTGTATGCTACCACCCATAATCGCCATAATAGCGGCTTGGCCCATCTGCGGTGATTGAGAGCCTAATAAAATAGCGGCTAACATGCCTGCTGCACTTGGAATAGTTAATCGGCCAGCGGCTTCGGCTGCACGAAATAAATGCCGTTGAGTGACATGCGAAATTTCATGTGCCATAACCGAGGCTAATTCACTTTCTGCTTCCGTCATGGTGATCAGGCCTGAGTTTACCCCAATATAACCACCTGGGCCTGCAAACGCATTGATGTCATTTTCCATAACTACAAAAAAGTGGAAGGGATGACTAGGGGCGTCACTATTAGCCGCTAACTTTTGGCCAATTGATTGGATATACTCTTGAATCTCAGCATCTTGATTAATTGTAATCTGGGCATGCAAGCTTCTAAAAAATTCTTCACCAAATTCTTTTTCCTCAGCAGGCGATATCAGTGTGCCGGAGGAGTCGCCCATATCAGGCAAATCAATTTTTTTAATGGCTCGTGGCTGTGTCGATGAGCTTGAATCTTTATCCCCACCAGCACCTCTTTCTGGAGGTGATTGCTGGCCAGGAGGCAAGCCTTTGTTTGTGACAATGACGCGTTGATCTTCAGCTTGCTGAGGCGTAGAGAATAAAATAAGGCTTAGAGCCAGGGCAATCGCAGAGGGTTTAAACATGAGTTCTCAAGGTTACAATAATAGAGTAACTAAATCAGCAGGGAGTTATTCAATCGTAATAGAATATCAGCTGTTTATTATAAAACATCTCAATTAAATATAACTTAAGAAATAGAGTTAAATAATGAAATTTGCCATTCAAATTAATGCCAGCCCTAATCACTCTAATGTTGGACAAACTGCTTACCAATTTATATATACAGCCTTGAGGTTGGGGCATGAGATCGTTAGGGTGTTTTTTTATCACGATGGGATACTGCACGCATTCAGGCATGCAACGCAACCCGATGATGAACTTCAATTGATTCAGCGGTGGAGTGATTTGGCTAAGCACAATCAAATCGATTTAGTGGTATGTATTTCTGCTGCCCAAAGGCGCGGGTTATTGTGTTTAGATGAAGCCCAAAGACAAGGGAAGCAAGATAACGATTTGGCGGAGGGATTTAGAATTTCTGGGTTAGGACAGTGGGTTGAGGCGACTCTGATTGCCGATCGTTTGATCACTTTTGGTTAAGTTACTATGAAGAATTATTTATTTGTACTTCGTAAAGCGGCCCACAGTGGGTCTTTTGTGCAAGAAATGTTGGATATTATTTTAACGACTGCAGCGTTTGATCAGAAAGTGGGGGTGTTATTGCTGGATGATGGGGTTTTTTATTTAAAAAATGGTCAGCAACCTGAAATGACTGGTATAAAAGATACAGCGGCTATTTTTAAAGCGTTAGAGTTGTATGATGTCGAAGATTTTTATACCGAGCAAGAATCTTTAATAGATAGAGGTTTAAAGATCACTGATTTGTGCCTACCTGTTCAAGCGATTTATAGAAAGGATATTGCTAGTTTAATGAAGCAATTTAATGTGATTGTTTCAGGTTAAACTGTTTAACAGGTGTGATTAAACATTTGCCCGCTAATCTTGTGTTACAAAGATGAGTTTATCGGTTGCAAAGCCCAATTCCTTTGCTTTTGCAATTAACGACTCCTGAATGTTTTTAGGTAATTGCTTGGTGCGTGATAAAATCCAGAAATATGATCTATCTGGACCAGTAATCATGGAATAGGAGTAGCCTTTTTTGTCTAAATCAATGATGTTATAAGCGCCATAGAAAGGTCCAAAAAAAGACACCTTAAGCTTGCCTTCATTAGGTTGATCAATGAAATAGGCTTTTCCTTCTGCTTGTTCCCATTTGCCTGTTGTCTGATTCAATCCTTTGTTAATGACAGTCACGCCACCATCGTCTCTTAAAGAGTAAGCAGCAGAGATGTTGTTTAAGCCTCGCTCAAAGTGGTTATCAAGTCTCGCAATTTCATACCACGTACCCAAGTATCTGTTTACCTCAAAGTCATTAACCGCTGTTAACCCGTTTGGAATTCCAGTGCAAGCTGAAAAAAAACAAACCATTAGACAGATAAAAATTGCGGATTTATTCATGAAGTTAAGAGGTGTTTTTGTCAAGAATCATGATGTTTTTTTGAATTGTATCCCCAACCCAAACGTATTAAAAGACTTTATTTGATTATTTTTTATAGTTGTTGACTGTTATTTAATATATCTTCAATCACACCAAATAACATGTGTGAAATGCCGGTATAGAAAAAGAAAATCGGGAAATTGTTATCGATTTCAACAGTATTGATTTCACCGTAAAACTCCATAGAGCCGACCATGAGAATTAAAAAGAATCCTACGAGGATTATAGATCGAAAATTTTTTCTCATAAAACAGTATATTAAAATAACAATCTCAGTCATACCTAAGTAGACCATAATCATACGTAAATTGTTATCCAGGGCGCCATAAAGATCTGATTTAAACTCAAAAAGCGAATGATCATCCGAAACAGATAAAAAGCTGCCCGCCAAGAGTAAGATAACAGAAGCGCAGAAGTTGACTTCCAGCAAGTATTTTAAGTTTTCTAATTTTATAAGTCTCATATCAATTTACTACGCTAAATAGATGTCATAAAAAAAGACCCTCCCTTAAAGAATCAGAGAGGGCTTACAGAGGAGGACATGGAGTAATATCTTGAATATTTTTTTATTCAGATGACAATACAAGTTTGAGGGTTAACGTTGGTATTTTAATTTGGATGAATTCCTTAAAATGCCACTAACTTAGTTGCTAACTTACCCCTCAAATGTTACTTTGTCAAACTGTAGTTGAACAAAACATGTACAATATATTTTAACGAAAAAAGATGAGGCTATCATGACTAAGATATTAATAACGGGTGGTACAGGTTTTATTGGTAGCGCATTAACAAAACGGTTATTGGCTCAAAATTATGAGGTGACCGTTTTAAGCCGTCATCCTGAGACAGTTGGAAAATTAGGTTTGGACGGTGTTGATATATTGGGTTCTTTAAGTTCCTTAACACCAGACGATAATTTTCAAATAGTTATCAATTTGGCGGGTGCTCCTATATTTGATTTGCGCTGGACAGAAGCTCGAAAACAACTGATACGAGAAAGTCGAGTTAATCTGACTGAACAGTTGGTTGCTTGTATGGCAAGGATGACTGTTAAACCTGAACTATTGATCAGTGGTTCTGCTATTGGTTATTATGGAGATCAAGGTGATACCATAATGACTGAGAAATCAGAGGTTAAGCAGGATTTTTCACAACAACTGTGCTTAGATTGGGAACAGGCTGCAAAGAAAGCCGAACAACTGGGCGTTAGGGTTTGTTTAATAAGAACCGGTCTTGTACTGGGTGATGGTGGGTTATTAAAGCGAATGTTATTGCCTTTCCAACTTGGGCTTGGTGGGCGCTTAGGCAATGGAAAACAATGGATGTCCTGGATACACCTGCAAGATTGGCTCTCAATTGCTGAAAGGATGATCAGTGATAACTCAATGTCTGGTGTTTATAATGCAACTGCACCCAATCCGGTAACAAATACTGAGTTTACTAAAGTCTTGGCAAAAACTGTAAACCGGCCCGCGTTATTTCCATTGCCAGCTGGGTTATTAACCGTGTTGTTAGGCGAGATGTCCAGTTTGGTGTTAGGTAGTCAACGTGTTCTTCCTGAGCGATTGCAGACACAGGGCTATCGTTTTCAGTATACCGATCTGGCTGCAGCATTAGTTCAGATAATTAAACGCTCATGATTAAACGAGATAGTAATCATGTTAATCCTGACAAGCTCATTTTAAGCAAATGGACTGCGGTTAATCCGAGCCATAAGGAGAAACATTTTTTAGTGACACGGGTCATAAAAGATGAAGAAGAAATTATCACACATTGTGTGCTTGAAGCAGTTATAAATCACCGTGAAATTGAACTGGATTGGAGGTTATTGAAAGACCCGGGCAGTTGGTTGTTTGGATGGCGGTAAGGGTATTTCGACCACTACTTTAATAGATACTAATAATTAAGGTGTTATGATGAGTGATTTAATTGTATCTTCTTGGCGTTATATTTTACAATTCGATTGGCAATGCAAGTTTACAGGGCAATTTAAAGTGTTTAGGCACGATAATCGCCTTTTATCATGATACCTATAATAAT
Organism: uncultured Methylococcaceae bacterium; assembly: GCA_903859415.1. Classification (GTDB taxonomy): domain Bacteria; phylum Pseudomonadota; class Gammaproteobacteria; order Methylococcales; family Methylomonadaceae; genus Methylobacter_C. The sequence continues at coordinate 49,584 of CAIOMN010000187.1, forward strand.
ATTTGGAGGATAGTATGTTTAAGATTCGTTCGCTAGTCACTGCGCTGGCGTTAGTGGGTTCTATTTCGGTAGCATCGGCTTTGGAAGTTTTGCCAACTGTAGCACCTGCTCCAGCTGACAATCCAACCACAGCAGAAAAGGTTGAACTGGGTCAGCTGTTATATCATGATCCACGCTTGTCATCTACTGGAACAGTTTCTTGTTCATCTTGCCATAACACCATGTTAGGCGGTGAAGATAACAGACCCAATTCAATGGGTGTTAATGGTCAAACAGGTGGCCGTAGTGCACCCACTGTATGGAATGCAGCTTTTAATGCGGTACAGTTTTGGGATGGTAGAGCGCCTAGTTTAGAAGCACAAGCAGCAGGCCCTGTAACCAACCCAATTGAAATGGGTATGAAAAGTTGGGATGATGTTGTCGCGCGTTTAAATACTATTGAAGGCTATCAAGTCGCTTTCGAAAAGGCTTTTGGTAAGGATTCAATCTCTAAGGATAATGCAACTAAGGCGATTGCTGCTTACGAAAGAACCTTAATTACGCCTAACAGTCCATTCGATAAATATGTATCTGGCGATAAATCAGCGTTAACTGAGCAACAAGTTCGTGGCTTGAATAAAGCGCAAGAACTGGGTTGTACGGGTTGCCATAGTGGTCCAGCATTTAATGGCCCTGGTCTATTTTTGCCATTCCCAATTCATAGTAATCCTGTTTACGCAGCTAAATATCATTTCAAAGATGATAAGGGTTTAGCTGAAGTAACTAAAAAAGCAGAAGATGAACATCGTTGGAAAGTACCTACTTTGCGTAATATTGCATTAACTGCGCCGTACTTCCACAACGGCTCTGTCAAAACGCTGGATGAAGCGGTAGTCGTTATGGCTAAAACTCAATTAGATAAAGATTTATCTAAAGAAGAAATTGCTGATATCGTAGCATTTCTAAACAGTTTAACAGGTGAGTTCCCTAAACAAAAAATGCCTGTTTTACCTGCGACACCTGGCTCAACGTTCAATTAATTCACATGTTGTAGAGACGCGCAAGTCGCGTCTCTATCTTTCTGCTGTTTCAACAATTTCCTACAAGTGTATCCGACTTTGATTAGAATGTTTCTCTCTAGTTATGTCAGTCAAAATTTATGAATATTAACCCGACTTACGTCACTGTTTTATTTTAAACAGATCTGTTTGATCGCTGTTGATATGTAAACAGTTTAAGGGCGCTCATCTAATTAAGAGATTTTCCTTTAGGCTGTTATATTATTTTATAAATATTTTAGAAACTTAATAAACAATACCTTGCGAGATGTTACGCTTGTCTTTAGCATTTAATAACTATTCAGTTATCAAGATGGCTTAGTATTTGCATTTCTTTATCTAACTTGACGCATCACTTTAATTGAGCGTCCTACACTTAAAATTTAGAAAATTAGGTATTGATTATTCATGGCTACAAGAATTCACAAACTAGCTCTGTTATCGGTTGCTATAACAGCACTATCAACCCATATCAGCCTTGCCGTTCCCAGTATTTTTCCAACGGGCGTAACCCGTTATGATCCTGCCAAGGCTTATAATAGTTATGTATTATTTTCTGGTAGTGATAAAAAAACGCATTTGATTGATCTTAATGGCAATGAGGTTCATCAATGGCCTAATCAAGGTTTTCCCTCTTTTTATATAGACCCACAATTAGCCAATGGAGCCCAAGGACATGTATTGCTTCAGCTTTCAGAGGGTGGCTTAGGCTCTAGTAATAATAGTGAAGCTCAATCAATAGGTGAAGTCGATTGGGATGGCAAGGTCGTCTGGCAGTGGGGTGGTGCAAAAGCTCAGGATGCTTATGGTGCCTATGGCGCTCCAGTAGCGAGTAATGATGCCAACGGTTATGGTACTAGTGTTAAGCAACATCATGATTGGCGACGATTGCCAAATGGTAATACCGTTATCCTGATTAACTATGTAAAGCCAGTCAAAGGTTTTTTAGCTGAAAAGTTACTTGATGATGGTATTTATGAAATTAATCCCAAAGGCGAAGTCGTCTGGAAGTGGTTAGCTTACGATCATTTGAATGAGTTTGGTTTTAGCAAAACATCACTGAAATTATTACACCAAACCTTAGGTCGTAGTAAGGATAAAACGAAACCTTTCGATTACTTACACTTTAATAATATGTCAGTTGTTGGACCCAATAAATGGTTTGATGCAGGTGATCAGCGCTTCAATCCTGATAACCTATTGATTGACTCACGTGAAGCCAACTTTATTGCTATCATCGATAAGAAAACCGGCAAAATAGTTTGGAGTCTTGGCCCCGATTATGAGCCAGTAAATATTGATGGCAAAGTTCCTCGGCATGTTGATCAAATCAGTGGTCAACATGACGCCCATATTATTCCTAAAGGCTTGCCAGGGGAAGGTAACTTACTGGTATTTGATAATCAGGGCGAAGCGGGCTATCCCTTTGCCGTGTTAGGTGTGGGTGGACAATTAGGTTCGCGTGTCTTAGAAATTGATCCGACTAAAAATGAAATTGTCTGGCAATATACAGGCTCAAGTTCTGGTCGGCCAAACTATACTTTCTATAGCTCATACATCAGTAGTGCCCGTCGTTTACCCAATGGCAACACCTTAATTGATGAAGGGATGAATGGACGGTTTTTACAAGTTACCAATACAGGTGAAATTGTCTGGGAATATATTAGTCCTTATTTTTCTCAGCCTCGTGTGGATGATCCTCAGCAAGTGATTAGTAATAGTGTTTACCGGGCTCAACCGGTTCCTTATGAATGGGCGCCAGCAGGGACGCCACACTCAGAAAATCCAGTTAAAGCACCCGACTATAGCCAATTTCATGTGGCTGCTGAAAAGTAAGCAAGAACGGTACTATTTTAAACCTAAGCTTTGGAAGACATTTTGAGTACAGTTAATAAAAATCGCCGCCGTTTATTGGGTGGTGTATCTGCTTTATCATTAGGTGCTTTGACAGGTGCCTGGAATTTTGCTTCTGCGGCAGAAAAAAAAGCCAAGCCCAATATTATCTTTATTCTTGCTGATGATTTAGGTTATGGCGATTTAAGTATCTACGGCCAAACGGATTTTCAAACACCCAATTTGGATAAACTCGCACAACAAGGTTTACGTTTTACACAAGCCTATGCAAATTCTGCGGTGTGTTCTGCAACCCGTTTTGGTTTGATAACAGGCCGCTATCAATACCGTTTACGAGGTGGTCTTGAAGAACCCATAGCAGGGGCGTCTGATACCATAGGCTTGCCACCTGAACACCCGACTTTACCTTCGTTATTAAAGAAAAAGGGTTATAGCACAGCTTTATTTGGTAAATGGCATTTGGGTTTTTTACCCAAGTTCAGTCCTCTAAAGAGTGGTTATGATCAGTTCTTTGGGAATTATGGCGGGGCTATTGACTATTTTACTCATAAGTCAGGTGTAGGCGAAAATGCCAAAGAGGATTTGTATGAGGATGAAGTCCCCGTTCACAAAGTGGGTTATTACACGGATTTAATTGCTGACCGCGCGGCTGATTATATTGCTAAGCAAACTGCCGCGAAGCCATTTTTTCTGTCCTTACATTTCACTGCACCTCACTGGCCTTGGGAAGGTCCAAAAGACGAGGCTGTCTCACAGGAAATCAGTAGTCTTTTTCACTATGACGGCGGCAATTTAGCGACCTATGCCAAGATGGTAACCAGCTTGGATGCAGCTATAGGTCGAGTTCTTAAAAGTTTAAAAGATCGTAATCTGGATAAAAACACGATTGTGGTGTTTACCAGTGACAATGGCGGAGAACGTTTTTCTAAAACATGGCCTTTCACCGGTCAAAAAACTGAGCTCTTGGAAGGCGGGATTCGTGTGCCTGCAATCGTAAGTTGGCCAGCAAAAATAAAACCTGCCGTGACTCAGCAAGTTGCGATTAGTATGGATTGGTTACCTACTTTATTGGCCGCAGCCGACACCACACCGGATGAAGCCTTTCCTCCAGATGGTGATAATTTGTTACCTGTTTTGTTGGGCACCGCCAAGCCACATCCCCGGACATTGTTTTGGCGTTATAAAGCCAATCTTCAACGCGCGGTTCGTTCGGGTGATTGGAAGTATCTAAAAATTGCCGACAATGAGTTTCTATTTGATGTGGTTGCTGATCAACATGAACGGGCCAACCTGTCACAAAAAAATCCCGAGGTCTTTGCACAGCTTAAAAAGCAATGGGAAGAATGGGATTCAAAAATGTTACCGATCACTGATGATGTTCGTACGCATGCGGTTGAAGGAAAAGTCCAAGCAGACCGCTATGGGTCAAAATAACGTCCTTTCTAAACGTTAATACCGTATGGATGTGGGCAATCTCATTCATATGGTGTTCGTTTTTTTTCAAGTTATTTAATTTCTGTTCCTGACTATGTTAAATTGGGTGGTAATTATTGGCTACTAAATGACAGCCCCTAAATAACGAATATCTTATTCTGCAATAAAAATCCTGTATGTCGAACACAACTGTTTCAGGAATGACCTGCGCCCGTATTCCAACTGAATACGGCGATTTTCAACTTTGTTACTACACTAATACCCTGGATAAAAAGGAACATTTGGCATTTTATAGGGGTGCCGTTCATTATGCTGAGGATGTTTTAGTACGTATACACTCCGAATGCTTTACCGGTGATGTTTTGGGCTCCAAACGTTGCGATTGTGGTGAACAACTCACGCTTTCTTTGAAATTGATTGCAGAGCATGGCGTGGGTGTATTAATTTATTTGCGTCAGGAAGGTCGGGGCATTGGCTTATTACAAAAACTGCGGGCTTATAATTTACAAGACCAGGGTCATGACACAGTGGATGCTAATCTGTTATTGGGACATGGCGCAGATGAAAGGAGTTACTACATAGCTGCACGTATCCTGGAAGATTTAGGCGTCAAATCAGTAACGTTGATGACTAATAATCCTTTAAAGATTAGTGCACTGGAAGCCGAGGGGATTAAAGTTAATGCGCGTCTACCGGTAGAAGGCACTATCAATTCAGAAAACAAAGGCTATCTGTTTACCAAAGCGCACCGTATGGATCATCTCTTACCGCTGACAGCACCTGCATTCCCTAATGAATTACAGAGAACCTGATGACTATTAACCAGAAAATTGAACACTGGTTAATATCCCATAAACGTAATTTAACTCAGGCAAAACGACCTTTTGTGACCTTGAGTTATGCGCAAAGTTGGGATGGGAGTATCACCACTCGCAGCGGTGAATCGTTGGCTTTAAGTGGTGCTGAAGCCACGCGTTTAACGCATCAACTCCGTAGTCTTCACGATGGGATTCTGGTGGGGATTGGTACCGTGTTAACCGATGATCCCCAATTGACAGTGCGGGAGTGGTCAGGCCCTAATCCGCAACCGATTGTCCTGGATAGCCAGTTGCGAATGCCTGTGAATGCGCGTCTTTGTCAGCATGCGGATAAGAACTGCTGGGTTTTAACCCGAATAAAAGATGCTAACGACTACAGTGATCAGGTTGAGATTATTACGCTGGGTAGTGATATTGATGGTAGGGTCAATTTACTGGATGCGCTGTCTTTGCTTTGGGAGAAAGGCATCAGGATGTTAATGGTAGAAGGCGGCAGCGATGTGATTACCGCCTTTTTAAAAGCTCAATTAGCCGATGCTTTGGTATTGACGGTAGCGCCCACTTTGGTGGGTGGCTACAAAGGGGTGGGTAACTTAGGCATTTGCCATAAACACTTGTTACCGCAAATTCGTCCACTGTCTGCCGAGATGTTAGGGGACGATCTAATTATGTGGGGTGACTTGCAATATCAGCCCTCGAGTCTGGAACAGTCAGGCTTATGAGTGTTCGTGAATTGTGGTTTACACAGCCGTATCATGTTGAAGTTCGAGAGAGATCATTACCGCCATTAGCGTCTGGACACATCAGGGTTAAAAATGAATGTTCAGCGATCAGTGCCGGGACAGAAATGCTGGTTTACCGAGGACAATTGCCCAGTGATATTAGTTTGGATGCTACCTTGGAATCTCTGCAGCACGACCAAACCTATCCGCTGCAATATGGTTATGCCTGTGTGGGGCGAGTGGAACAGATAGGTGCAGAGGTAGATTCATCCTGGTTAGGAAAACGGGTCTTTTCCTTTCAACCGCATGCGAGTCATTTTACGGCAACACCAGAGCAAGTGATTCTGTTACCGGATGATATTGAGCCAGAAGCGGCTGTGTTTCTGGCTAATATGGAAACAGCCGTTAATTTGGTTTTAGATGGCAGTCCTGCGCTAGGCGAGCGGGTGCTTATTCTAGGGCAGGGTGTGGTCGGTTTACTGGTGTCGAGTCTATTAGCGCAGTTTCCATTGACTCAATTAGTCGCCTTAGAAAGCTTATCACTTCGGAAAGATCAAGCACTAAAATTCGGTGTTCAGCACGTTTACGATCCTCATTCAGCAACAGACCTTGCCAGCTTAGAACAGCTATTACACTTACCCGTACAATTATCTGACACGGCCAAGTCAGGTGCAGATTTGATTTATGAAGTCAGTGGTGTTGCCAGTGCTTTAAATTTAGCCATTAATCTCAGTAGTTATGCTGGGCGTATCGTGATTGGCAGTTGGTATGGTAATAAAGCCGCTAATCTACACTTAGGTGGTGTTGCCCATAGAAACCGGCTTAAGTTTATTAGCAGTCAAGTAAGTACGATTGCGCCCGAATGGAGTGGGCGGTGGGATAAGTCCCGGCGATTTGATGTGGCCTGGGACATGATTAGACGCGTCCAGCCCCAGCAAATGATTAGTCATCGGGTGCCTTTAGAGCAGGCACCCTTTCTGTATTCGTTATTAGATCAAGCGCCTGAAGAAATCTTACAGTCCGTGTTGACCTACTAACCCGTTTATCTTTAATCTCTTTATCAGGAAATAGAATGTATACCGTAGCCGTTACCCGTGATTTTATTGCTAACCACTATTTGATTGGAGGCGACTGGGGCAGTGAAAACCAGCCTCATGCCCATCATTATGTTGCAGAAGTCAGTATTGAGGGTACACAACTTGACCAACATGGCTATTTAGTTGACATTGTGGCGATAGAAGCAAACTTGGATGCTATCGTTAGCCGCTTTCGTGATGTTTTATTAAATGATCTAGCCGAGTTTGCAGGGCTTAATCCCAGTATTGAACATTTTAGTCGTATTATCACAGAGCAATTACTGGCAGCGATTAATCCCCCTGGATCAGGCGCACTCAGAGTGAAGTTATGGGAAAATGCCACTTGCTGGGCTGCGTTTCGCCAAGAGTTTTAATTAAAGCATGAGTTATCTTCCAGTCATACGGGTAATAATTTCCTAACTCAACATTCAGTGAGTGCCGACTAATTGCTGCTTGACTTTTATCCTGATCGGTTAAACTTAATGCTGACTTACTTAAAGGTGTGATCATGAAAATTCTAATTTTATTGGCGGGCTTTTTTTTATATTCAGCTTCTGCAGCTGGGGCAGAGACTTGTTCTGACTTACTGAATTATAAAGCGAGCAAATTAAGATCCAGCGAAGAGCTTGATTTTTGCCAGGCATTCCAAGGCAAGGTGGTTCTTGCAGTCAATACTGCCAGCAATTGCGGCTATACCCCACAATTTAAAGGCCTGGAGGCGCTGTATCAAAAATATAAAGCCCAGGGCCTGGTGGTTGTTGGTTTCCCCTCCAATGATTTCAATCAAGAGTTTGATGCGGCAGAAAAAACGGCCAAAGTGTGTTTTATTAACTACGGGGTGACTTTCCCTGTGTTGGAAAAAAGTGCTGTTAAAGGCTCTTCAGCCAATGTATTTTTTCAAAAACTGATTAAGGCCACCGGCCAAGCGCCAGAATGGAATTTTTACAAATATCTGATTGCTCGGGATGGTTCATCTGTTGAGGCTTTTTCGAGTGATGTCACTCCAGAACAACTGGATTCAAAAATAAGCGCACTATTAAGCCCCCAATAATTTAAAACCACAGTTTATTGCCGACTTTTGGATAGCTGTTAGTGCATGGTCTATTATGCATATAGGACTATTAATTTATGGCAAGATGGAGGCCTTAAGTGGCGGTTATTTATATAACCGGCAACTGGTCTCTTATCTGCGTAGCCAAGGTGAGCAAGTCACCATCATTTCTTTACCCTATCGCAGCTACTGGTGGCATTTAGCCGATAACTTTAACCATGTGTGTCTAAAGCAACTAACGGATGCAAAGGTGGATGTTTTAATTCAGGATGCGATGGTGCATCCGTCACTATTTATACTGAACCGTCGTTTTAGCCAACAAAGCAATATACCGTTGATTTCCTTGGTACACTTGTTGACCACGTATGATCACCACTCTCGATGGACTGCCTGGTTTTACCGTGTAATAGAACGTCGGTATCTGCAGACTGTGTCTGGTTTGATAGTCAATAGTCAGACGACTTTAAGGCAAGTGACTGAGTTACTGGCTAAGCCAATAGCAGCCTATTGTTTGGCAGTACCCGCAGGGAATAATTTTAAAGACCTTAAGCCGGATATTGATTTTATCAGGCAACGGAGTCAGATGGTTGAGCCCTTAAAAATACTAGTGGTCGGTAATGTGATTCGTCGTAAGGGCTTGCATGTATTGATTAACGCTTTGCGCTTGTTGCCACCTGAAGATTATCAAGTGACAGTCGCGGGACGATTGGATATGGAACCCGCTTATGTACAGCAATTAAAGAAAATAATTCAGGGTACGCAGATAGAGGCATCGGTTATATTTAAAGGCCCAATACAGGGGCAGGCTCTCGCTGATTTATATCAGGCCCATCAAGTGATGGTGCTGCCTTCGGCGTATGAGAGTTATGGCATTGTGTATGTGGAAGCGCAGCAATTTGGTGTGCCGGTGATCGGGACCACCGAGGGAGCTGCCAAAGAAATTATCAGGCATGGTGAGAATGGCTATCTGATTCATCCTGAAGATCATCAGGCTTTAGCCACTGTCCTGCGAACAATGTATGAGGATCGTCAGTTATTATTGGAGTTAAGTCTAAATGCCTGGGTAGCCTATGAGCAGCATCCAAAATGGCAGGATAGTTGCGAAATTATTCGCCAGTTTTTATATACACAAATCTAGGATTTTATCTCAAGGCGCGGACACAATACAGTCCAATCACTAAAGTGATGGCATCTCTTAAACGCATTAAAGCCATCACACTGATAGCCACTGTCAGGGGTAGACCTAATATTTGAAAGACCCAAAATAATGAAGCTTCTAACGTGCCAATACCGCCGGGTAGGGGTAATAAAAACGCTAAGCGCATCGCGACCAGAATCAACATGAAACTGTAAAAGGTAAGCGCTATATCAAAGAAACTGAGTATCAGCCAAAGTTCACTTATTAAGCCAATCCAGCCGATTAATGACCAAACGAAGGCCAGTGCCAGCTCAGCTTTGTGCTTTGTCATTAATGATTTTAAATCACTGTATAAGCGTTGCCAGTGGGTTTCGATATGCAGTAAGCGTGGGTGATGTTGCCAATAATGGGTTATCCGTTTTATCCATGTTAAAACCCGGTCAGGCTGTTTTAGAATCAAGCCACCCAAGAGAGATAAGGCAAGTAAAGTTAATAACAGCCCTAAAAACATAACCGGCCAGTTTATCGTTGTTGTCGGGCCAGTTATCGAGGTGGTCATCAGTAAGATTAAACTCAGTAACAGCACACCAAAGTTAATCCATAATTCATAGAAGCGATCAATGCCCACCGCTAATAAAGCACTGTGTATCGGCCAATGATTACGTTTCCATAGCCAATAAATTTGCAAGGGTTCACCGCCAAATTGTGGGCCGGGTGTAATAAAACTGATAGCTTGCCCCGCCTGTCTAATCATCAGTAATTCGTTAAATTTAACCGATAAGCCTAGTCCTTTAATCAGCGTTAACCAGCGTTGTGTTGCTAAAGCAATGATCGCCAGATTAATACTGATCCATGCTAGCCATTGCCCAATCGAGAGAGTGCTTAAGCTTTGGGTGATAGTCGTTAATGGTAACTGGTAAAGTATCCAGCCAACCAGAATGAGCGCGGCTGACCACAATAAAACAGGGATTGTTTTAAGCCAGGACATCACGCACCATCATAACGTTTCACCCATTCATCATCCCATTGCCATAAACTAAACCGCCCCGTACCCAACAGTAAAATCCAGCTAATTGTAAAGATTAAGCTGGCGCCCAAAAAAGTAGGCGCAATATTGTCGAAATACAGGCCAACGAACAGGAGTAAAATCATTGCACCTATACGTCCAGCCGTGCCGAACAGGATAAGTCCAAGACTCGCCAGAAGAATAAATAGCTTGATCCCTGCAAAGTTTCCTAAGACGTTAAAAAAATCACCATTGCTCGCAATCGGTATTAAAAGTAATACCAGTAGGCCACGTAAGCAGGGTTGAAAATACTGATAGCTTAGTTGATCCAGATTAATCACAAATCTGGGCTGTAACCAGCCGCAAACAACCCACCAATCCACGATAAAGCCGAATAGGACGGGTAACATAAATGCGACGCCTGTAATTATGGTAAAAGGCGGGTTAAAGACAGGCCAAAGCACTACAGCAAACAAACCCATTTGAAATCCAGCTAAGGTACGACGAACCGGATTGGACGGGGGATTAAAAAGTGGCAAGCCCCGTTGGCTACGGTAAGGATAACCCCAGCGATAAATATAATAAGCCGCGCTTAATAACAGATAAGAACTGTCTATTCTACCTAAACTAATGGCAAGTAAAGGGGCGATCACCAGTCCAAAGGCATCAAAAGTGATATCGAGCTCACTGCCCAGCAAACTGACTTGTTTATTTTTACGGGCAACAAAGCCATCGACGCGGTCGAGGATAGCGGCTATGGTGTAAAACAGAGCGGGAAGTAAATCATTAAATTCATTACCGTGAGGTAACAATAAAAAACCTCCGGTCATCGCGATCAGTAAGCCGCGCAAGATCGTTAAGCGATTACCCCAGCCTAACGTTTTATAAAGCGGGGCCTCGGCATACGGGCGGTTTAGTGAAAGTCGTAGTTTAATCTGCCATAACACAAATTCCCAAAGCAGGCTGGCTTGCAGTAGCCATCGTGTTGCATCAACTCCATCCTCAGTAAAAAATAAATAGCCAAACCCGATCACTAAGATAGAGTAACCGATGATAGCTATTGCTTGTAGCTCATGTTTCATAAAATCAATGTAAAATTATAACAGGCAGTGTATTAAGCTATTTTAATGCATCAAAGTGACTGACACCGGTTTAATTAAACTGAAATCATCAGGCACTATTGATCAATGTATTGAGCAAAGAAGAGGATAAATAATAAGGTGGGACAACGCATAAAAATGGGTTTAAAACTAGCTGCGGTGCTGTTTATTTTTGTGGCATTGGTTATTCCCAATCGTATCAGTTTAATTACGCCTCTAAGTTTTAGGTCTTTTCCGGTTGAGCTGCTGTTAATCGGATTGACATTGTTGGCGCCTAATCCAGCCGGTTTTATCATTCGATGGCTCACCGCAGTGTTGTTAACCGTAGGAATCGTTTTAAAGCTCGCTGATATGGGGACTTATCAGTTTTTTGATCGGGCCTTTAATCCGGTGGTTGATAGTCATTTTTGGGCTGATGGCTTAAATTTCCTGCAAGGTACGCTGGGTCAGATAGGGGCTTACTTAGTCGTGGCACTGTTGTGCGCTTTAATAGCCGGGATTCTTGTGCTGGTCTCTTATGTTTTAAAGGTCATCCAACGATGTTTGCAGAAGATACCTAAACTCTCTAGCTTAGGATTAGGTGCGGGGGGCGGACTGTGGTTAATCCTGTTGTCTGTGGGAGCACAAACTGCCACGAGTCCTTTTTATCATTTAATGACTGAGCATGTGACTCAGACTTTCAGTACACTTGATGATCTAGCCTTATTTAATGAACAACTCACCACTGATCATTATGCGATAGTGCCGGATGAGGCGCTGTTAAGTAAACTGAAAGGCAAGGATGTGCTGGTAGTGTTTATTGAATCTTATGGACGCACGGTGTTGGATAAAGCCAGTTATGCCGAGCATGTTCGCCCCGTGCTAGAACAGGCTGCTCATGATCTAAGCGATAAAGGCTTCTATGCGCGGAGTGCTTATTTAACGTCTCCGACTTATGGCGGTATTAGCTGGCTGGCGCATGGCACTTTAATGTCAGGTTTGTGGGTGAATAGTCAAACCCGTTACGACCGTTTAGTGGCGAGTGAAAGGCCCTCACTCAATCGCTTATTTAAAAGGGCAGGGTGGCGAACTGTAGCGGTACAGCCGGCTCACACTATGGCTTGGCCTCAAGGTGCATATTTTGGTTACGATCAGATTTATGCGGCTCAGGACTTGGGGTATCAGGGTAAGCCGTTCAATTGGATCACCATGCCGGATCAATATACGCTGTCGGCATTTCAGGCGAGGGAACGTCAATCAGGCAAGCGTGCATCGGTCATGGCCGAGATGGCCTTGATTTCATCCCATGCACCCTGGACCCCGTTACCGCATCTGGTTGACTGGAATCAGGTCGGTGATGGATCTGTTTTTATAGAGCAAGCCAATGCCGGTGAAAGCCCTGAAACGGTATGGAAAGAGACTGAACGTATTCGCGTGCAATACCGTAAATCCATTGAATATGCGCTTGCTAATATAGCGTCTTATATCGCGACCTATGGGGATGATAATCTGGTGGTGCTAGTATTAGGTGATCATCAACCCGCGCCGTTTGTAACCGATGAATCAGAAAGTCGGGAGGTGATTGTGCATTTGATCAGTCATGATGCAAAGGTTATGGGCGCAGTAAAAGACTGGCAGTGGGCAGAGGGGTTGTTGCCGTCTAAGCAAACGCCTGTTTGGGGTATGGATAAGTTACGGGCGCAATTTATTGCGGCTTTTTCAGAAAAAATGTCTGGAGTGGTTGCAGATTGAGTTTTTTTGTGCTGCAAGTCAGCTAATTTATTTAGCACTTACCCACAAACGCCTCTTGACAAATAAGATACGGTAACCAACCTTACTAATACCTCATAAATGCCAGCAAATGATTCGTAAGTTATTGATTATTAATTAGGTAAGTATTTTGTATAACTATTACACAATCTAACTAATTTTAATAAAAATTATGCAGTTAGAGAGTTACTCAATCACTAATACACAGACTTATCCACAGGTTCTGTGGATAAGTTTATAAGTTAATGGATTTAAGAAAGTTAGGCTTATCACTTGCCTACAGTTTGATGATTAATTATCAATAAATTTAAAAATTGATTCTGGTTTAAGGCTATCAGCTCCAGAAATTATCAAATTCCATTTAGAACTCTCACTCCATCTTTTATCAGCTCCAGAAATCTTAGTCGCGTTTGTTATACCAATTTTGTAAATAGCACCCAATAAACCGATACAGTTATAATTTGTTGTAGCTCTTTCTAAATCAACGTTGAGTGTTGGTGTTTTATCAGGACTACTAACATGTTTACACTGAACAACACCGACAATTCTACCGTTCATTGATTCAATAATCATATCAGCTCCTCCATCCCAAGACGCTGGAGTAGATCGTACTTGGTAACCTAATGATGGAGCAAATTTTTGAAGCCTTGTTAATATTAAATTCTCGAAATCTTTTCCTGAGATTACATAGCTATCTTGAATGCTAAAAGGAACATTTCTTTGCGCCTTAAATGTTTGTGATAACAACTCATCTAAAATTTCATCTGAATCCGAAGTTGGAAGCAGCAAGTCTGCACTTCTTCTACGTTTTTCTTTAAGTAGTTGATTTAAGTTGAAGTCGAAACATTTTTCAATATTGGGATGAATTGCCATTGGATAATAAACATGAACTGGCAATTGCTGCCCGATTCTATAGATTCTATCGGTTGCTTGATCTTCAACAGCCGGGTTCCACCACCTTGTAAGATGTATTACATGATTTGCTGAGGTCAGAGTAAGACCTACGCCTCCTGCTCTTGGTGAGAGTAACATGACATCAAAACGACCTTTATCCTTTTGAAAGGCATCAACTCTTTCTTGTCTCGCTCCGGAATTCACCTGTCCATTGATAACCATTGGTAAATTTTTTAGATGGTATCGATTTCTGATAATATCACATAAGAAGTCTGGCTTATGCCAGTCGCTATACTCAACAAAAATTAATGCTTTTTCATTTTTTTTATGGATTTCATCCAGAATATTAAAGCAGGCTTGCAAACGAGCTGATCCTTTAATGAAGTCGTTGTCAGTAGCATAAGCATTTTGTTTTTTATAATCAGGATGTAGTGAACAAGCTCTTAATCGTTGTAAAGCTTCTAGCATTGCCCCTCTCTGACCTTCAGAATTTTGAAAGTCTTTGATGACTTTGTCATAGACCCTTGCTTGCTCATCAGGCATATTAACTGGATATTCGTGAATATGTTTCTTAGGTAGACCTATCAGCTCTTTGTCTTTCATACGTCTAAGCATAAAAGCAGGAGCGATTTCAGTTGAGCCGGTTAAACGTTCACGTAGCTCTGTATTTCTCTCTACCGCGATACAGTCTCCTTCAAGCACAGATTTTTCATATTTATGACTGAATTCTTTAATAGATCCGAGCATGCCGGGTTGCAAAATATCCGCAATAGACCATAAATCACACAAACGATTTTCAACTGGAGTACCGGTCATGCCGATCCAAAAATCACAGTTTAAGCTGCTAGCGGCTGTATAGTTCTGAATGCCAGGATTTTTTAGTTTTTGCATTTCATCAAAAATGACAGATGCGAAATTGACAGCACCAAAACTAATTTGATATCGATTGAGCGTTTCATAAGTCGTTAGCACTAGTCCGGCGTCTCTAAGCCTAGTCGTATTGAGATGGTGATCGGATGCAATTGCTTTAATTCCTGAGCCATAAGCTCTCACTAAATTACCTAAGTCACAATGAAGATGGGTGTCTATTTCAGCTTCCCAGTTTTTTAGTAAGCCAGTTGGGGCAACAATTAATAATGGTTTTTCATGGATCTCACCATTATCCATACCGTCTCGTAGCCAGGAAAAAAACATGAGAGACTGAAAAGTTTTACCTAACCCCATGTCATCAGCCAGCAAAACACCTCTTGAACCTAATTTAAAGTTTTGACATAGCCAATTAAAACCATAAAGTTGATGCGGCTTGGGTTCGGTTCTGATGGTATTAGGTATTCCATCAGTTTTAGGATAATGCTCACGAGGGATTCTCTGAACAATGTAGTCAAGTGTCTCTAGATTTTCTTTGACCAACATTATTGTTGGCATACCTTGCGATACTACTGGATCATTCTTTTGATAGTTTTCAGGGCTTTTGGGAATGAGTTGCTGAACAGCCGCTTTGGTTTCTGCGGTAACGGGGATTTGAACTTCGTTAAACTCAACAAATGGTATATTCGAACTTTGGGCGCGTTCGATGTCATCAATGAGTGATTTTGCTTCGCTGGAAGAAAGCTCTATTTTTACCCCATTAATATCCAAGCCTTTTCGCATGTCTGGGAACTCACCTGAGGGAATCCATTCTCCTGGTGGTAGTTGTAGCCAAGGTATAACCTTTGTCTGCCATTCGCCTAGTCCAATTACACGCTCAGAAAAAATTTGTTCAATCTCTTCATCATCCACTATTCCATCTAAATATTCTTGAAGAACGGATTTAGGATTCTTTAAGAAATTTAATTTATCCTCTATAGATTGATTTTGAATTTTATGAACTATTTCAAGTGCTTTATTAAGTTGTTCACCAATAATGATGTATTTACCAACACCAATGCTGTAATAAGGAAGAAGTTTTGTACATTTATTAAAGTTATCCGCATATCGATTTTGTTCACTGGGCGGCAATATGTTCTCAAAAGACAATTGCTTTGTATTATTACTTTCTCGTCTTCTTAGTAATATAGGTCGAATTTTATAGTCATGGTCGCTTGGTATTGCTTCTATCCTAAATGCATTTGCATAAAAAAGCTTTAAGCTAGCTAGGTCAGATGATGCAGAGAATTTATGTTTTTCAGCATCTGGTAATAAGCTTTTGATGATTTCAAACTGAGCTAGTTGTTTTAATCTAGCTTGAGTCGACTCAGTATGATTGATTTCTGTTTGTAATAAATCCAAGCTCTCCGCTAACTTCCAAGCATGATAGGGAAGTGTGTGTTTCTTTTCGCCAATAGTTAGAAAACCAGAGGTTCGTTGACACTGGGTAATGGCTCTTCCACTACCATTAATCCACTTGTAGCTTAATTTGTATTCGTTTTGATGTAGTAAACCGTGACTTTCCAAATGAATACCGCCATCAAATATCTCAGGTAGATTTAGTATTTTTTGTAAGTAACCTTCTTGGCCATTCAGTTCATTCATTAAAAATGAGAAAGGAAGTTCAATTGATGTTTCTGTCTTCTGAATGATGCCCTTATCATCCATGTTTAAGATGTTGAGCAGCCAGATACAACCCTTATGAGTTGATTCACCCCATTCGTTTAATGGCTTAGGTAATTCTTTAGACATTAGTTGGAAACGGACGCGCCAGCATTCTTCAGAATTAAATTCATCAGCACAAAGCAAATCTTTTATTGGTTTCTTCTTATTAAATCCGAAAATCACGGTCTAGCATCCTTATGCCTGTTTCGTCATATATGAAATTAGCTAACTTTCTTTGCCAGCTATAAGTTTCGCTTTGCTGGTGACTAATTCCGTCTTGTTGATGAGTTGGAACAATTTGTCTTGATGCTCTTTTTAGAGCATGAGCATAATACTTAGGCAAATAGGTCGACGGACAGTATTGGTCGTGGCTTTTCCATGCACGGCATTTGCCGTTATGGCTCCATTCAACGATAATCAAATCCCTGATTCTTACAATTAGGACGCTTTGAGTTGAGTGGTTTCCACCTTCTAACTCACCTGCTGAGAAATTGGCCCCATACAGTCGTCTAGCATAAAATTTTGCTTCTGGCCCAAAAGCTACCCAGGCTTCATCTAAATGCTTTTTGTCATCATACGCCTTCCAAAAAGCTCTACGATATTTCCATTGATGTTCTAACGCCATGGAATCAATAATAGAAAAAAACTGCTCTAAGCTTTCACTGATCATCCACCTGAAAAATAACTTTAAAGAGTCTTCATCTACAAATCGCCATCCGTTTTCTCTGTTGTTCGGCATACGAGGGTCTTTAAAATGCCTTATTAATAAGTTTTTTACTTCCTTACGTAGTTCATCATTTTTGAAGCTAGTATTGTTTTTCCAAGGTGATAGTAATGCCGTAATGACATCAACTCGCCTATCTGTAAAACGTAATTGTTGATCGTTAAAATGATAGAATTTAACAGCTTCTATCAATTCTTTTTTTGGGTTGAGCGTCAGTTGCTTCAATAACTCTATACCGACAGCATCAGCGTAGCCACTTATACTTAATTCACCAGTTAGTCCAGTGATATCAGAAAACTGACTCCAATCGCTTTTTGCTTCAACAGTAAATAATGTAGTCACTTTCGAAAGGTCAAAATTATCAATAAATAAACCAGCCTTATTGTGTCTGTTTCCCCATATTTCCAAACCAAACTTAAGCTCAGGTTGCTTAAGTGCATATTTAATGGCGTTGGCAATAGTTTTAAATGTAGAAGGGTATTCGGTTCTATAGTTAAAGTCTCTCAAATAGACGTAAATCAACCGCCGCCAATGGCTTTTCAAATGTTGAGCTTTTAACCAGTTAAAGTACTTGTTAATAAACTCATTTTTTGCGCCTAACTTTTCAATATCATACCAAAACACGTAAGGCGCAAATTTCCAATCCCTAGCATTGATAATCTCCCATTGATTTGAGTTTAAAGCTTTAATAAATTTTTGGTAAGTTAAATCTAGTTCAAATTTTGAAGGAGTTTTCGGTGTAACTGATAGTTGAAGCGAAATGTTTTCAACCGTTTTAATAATGACAGGCATAGGTAGCAATGGAGCGTTTAGCTTCATACTATGGTGAAATAGTTTGATTTCACCTTTCGTTAGTGCTTTGTTATTTTCCAACTGCATCTTTTAATTTCTTAACGTCTTCGGGTGTTGGTGAGCGCATAATAAATCTTAATTCAATGCGCCGATTGAGATGAAAGTTTTCAGGTATAGTTGTAATTGGACGTCTTGCTTCATAACCGCTAACATTTAATACAGGTACACCATTTTTATTTTTTAATCCTTCGTTTAGAAAGGGACTTGACTCTGTAATTTCACGAAATACAGAAATTGCTCGTTTTGCAGAAAGTTCCCAGTTGTGCTCATGTGTGCCTACTGAATCAGTATGACCCTCAATAAAAACGGCATCTAAACCATCCTTGCTAGCTAAGTTCAATTTAGTACATGAATCTTGGTGAGATTGGTTATCTACAATGGATATACAAGGTAAAAACTTCCCCAACACATCCGACAAAGTTTTCAATGCCTTCTTGCCCTTATCATTAACTTCGTACCTGCCAAATTCAAACAGGATATCCTCTGGCAATCGAAGAACGCCTTGTTCAATGTCGATTGTTACCTGTACCCCTGATTCTTTAAGAGACTTTTCAATTTCACGTAAAACCTTGTCTCGCGATTCGTTAATTTTTGTAACTGCATCCGTGGCCTCTTGAAAATTATTGGCTACAATCATTAGCAAAATTATAAAGATGAAAATGATGCCGACCAACATATCGGTGAAAGATGCGAAATAACTTTCATCATGGTTCTCTATGCTGCTGGATTCCTGGTGCATCGACTACCCTGATTTATCTTCGGTTGACATTAGATTGCTCACGTTCCTCTGTGAGTTCCTGGATGGCGCCACTCAAGCCAGTAATTGCTTTACTAAATTGCTCATCCAATTGTGTTACGAAAATCTGAATGCTTGAGCTAAATTCCTGACTACCTTTTGTGAGTTCGCGAAACGCTTTGGATAGGTCGTCATCAACCTTATTAAACCTCGATTCGTATTGGTTCCATAAATTAGGTATGGTGTTTGTATATTTTTCAAGATTGCTGAGCAGAGTTGTTAATTCTTTCTGATTTTGTTGCATTTTAGCTTCTGTTTCCTTAATAACGCTAATTGCTAAAGAGAACTCGCTTGCTGCTTTAGATAATGGGCCTGCAGCACGGGTCACATTATCAGAAGCTGCTTCCAATGAATTAATTGTTCCAGCAATTCCATCTGCAACATTTGAAAACGTTTGAACCTTTTGATTAAAAATATTCCCTGCTTGCTCTATCGAATGCGCCGAAGTTTTAAAATCACCAGCGGCTAAAGAAATAGTTCCCCCAGCATTATTTAGTTGAATAGCAGTTTCACTAACTTTTAGTAACGCTTTTGTTAAATTCTCGGTAAGTGCCTGTAGTGGTGCCAAGTTTTGGGAGATTTCCTCAATTGCACTTCCAAATTTGCCCGCGCTGATTTCATTTTCATTGGCTGAGCCACCAATTTTAGCGCCAGCATTTTCAATTTTAGTTGCTATAGATTCTAGTGAGATAAGTGTAGTGCTAAACTGGGCTATTCCCTGCTGAATCGGTGCAAACGTATCAACAAATTGCTCTAGCATCGATACTAACCTTTCTGTTGATGTTTTGGTTTCAGAGCCAAAACTATCGCTTGTGGACTGCATTTTCGACACTAAACCATCAAGCGATTCTTTTAATGTTTTCACGCTGCCTATCAAAGCTTGCATATCATCAGCAGAGCTCTTTCTTAGTTGAGATATAAACTCCTGAAGTACTTTTTCCAAGGCATCTTCATTGCTTCCAGTGAATTTCTGAACCAAGGCTCTGATTTCTTCCGCTAATGGCTCCAATGCGTTTGCAACGCTGGTTGGTAATTGATTGCTAAGCACCTCTCCAATCCCGGTTGCAATATTGTTAGCCATATCATTTAATGCTAACGTATGTTTTTGTTGTTCTAGTACATTTTCATGAAGTAGCTTTTCAGTAGATTTATACTCAGTCAATCCTTCTAAAAGTTCGCAAAATTCGTGGGTCAAGCTATGTACTTTTTTGAGTTTCACACGCTGAATAAACGACAACAAAATACTACAGATAATACCGGCGATTGAGCTGATAAACTTTATAGAAGCTACCGCTAGGAGATCTTTTAACGCTTGTTGTCCACTTCCATTAGCTAAACCTTCTTGTGCTACATGCAATGCGGCAGCAAGGCCAATAAACGTGAAAGTTAACCCAATACCGATAAGATAATTTGGAAACGCGAGATATTGATTTAAATTAAACCGAGTACCAAGAAGTGAATCCCGATTAAAGTTATACCCTGGCCTATGAGACACGTAAACCTTTCGATTATTTGCACTAAAATAAAGACTTTCTGTAAATTTGTGCCATATTTTGCCTAAGCCATTAATTGAAGATACCTTATTGTCCAAATCGTCAAAATTATCGAAAAATTTCTGATATTCTGACGTTGTGCTTATTTGCTTGACAAGTTTAATAGCAGAAGAAATTTCGGAATTGACCCTGTGAATAATGCCAAATAAAGATTGGTATAAAGGGATCAGGAAGACAAAAATGATAATTGAGACAAACACATATATTGTTTGTGGTTGAGTTAACAGATGAATAAAATCGTTCATTTTTTCCTTGTTTTACTTTTTCCGATAGAGTTTAGCTTTTAGTGTTCTCAATAAGCTATCACGTAATGATATTATCTCTCATTATTTACTTATAGGAGTGTGTTCTTCGTTAGGGCTTTGGAAATAGCACCATGCGAGTGTTGAACACCAAGCCAGTGCCTATGAATTTTTAGTCGTAGATCCTTAAAGTTAAGTTGAGACAGTAATTTAAGGATAAGGAGTAACAAAAAAGTCGAGTTAAGAAATTATCACATATTATATAGCATTGCCGGGTCATTAACTTAATAACAGTGGCAATTGTAACTTGAATTTGTTTGATTTACGTTCTACAGAGATGCGAATTTACTAAGATTCCAGTTATCCAGGCATTGCTATATAACCCCTATTATTGATGAAATAATGCGAAGAAGTTTTAATTTTCTGTGGTCTATAAATTTGATCTTTTTTTTATCACTTACCCACAAACGCCTCTTGACAAATAAGATACGATAACCAACCTTACCGATACCTCATAAATGCCCACAAATGAATCGTAAGTCATTGATTGTTAATTAGGTAAGTGTGTTGTATAACTATTACACAATCTAACTAAATTTAAGAAAAATTATGCAGTTAGAGAGTTACTCAATAACTAATACACAGACTTATCCACAGATTCTGTGGATAAGTTTAATAGCTATTTTAAGCTGGGTTCTATTTTAAAAATTTATCTTAGAGGGTATGCAGATTGTAAAAGGTGGTCTGGAATAATTTTTTAGCATTTCGCTCACTTTGCTATGCAACTAGCCGGAACGATGAATGACTGGCCCAGTCTGGAGTACTGATTGAGCAAGCATTTTGAGCACTAGGCCGTCATTGCAGGCTGTCAATAATGACTTTTGATCGATGTGAGAAATAGGTTGAAGTGCTTGCACGTTATGCTTAAGTGCTGCAAAAGCCCACTGGATGCGTGCAAAGGGATGGCCTAGCGCTACGAACATACATTGGAGCGCTGGCCCAACCTGTTAGAGCGCTGGAAAACTATTTTTAAGGGCCACGTCGTTATAGAAACATAGGGGCTGTGATTATCTAGCGCTTTGCTAACCTGTTTGAGCGCTGTAAAAGATTGGCAAAGCGCTGAAAAAGGACGGGTGCAGGAGTGTTGGGGTTATTGAGGGGCTAGCGAGCATCGGCTCAGCGCTAGCCCAGGTTGTGCCAGCACTCGGCCAGCTAATCTTAGCGCTGAGATAGGATGGTTTAAACTCAACTATGATGGCTTAGCACTGGCCAGGAGTGGTGGAGCGCTGCTTAACAGTAAAAAATTAGTTGATTAATTGAATTCAGCGACAACTCAAGAGGCTTATGAATAACTATAGGCCTATTGATACAAACTGC
This sequence comes from uncultured Methylococcaceae bacterium, assembly GCA_903859415.1. GTDB lineage: Bacteria > Pseudomonadota > Gammaproteobacteria > Methylococcales > Methylomonadaceae > Methylobacter_C. The sequence goes on from CAIOMN010000187.1 coordinate 71,578, forward strand.
AAGGTAAATAATGAATTTATTTAAAAGCACCGACGTCTAGTGAGCATTTCTTTAATCTTGCCGGTGTTTAAAAATGACTTATATTCAAGATTAGAGGGATTATACGAGGTATTTTTGGATTTAATTCTATATCGATTATATCGAATATAGTTTTAAGGAAGGCGCAATCTTAGCAATATCTAGAAAATCTTTATCGTTGTGCAATAGAACCAAATCATTTTCGATTGCAATTTGAGCAATTAAACAATCTATGGTACTGCGGATAGTTATACCCTTTCGGCGGGAGGCGAAATAAAGATAGGCGGCTTGCCGATAGGATTTTACCGCATATTTAGGATAAAAAAATGTTTGCGACGTTAAATAATCCGCAAGCGACTGAAAATCCTGTTCATGTAAAGCGCCCTGTAAAATTTCTTGATAGATGCATTCAGTTATGCCGTAGTGGTCTGTATTAGCTAATAACTGATACAGTTTTTCAACTGCAGGTGTTTTGCGTTGCCTGAAAAAATCTATCCATACTGAGGTATCAACCAGATAACGACTCACTCTTCGCCTATACGCATTTTTTTATAGTCGTAATCAGGAGCGATACTGACTTTACCGACTAAATCACGTATATCGTGTTTTTTGGGAAGCTGGTGATGGTGAATAAATTCGTGTAATGCCAGTTCGATGACTTGGCTTTGATTGTCGATATTAGCCAATTTAGCGGCTTGTTCAAGCAGGCTGTCATCAATGATAATTGTGGTTTGCATGGTGTGTGTGCTCCGAAATTAAAAGCGGGAAAATCACGTCGTACTTTATTAAATATAATACAGTATTTAGTTACAACTTATTGAGATAACAAGCAGGTTTCTAAAAAGACTTATATTCAAAATTAGAGGGATTAAGCACAGGGTTAAATGGCAAGTGATAGGAGTATCTTGATACATCCCCAGTTTAGTAGATAGTGCCTGAACGGTAATCTATAATCTAATATAAAACAATAAGTTGTGATATAATACACATCTGACTATTAACTATCCTGATTCTGGCTTAAAACATGCTTATTTAAACAACTTATTGATAAAAAAGGCTTTATTTTAACCAACCTCAGACTCAGCGAAAGCTGCCCCACTAACACCCCATCAATTCGACAAAACTTCGCAGTAAAACTCACTATGAGACACGTATTTTCACCGCAAATGAGCATCGGCCAAATCGATATTTCCGACATCCA